>JAKDLG010000006.1 GCA_030452985.1 Humibacillus sp.
AAGATCCCCACGACATCGGTGCGGCGGCGGATCTCCCGGTTGAGGCGCTCTTGGGGGTTGTTGCTCCAGATCTGGCGCCAGATCTCCTTCGGGAACACGGTGAACGCGAGGATCTCCTCCCGCGCGGCCTCGAGGTGCTCAGCCACCTTCGGGAGCTTGCCAGCCAGCCCTTCCAGGACCCGGTCGAACTGGGCGTGGACACTGGCCGCGTCGGGCTGGTCATACACGCTGTGCAGCAGCGCCTTGGTCCAGCCCCACTGGCTCTTCGGGGTGATAGCCATCAGGTTCGCCGCGTAATGGGTCCGGCACCGCTGCCAGGACGCGTCCGGCAACGTGGCCCCGATGGCCTCGATCAGCCCGGCGTGCGCGTCAGAGGTCACCAACGCGACACCGGACAGGCCGCGGGCGCTCAGGTCCCGGAAGAAGCTGAGCCAGCCGGCGCTCGATTCTGTTGTGGTGGTGTGGATCCCGAGGACCTCGCGGTACCCGTCGGCGTTGACCCCGGTGGCGACCATCACCGCGACCTTCACGACCCGCTTGTCCTCGCGGACCTTCATCGTCAGGGCGTCGGCCGCGAGGAATGTGTACGGGCCCTCGTTCAACGGGCGGGTGCGGAACGCGGCGACCTGCTCGTCGAGGTCGGTCGCCATCTGCGACACCTTCGACTTGGACAGGCCGGTGATCCCCAACGAGCGCACCAGCTTGTCCATCCGCCGGGTGGACACCCCGAGCAGGTAGCAGGTCGCCACGACCGTGGTCAGCGCCGCCTCGGCGCGGCGGTGGCGCTCCAACAGCCAGTCCGGGAAGAAGGTCCCCTCGCGCAGCTTCGGGATCGCCACATCCAGGGTGCCGGCCTTGGTGTGCAGGTCCCGGTGGCGGTACCCGTTCCTACTGTTGACCCGTTCCGGGGTGCGGGTGGCGTACTCCGCGCCGCACACGGTGTCGGCCTGGGCGCACAACAGGGCGTTGATGAACGTGCCGAGCAGCTCACGCATCAGGTCAGGGCTGGCCTGGGCCAGCTGCTCGTGCAGAAACGCTTCGGGGTCAATACTGGTGTTCGCGGTCATCGTGATGCTCCATTCGAGAGTGCTGTGAGAGGTTCACTCGAAGGATCACGCGGTGACCGCGCCTACGTCTGCAGGACACGCTCACCGGTGTCGTCGTACACCAACGCTACGGACTCAACTGCTTTTGCCGCGGAGAGCGCGTTGGCGTGGTGGGCCGAGCGAGGCCAGTTTCACCCGTCCCTGTGGCTCAAAGTTGAGTTGTCGGGGTCACGCCTTGCCGAAGCGCCGACCCGTTCTACGACACCAGGGTCAATGATGGGACCCGTGAGGACACATCTGGGTCTTGTAAGCCAACCCCTTGACCGCTTCAGGCACCAAGGGGCAGTCCGGCGCCAACGTGCTCGAATCTTCATTGCCCTGACCGCGGTGGTGCTGCCGCCTCTTCTTGGCGCGTGTACAACTAGCGAGCCGCGCCTCCATGCAGCCACGGCGCAGCCCGGCCCGGTCGCAAAAAGTCCTTATTACGACGACGTCGTTGCCGCTGGCAAGTCGGCCGTGTCCGACTTCGAACGCAAAGTGTTCGCCGACGGGACCATCACTCGAGGAGAGTACGAGATGTCCGTCCAAAAGCTGGTCGACTGCGCCAAGGCCAAGGGAGTCACCATCGCCGCGACTCCCGATGCCTACGGGTTAAGTACCTACTCGCTCACCGCCAGCGCGGTCAACGACCAGGTCATGACGAAGTGCAGCGCCGGCACCACCTTGACGATCGAAGGCCTGTACGCAGAAATCACCAAGAACCCAACCCGGGCTGACTGGGAGGCCCTGGTGACGGAGTGCCTGGTCAGCACCGGCCTGGCCCCATCGGGGTACACCAAGCGCCAGTACGTCAAAGACCGCATCGGCATCAAGCAAGGTCAGGTCAACCGACCCCAGTTCCCATTCAGCACCGCGGACTCGCGATTCAATGCTTGCGAACAGGACCCCAGTTCCGCGGAGCTGTGAGCCCTCCGCGACTTCCTCACATGCCGCGTAGCGGGAAGATAACCACGCGAGATATGCGCGCCAGTGCGGTCACTTCTCACGCACAAGCTGTGGCGCGTCGCCGTCGCCAATGCGGTCGAAACTGGCGCCCAACTGCGGTCATGTCTCACGCTCAAGGCCAACTACCAGAGCGGCAACTGGTCACGTTCGACGTCGGGGATCCCGGCCTGCAGGACCTCGTAGGGGTCGAGTCCGTCGCGCAGGGCTTGGCGGATGGCTTCGGCGCGGCCGCGGGCGCCGCGCCGGTCGCGGAGGTGTCCGCCGAGCCGGTGCCGGCGGATGGCCCAGTCGCCCGAGTTCTCCGCGATGGTGGACGGCCTCAGGTGGGTGGGGTCTTGGCACATCGGGTTGTCACACACGGCGTGCGCCAGCAGCGGCGCCCGCTGCAGGGCGTCGATGCCGTACGCGAGGCCGTAGCCGAAGCGGTGCGCGATGACGACGAACCCGGCCCGGGACCGGGTCGGGTCGGGGCCGACCCAGAAACGCCCGTGACCTTTCGCGGTCAGAGCGCCGACCCACCAGGTGCACCCGTTGACCTTCTCGGGGTGGATCTTGGCCCGGTACCGGGCGATGACGTCGGGGTCGCGCAGGGCGGCCCGCAGCGCGGCGCGTGACGCGTCGCTGCTCTCTGTGGTCGACACCCGGTGACCCCCTTTCCTTCCTGCCGTTTGCCGCGGGCCAGGCCGTTCGGCTCGAGGTGGTCAGCGGCGTTGGGTCTGGGCCGGCGGGTCGTACTCGTCGCGGGTGTCGTCCCAGATTTGCGCCGAGACGGCGCGGGCCCGGGCCACCTCGACCCGTGGGGGAGGGGCAGTCGGGCCCGGCGCGGTGGTGGCCGAGGCGGTCGGTGCCGGTCCGCGTGAGGCCGCCGCAGTCGAGACTTGGTCGGCCAACGCGTGCAGCCGGGCTGCATTGCTGGTGGCTTGCCGGGTCACGGCTTGCTCGATCGTGACCTCGGCTGCCGCGACACTTTCGGGGGTGAACCCGGCCCGGGCTGCGGCCTGCCGGTAGACCGCCTCGCCCAGGTGCAGGTCGACCTGCGGCGGTTCCGGCTCGCCCGCCACCGGCAGATTCCTGCCGATGATTCCAGTGAAATCATCGGCCGCGATCGCGGCATCCGCGTCGCGGTCGACCTCGACTCTGGTGGGTTCCGGTTCGGCCAACAGGGCGGGTTCGGTGACGCCGGTGGTGCTGGTTTCGACTCCTCGTTCGGCGTGCGTGTCGCTGCTGGGGAGGTAGTCGGTGTCCCAGGCGAGGGCGACATGTGCGGGTCGCAGCTGCTCGACGTGGAGGTGATGGTCCTGTTCGCCGTCGCTGAAGTCGGCCACCTCCCGGGCCAGGTCCGGCGGGATCCGTAACGCCACAATGGCGTCTCCGGCGCCGCCGGCCTGCCCGTCGCGGTGCGTCGAGGCGATCACCTCATCACCGTGTCCGCCGGCCGGCCAGGTGCCGGTCCGGGTGACCTGTTCGGCCCGGGCCCGGGTCGTTCGGTGGTACAGCTCGAGATGCTCGTCGTGGCCGAGCGCGGCCATCACGAGGCCCGTTTCTGCTCAGACCCCGCGCCTGTCTCGTCGCCGTCGCGTTCGCCGGCAGCACCATCTTCGATCTGTGAGCCACCCGGTTCTGGCTCGTCCGGGGTCGTGGTTTCCGACGAGTCGAGCTCCTGGCCTGGCGAGGTTTCGGTATCCACCGTGGCCGTGTCAGCGCCGGCTGTGGTGGCTTCCTTGCGCAGCGCGCGCACCTGCGCGGCGGTGAGGTCGCACAGGACCGCGACCCCGGCGACGGGTTCCTTGAGGTCACCGATCAGCGTTTCGACGTGGGCGGCCATGGCCGCCCGGGCGGTCGTCATCGCCGCGAGTGCGGCCTCGTACGCGTCGGCTGCGAGGTAGAACTCGGTGACCGTGTCCTCGATTCTTTGCTCGCGTTTCGCCTGGTCGGCGTACCGCTTCACCTTCGCCAACCGCGCACGTTCCCGAGCAGCGACCGCACCCTTACCCGCCATCCGAACCACGCTTCCCCTCAGACCTTGTGACGACCCATGCATAACGCCGAACCGCGACCCACCGAACCTTCCAGCACGCCTCACGCTACCCCGACCACCCCCGAATCGACCCAAGGCACGACTACCGACTTTGACACACCTCTTGCACTCTGGTCCGTTTCGCTGCGCCGCGTGGCATCCTTGGAGCCAAGCACCCCCAAAACGGGCGCACAGCAGACAACGCAGGCGAGGGTGGTGGCGGCGGCATGATGAGCCTGCACAAGCTGACCGCGGGGGACGGGTACACGTACCTGACCCGGCAGGTCGCTGCGGCCGACAGCTCAGAACTGGGCCGGGTCGCACTGGCGGACTACTACACCGAGAAGGGCGAACGCCCCGGCACCTGGCTCGGGACCGGCCTGGCCGGCATCGCCGGTGTCGAGGTGGGCGCGGTGGTGTCCGAGGCGCAGATGAAGGCGTTGTTCGGGGAGGGGCGCCACCCCGACGCCGACGAGCTTCAGAAGGCGGTCATCGCGGCCGGGGGCACCGTGAAGGTAGCGATCGCTTCTTCGGCGTTAGGGCGGCCGTTCGCGAAGTACGACGACGAACCGTCGGCGTTCATCACGCAAGTGACCCTGGCGTACCGGCAGTGGAACACCGACCAGGGTCGGTCGTATGACGCGCCGGTCCCGGCGGAGGAACGCTCCTGGATCCGCTCGACGGTCGGGCGGGAAACCTTCACGGAGCAGTACGGGCGGGCCCCGCTCGATGACCGGGAGCTGGCCGGTCACATCGCCCGCTCCTCACGCCCGGCCCGTCTCGCGGTCGCCGGGTACGACCTGACCTTCTCACCGGTGAAGTCGGTGTCGACGTTGTGGGCGCTGGCCGCGCCGGAAGACTCCGCGAAGATTGAGGCGGCGCACGAGGCGGCCGTGAAGGACACCATCGCCTGGCTGGAGCGGGAGGTCGCCTACACCCGGGTCGGCGCCCAAGGGGTGCGTCAGGTTGATGTCACCGGGCTGGTCGCCACCGCCTTCACGCACCGCGACTCCAGGGCCGGGGACCCGGACCTGCACACCCACGTCGCGGTCTCGAACAAGGTCCAGTCCGCCGGTGAGGGCAAGTGGTTGGCGTTGGACGGGGCGGTGCTGCACCGGGCCGTGGTCGCCGCGTCCGAGCGGTACAACACCCGCCTCGAACACGAGGTGACCGACCGGCTCGGGGTCACCTTCGCCCCGACCGAGAAGTCCCTGGCGGAGGGCAAGCGGGTCATCCGTGAAGTCGTCGGGGTCCCGGCCGAGCTGATCAGGGCCTGGTCCAAGAGGCGCGCGGCCATCGACGTGGTCCGTAAGGAGCTGGCCCGCGACTTCCAGGCCGACCACGGCCGGCCACCGACCCCGAAAGAGGCGGTCGAGCTGGCCCAGCAGGCGACGCTGGCCACCCGCGAGGCCAAGCACGAACCCCGGTCGTTGGCCGAGCAGCGCGCCACCTGGGCCGCGCAAGCCGAAGACGTCCTCGGCGGCTCCCGGGCTGTGGAGGCCATGCTGGCCACCGTCACCACCCGGCCCGCGACCAAGGCCACCGCCGGCGGCGAGCAGGAGGAACAGCCGGCGGAAGAACTGACCGACACGCAGATCACCGACCTCGCGAAGCGGGCCCTGTACACGGTCCAGCTCTCGAGGGCGAGGTTCCAGTGGGCCCACGTCTACGCCGAAGCCTCCCGCCTGGCCCGTGGGCTGGACCTGACCGCCGACCTGCTCGACACAACTGTTGACGCCGTCGTCGCCGAAGCCCTCGGCGAGCAGCGGTCGGTGGCGATCATCCCGCCCGAGTTCGCCGAACTCACCCCCGAGAAGAGCCCCACCGAGACAGCCACCGAAACCACCGCGAAGGTCACCGAGGGTGCCGAGGAGAGCGCCGACGCCAAAGAGAGCGCGGCCGCGGCAGACACGGAAGCGGGTGGTGATTCCACTGGAATCACCCCGGCCGGCTCGCCCGAGAAGCGCGACGGCGGGCCAGGTGTGGAGGCCGTGGTGGAGCCCGCGGTGTTGCGGCGGGCGGACGGGGAGAGCGTCTACGTCCAGGCCAAGTCCCAGCTGTACACCACGACGGAGATCCTCGACGCTGAGGCGTACCTGGTCACCACCGCCGGGGAGGCCGGTGGGCGGGTGGTCGATGAGACGACCCTGGGGTTGGCGCTGCTGGAGCAGGCCGCGAACGGGGTCACCCTCAACCCGGGCCAGGTCCAGCTCGTGACGGAGATGGCGACCTCCGGCGCCCGGCTCCAGCTCGCCCTGGCCCCGGCCGGGTCCGGCAAGACCACCGCCATGAGTGTGCTGTCGAAGGCCTGGACGGACAGTGGTGGGCAGGTCATCGGGCTGGCTCCCTCAGCCGCGGCCGCGAAAGAGCTCGGAGACGCGACCGGCGGCCAGGCCGACACCCTGGCCCGGCTCACCTACTCGATCCGGACCGGCGGGTTCATGCCGGACTGGGGCGAAAGCATCGGCCCCGAGACCTTGGTGCTGATTGATGAGGCCGGGATGGCCGGCACCCTCGAGCTGGCGATGGCGACCCGGTACGTCACCGCCCGGGGTGGGTCGGTGCGCCTGGTCGGCGATGACCAGCAGCTCGCCGCGATCGCCGCCGGCGGGGCCCTGCGCGATATCGCCGAAGAAGTCGGCGCCGTCACCCTGTCCGAGCTGATGCGGTTCACCGACCCGGCCGAAGGCGCCGCCACCCTGGCGTTGCGGGCGGGTGACCCTGAAGCGCTCGGGTTCTACCTCGACCGCGGCCGGGTCCACCAGGCCGACGAGTCGACCGTCGCCGACCAGGTCTTCGAGGCCTGGATGGCCGACACGGATGCGGGCAAGACCTGCCTCATGCTCGCCTCCACCAACGACATAGTGACCGACCTCAACGCCCGTGCGCGAGCCCACCGCCTCGCCACCCAACCCGCCCCCGACACCGACCCTGACGACACTGACGCCGACGACGCCGACGCTGACGCCACCGAGGCTGAGACCGAGGCCGGGGAGCGGCAGGACGGTCAGGGGGGCCGGTGGCGGCCGCGGTGGCCCGGGCAGGCCAACCGGGAGCAGGCCGAGCGGGAGCAGGCCGCGCAGGATCGGGCCCGGACGGTCGTGCTGGCCTCCGGGCTGGAGGCCTCCGCCGGGGACCTGGTCATCACCCGCCGCAACGACCGCCGGCTCGGGATCACCGCCACGGACTGGGTCAAGAACGGGGACCGGTTCACCGTCATCGCGGCGCACCGGGGCGGGCAGCTGACCGTTCGGCACGCGGCGACGGAGCGGACCATCACCCTGCCCGCGGAGTACGTCGCCGAGCAGGTGGACCTCGGGTACGCGTGCACCTTCCACGGCGCCCAGGGCGCGACCGTGGACACCAGCCACAGCGCCCTCTCCGGTGGGGAGACCCGCCAGCTGCTCTACGTCGGGATGACCCGCGGCCGCGAAGCCAACCACGCCTACCTCGCCACCGCCGGCGACGGCGACCCCCACGCCATGATCCGCCCCGAACGGATCAAACCCCCGACCGCCGGGGAAGCCGTCACCGAAGTGCTGGCCGTCGACGGGTCGCAACGCTCCGCCACGACGGAGATCCGCCACCAGCACGAGGCCACCACCAAACTGGGCCGGTCCGCGCCCCGATACGTCGACGCGCTCGGGGTCGCCGCGACCGAGCTGCTCGGCCCCGAGAAGGTCGCGCAGCTCGAGGCGCACGCGGAGAAGACCCTGCCCGGGCTCACGTCCGAGCCGGCCTGGGAGGCACTGCGCGGGGAGCTCGCCCTGACCGCCCTGGACGGGACCGACCCCAACGGAGCGTTGACCGCTGCCATTGAGTCGCGGGAGCTGACGACCGCGCGGGACCGGGCCGCGGTGCTGCACTGGCGCGTCACCGGCGCCCATCCCGGCCCGGTCGGGCCGCTGCCATGGGTTCAAGGCATCCCGCAGCAGCTGCGGGAGCATCCGACGTGGGGGGTGTACCTGACCGCCCGGGTCGCCCTGGTGGTCACCCACCTCGCCCAGGTTCGTCAGGCCGCGAAGGATCTGGCCCCCGAAGCGGCGCCCCGGTGGGCGCACCCGATCCTCGCGGACCGGGAGCTGCTCGGGGACGTGCTGGTGTGGCGGGCCGTCACCGGCGTCACCGACACCAACGATCAAGGCACCATCCTCGGCGGACCCCACCCGCAGGTCGCGGCCCGACACCACCAGAACACCCTCCAAACCTGCATCGACGCGCTGGTCGCCCGCGAACAGGCCGGGACCGCCGGCACCCTCTGGCGCCCCGTCATCACCGACCTGACCAACCTCGGCCCGCGGGTGCTGGACGACCCGTACTGGCCGGTCCTGGACCGGCGCCTGGACCTGGCCAACGCGGCCGGGTTCGACGTCCCGGCCCTGCTGTCCGAAGCCGCCGGGCAGGGCCCGGTCCCGGACGAGCACCCCGCCTCCGCGCTCTGGTACCGCCTCGCCCCAACCCTGGCCCCCGCCGCCGCGATGGCCGCCACGGCTGGCTCCGGCGCCACCCGCCTGCGCCCACCCTGGTGCGCCCTCCTGGTCGCGCACCTGCCCGAGGCCGTGGCGTTGGCGGTGATGACCGACCCGTACTGGCCCGCCCTCGTCGCGGCCGTCCACACCGCCAGCACCCGGGGCGTCACCCCCGAACAGGTCATCCCCGACGCGATCGCCCTCATCGGCCCCGACCGCATCGGCCAACCCGACGGAGTCGCAGTCTCAGACCTGGCCACCGCGCTGGCCTGGCGCATCGCCGACCTCACCGAACACCCCGACCACGCCGGGACGGCCCCTGGTAGCGAGGGCGCCACCCCGGACGAGCACGACCTGTTCAACGCCGAGGAAGAAGACTTCCTCAACAACCTCGCCCGCGACCACGACGAAACCGAACAAGCCCAACACCCCGACCCCGACGCTGATGCTGGCGACGACGACCGGGTGGGGCGGCCGGTCCCGACCGCCCCCGCCGACCTGGACGAGCTGGGGCCGGCCCGGGACGAAGACGCACCACCGGACGACGACGAAGCCCCACCCGACCCCGCCGACCCGGTCGCCGCAACGACGCCAGCGCCCCTCGAGACCCCCGAGGAGCTGCAACCCACCACCGCGCCCGAGCGGGTCCTGGCCCTGAACACGGCCGCGATGGACTTCTACGCCACCGCGTACACCGGGTCCGCCGCCGCGGCCTACGTCAAGACTCGATTGGGCACCGACCTTCTCCCCACCGCCACCACCACAGGCCCGACCAACAGCACTGACGCCACTGACACCTCTGAGACCAGAACGCCGACGCCGCTGGAGCAGGGCCGGTTCGCGGTCGGGTACGCACCCGCCGGGTGGACCACCCTGGTCGACCACCTCAAGACCGACCCCGCCATATCAGCGACCGACGCCGAGCTGGTCGACGCCGGACTGGCCGCCTACACCCGCCGCGGCACCACCATCGACCTCTTCCGCGACCGCCTCATCTTCGGCCTGCACAACACCGACCGCGACCTGGTCGGGTTCATCGGCCGCGCAGCACCCAACGCCGACACCCCCGGTGAGAACGGGTACCGGATCCCGAAGTACCTCAACACCCCCGACACGGCCGTGTTCAGCAAGGGCACGATCCTGTTCGGCGCCCCCGAAACTTCTGACCTGCGCGCCGCCGGCGCGACGTTCGTGCGGGTCGAAGGGCCGCTCGACGCGATCGCGGTCACCCTCGCCGGGAACGCCGCCCACGTCGGCGTCGCCCCCCTCGGGACCGCGCTCACGGACCACCAGGCCGACCAGCTCGCCGTCCCCACCCCCGGCACCAACCTGACCGGACCCGGAGTTGGACAGGGCGCCGGACAGGGTGCCGGGCCGCGAGTGTTGGTGGCCACCGACAACGACCCCGCCGGCCGCAAAGCCGCCGAAGCCGACTACTGGAAACTCACCGCCCGCGGCGCCGACCCCCGGCAGCTGCTCACCCCCGACGCAAACGACCCCGCCGAGCTCTACCAAACCAACCCGCAGATGCTGGCCACCATGCTCACCCTTGGCGAGCAGGCCCCCTCCCTGGCGCAGTCCCTCATCGACACCCGCATCACCGCCTGGGGCGCCGACCTGGACAAGCAATGGGCCCACGCCCGGCTCGGCGCCGCCCGGTCCTGCGCCGGCATCATCGCCGCCCTCCCGCCCGAGCAGTGGGACGACCAAGTCACCTACACCGCCAACCGGGTCGGCGACGAGGCCGTGCAGATGGTCTACACCGAAGTCATCGCCGCCGCCATCAACTACGACACCAGCGGGCAACACCACCCCCCACCCGCCGAGCAAGGCGCCCAAGCCATCAAGCTCGCCGACATCGCCGCTCGCCTCGACCGACTCGAAGCCTCCGCGGCCATCAACCGGAAGGCCCGCCTCGATGCGGTCAAGACCCTGGCCGGCACCGTCCACAACACCAGCACCAAGCCGCAGGATCCCGCGACCGAGGCAGCACGACAGGCCGAGAAACGCCGACGCGAGGAACAACGACGACGCGACGACCAACGCCGCTACGACACCCGCCACGACGGACCCGCCCGCGGCCCATCCATCCACTGACCCCACCCCGGCCCGGATCGGGCATGCTGACACCCCTGGTCACCCGGCCTCGCCACGGACAATAGGACGAGCAGACACCCATGCGTGAAGAACCCATCAAGCACCCTGACCTCGCGAAGTACCCCCATCGGCCGAGCCACCTAATCCGACACGGCGGCGTGCTCTACGAGGTGCCGTTCCGTGACGCGCTCGATGAAGCGGTACCGGTGCTGCCCGTGACCGATCTCGTGCACGCCGTCGCGGCCATCCACCAGCTGCGCCAGCTCGTTGACAAGACCGACCTCACGGAGTTCCAACTCGAGAGCATCGGGGAAGCGATCGTGCTGACCACCAACGAACCGATCCCGGTCACGCGACAAGAAGTCTCGGCGGAACTGCGCCGGCTCGGCCAACGCATCAACGGGTGGAAGCCCTACTGGTAGGCCCCGGCCCTCCTGAGCGTGTCACCTGCCGCACCCTGGCATAACCACCCCCGGCAAGAATCGGCCCGGCGCCCGGGCCGGCGCGAACTGGAGCTACTCAGCTTGGGGATCGATGGGCGGGTTCTCATCTGCGGCCGCTGCCGGGTCTGATGAGCACTCCGTCTCGTTCGGATCCTGATCCTTCCAGATCTGGCCCATTCCGACGCCGACCATAGCCATCCCGAAGACGGCCGCGACCACAGATCCCGCTCTCGCGAGAAAGTAAACCCACCCCGGCCAGTCATGACCATCCCCGACCGACCACAGAAAGAGGGCCATCCCGGTTGTCGTGACGGTGATGACACCCATCGTCGCGATAGTGCTGCCGTCGAGCTTGCGGTGCATCCGGACGTGGGCCCGCCGGGTGAAGTCGCTCAGTTCGATTTCCAGCACGCTGACGAAGGGTGCCTTCTCTACTTCGGTGGGCAAGTCCTTGTAGATCTCGAGGTGTCGGCGCAGGCGTCGTTCCCGAGTGAGCCCGAACGTGTCGTGTAGCGCTTTCGCCCCGGCTCCCGCCGCAGGGAGCGCGGCGACCCACTGTCCAAGATCCGGCATACCGGCAGATGGTACGACAATGACCCGCGGTTCGAATCTTTGGCCTCTACTTGTCCGCAGACCCCTCATCGGTAACTTGGCGTCGGGTGCCAGTCGACTGCGATCCCCTGCCGTAGCCCCAGCCCGCGGTCTTGGGTAGCACCCCAAACAAGGTCGTGCGTTAAGAAGGCGCCCGTTCGGTGTCTTTCTGGGGTACACCTGCCCCCCTCATGTGTCCGGACAAGTCGGGTCAGCAGGGCGGTGATTCCAGTGGAATCACCGCCCCGATGGTGCTCGTTCGAGAGCCGTAACGCGAGGATGCTGGCGGTTGCTGGAGCACCCCAGTGTTGCTACCCAGCTCCGACCCTCCGCGTCGCGGCGCGGAGGTGCGTGCTCAGGGGTGCGCCGCGACGCCACGGGCCGAGGACGGCAATGGCTACGGCACCCCACACCAGAACCACAGGAAGGCCGACCATCGGCGCGGTGAGGTTGTGGACGCTCTGGTCACTCGAACCGAGGAGGACCGGGATTACCGTCCAGGCGTTGACCGCGCCGTGAGCCACCGCAGACGGGATTACCGAGCCAGAGCGCAGCCGGAGCCACCCGAGGAAGGTCCCGAGCCCAACGCAGAAGAGGATGAAGAGCCCGATGCCCAGGACAGGGTTGGTCTCGGGGCCGTACTCGTAGCCCTTAATGATTAGGGGGGCGTGCCAGGCGCCCCAAAGCACCCCGGTGATGAGGTGAGCCTGAATCCGACCTCGCGTCATGAGGTGCGGCAGCAGCCAGCCTCGCCAACCGCACTCCTCGCCTAACGCGAGGGCGGCGCTGAGCGTGATCGAGGCCAGGAGGGCCTGGACGAGGGCGAGGAGCACGAACTCTCTCGGTCCGAGGCCGTGCCCGGCGGTCCCTGAACGGGCCATGACGAACCGTGCCCCGGAGAGGCCGGTGAGGTCTAGCCGGAACCAACCGGTCGCGGCACCGAGAACGGTCGCGGCGGCGGTCACCGTGACGACGGTGGACAGGCCGATCAGGGAGTTGCGCGCGAGGACCGCGGGGCCCGACCCCAGCCCCAGGCCGACGCGCTCACGCCAGTCGCCACCGGTCACGAGGCGAGTTACTGCCAACGATGCGAGGGCGGGTGCGAACATGACGGCCGCGAGCGTGGCCGAGCCGGCCGTGGAGGCCAGGGGGACACCACCGACGACAAGCACGAGCGCCTCAACCCCCCACGCCAGCCCGAACGCCACCACAAGGAAGACGACCAGCGGCGGAGCCGAGGGAAAGCGCGGCGTCAGGCTCACCGGCTCGAGGCCCGTCGTATCGTCTGGGCGAGCTCGCGAGCTAGCGGGGTGTCGATGACGACGACGTCATAGAAGTTGTCGGTCAGCTCGAGACGCAGGGATAGCTCGGCCCCGCTGGTGAGAAAGAAGCCACGCCCCCAGTCTCCGTCGAAGGTGCCGGCCGAGATGGTGCCGAACTGCCCGCCCCCGACCCGCAGCGCGCCCGTCTGGGGCATGGCGAATCCGGGCAGCAGGTCCGCGGTGTCGATCTGGCTTATCGGGATGGTCAGGACCCGGGTTAGAGCGACCAACCCGAAGACGCCGCGAGGGCGGATCCGGACCTCGTCCTCCCTGACTTTGACCTGGGCGAGGTCGTGGGTGCGGGCCTGGCGCAGGCTCAGCACCACAATGAGGCCGACGACGGCAACGATGAACAGCGCCGGCGCGATGGATGATGAGTGACCCATCTATTCCGCTTCCTTAGTTGCGTGCACCAAGACCCGACCAGGGTTGGCGCGCACGAGGTGGGTCGGTGGCGACGCGGCAGGCTGCGCCGAGGGTCGACGACGCCACCGTGGCAGTGAGAGGCCGTGTAGGAGCGAGCGCACGTCCTCGGTCGGGACGAGGTAAAGCAGTAGAGCACCTGCCATCGCGAGGTCGAAACTGATGAGCCCCATTGTCAGCGCGATGGTGTCGTGGAACACCAGGCCAAGCAGGAGCAGGACCCGTTTGGCGGGGCGTCCGAGGACAATGGCGATACCGAGTGCGAACTCGATTGCCAACGAGCCCCAGGTTAGGGTCACGACGAGGACCGGGCTGCTCGTGAGGAGGTTGGTCAGCGGCTTGAGGTACGGCGGCGCCCCGAAGATCGAGTTGTTAAACCAGTAGAACATCGCGGACCCGTCGGCCCACTCGGCTACTCCGAGCTTGGAGATCGCCGCCTGCAGGTAGAGCCCGGCGACCTGGAGGGCGATGAGGCCAAGGGCAGCGTAGGCCAGGACCCAACGCGTTGGGGACGCCGTGTGGATGTCCTCGTGGGCGACCTGCCAGTGCCACCGGCGGCGGTCGGTGAGCAGGAGCGGGACGAGCAGCAGGGTGAGCACGGCAGTGATCTGGTCTCCGCCGTCCTGCACGGTCAGGTTGGAGATGAAGCTCCACGAAACCCACCAGTGCAGTACTGCGCTCCAGCGGGGGAGCCACCCTGAAGCGGCCCAGGCCAGTACGACCACGGCGACCCACAGGGCGAGCGATCGGTGGGTCTGCGGGACGACGCACCACAAGGCCGCACGGGCGGGGCCGATGCACGCCGGTGGCGTGACGGACCCGACGATGGGGGATAGCAGGTAGCGCTCGGGGGTGGCGAGCAGCGTCCCGAGCGTTCCCAGGGCCAGGAGGGTTCGGGCTGTCCCGACGAGCGGGGTCCACGGCACTCGCTCAGCCCGTACGAGGAACCAGCGTCCGAGCCGTTCGATCAGCATCGGACGTCCAGCCGCACGACCCGGGAGGGCAGGGCGGTCCCTGAGCCCCGCCAGGCCCAGGGCAGGACCTGCTGTTCGGCGATGCCAAGCTCGCCACACAGCTCGGTGTGTGGGGTGACGTTGACGACTGGCACCGGATGCGCATCGGCCGCGAGACAGGTGGCCGGGGTGGACTGACATGCAACGAATGAGGAGGTCGGGACCTGGGACTCGAGGATGGCCAGAGCGGTCCCCTCGGAGCGTTGGGTCCGTGAAAGACCCATGAGCTGTGACGGCACTGCCAGAGAAGGGTCGTGTAGCGGAGCCCACTCGGCACCGGGCAAGGACTGCCGCCATGGCACCGGGTACACCGTTCGGGGTGACGCGGTGAAGAACGCCCAGCCTTCGGGCAGGAACTCCTTGGTGATGGTGGCGTGTTGTGAGGAAAACTCGATGGCGTTCGGTGGCAGGTTGGCCTCTAGCACGTAGAGGGCCGCGAGGACAGCGATTGTGCCGATGAACAGCACCCGAACCCCAAGACGACCGATCAGGTCCGCGGTGTAGGCCGAGTGAACGCCGTCCACGTCGGAGGACTGCGGACCATCGATCAGAGATGGACGGTTGCCGCCGGGAGCAGTGTGGATGCTCATGGGATCGAGCGCGGGTCGCCCCCGTCGGTGCCTCGAGCGGTTTGGCTCGACTGGCACCGGTCGGATCCCCGCCGACCGACGGGGCCGACCTCGCGCACCGCGGTCACCGGACCGCGAGCCCTTGAGCCATGGTGTTGACGAAGCGGTCCGTTGCGACCTGCGTCGAGCCAGCCACCCCGGTCACGGCACACGGCGGACAGATCAGGAAGATCAGAATGATGATGGCGACCGCGCCGTAGACGGCCGCGGCCGCGTAGTAGTAGTCATAGTTGATCGTCTGGACGTAGTTGACGACGCCGGAATCGGGAGCCGCCGCCCGCGTCGTGGTCTTTCCAAGGCTGCTCAGGGCGGTCTGGGCGTTGCGTAGGGTTGCTGAGTACTGGTCTTGCGTCATCTGTCGCTGCATCGAGGTCTTCGCCACGGTGCCGAGGTCGGAAAGGCCGGCCGCAACCTGCACCCGGTTGCCGCTCTGCACCCGCTGCGCGAACGAGGCGGCGAAGGCGGCGTGGTGGTCGAGGTAGGAGTGCACCTCGGTGCGGACCGTCGCCATCTGCGGGGTCATCTTGGCCTCCGGGCGGTGGGCTCCTACGAGCCGTACGGCGGCCGGGCCTTGGCCGAACATGATAGCGTCGGCCAGCTGGCCAGCGGTGTAGCGGGCGGAACTCGCGGACGGACTGGCGGTCGCCGACTGACTGTAAATCAATCCGGTGACAATGGCGAGCAGAGCCGCCAAATACACAGCCGTAACGTGACGATAGCCGCGATTCTTAGGAACTTCTGACATTATGCAAGAACCTTTCACTTGTGCGGGATCCGACAAAAGATCTGGGACGCGAAACGGGCATGACAATTGATCCAATGTCCTGAACGACAGATGGGGCGTGTCAAGTGTGACAAGTGGCCGCGTTGTCTCGATCAACGATCGGAACCCCTGAAGGCATATTAGAATCGGCCTAACCCTCACCGGCGACCAGCGGGTAGCAGTCTTGAATCCATCGCCGGATTCAGACGTGAAGGCCTCTTAAAGCAGGCTTTGTCTTTCAATGCGCCACTAAGACGTAGCACTCGCGCACGGCATGCTTGAAACTCCAATCCATAGATTACATGCTCGCCGATTAGACGGGCGTCGGAAAGGTGCGTCAGGTGGACATCGACCTCGCCGATCGAGCAGTGCGAAGAAGAACCTTCTTATCGTCACACTATCTTCGGTTGAATCGGTGTCAGGGTGATGCGGAAGCGGAATTCTGGTAAATTTCAGACTGCTCTTGACCCCGGGGCCTGTCAAGACAAACGGTACAATCTCATCATAATCTCTTCAAATTCTCAGGTTGTCCCCAGAGTCGCTGAGGTTCTGTCACCCGCGGCCGCTGTACGTGGTCAGGATCGCCCAGGGCAGCGGCGGTGATGCGGCCGAGGCGCCACTGGTTGCCTCCCCGCGGTCTTGGCTCGCATGTTGTGGGGGTGAGGGCATCTCCAGGGCTCCTGACATGGTGCGATATTCGGTGATGGGGTCAGGGCACGGTTTCGATCTCGTAGCGTTAATCAGGTTGCTGCCGGGGTAAGCGAGATCTGGTGGCACTCGAGTGCTCGCACGGCTGCCCGATGGCGTTGGTGGCGCGGCGGGTGGGTTGTAGATGGACACGTCAGATGACCATGGTGACGACACTTAAGGTGTAGATGACCATTGCTCGATCCAGGCCGCCCTTGTCGGCGCGTTGGAGGTGTCAACGTGGAGCGCGCGCAGCGCAGCGAGCACGAACGACGTTGACACTGACGAGCGACGACAGACGATGGCCGTCGAAGATTGGCCTTGCAACGTCATCACTGTGAGCGTCCACTCGTCGTCAATTCGCGTGTCCGTCTACATGGGTAGCGGGTCGAGCCGGATTGTCGGGACGCCGTCGACGCTCGGGTCGACGTCGCCGCTTGAGGTGGGGACCTGCCGGATCAGGGTGTGCGCTTCGCGGTTAGCGCTGGCGTACCCGGAGTGGTCGCGTAGCTCCCCGCGCGAGGGTGGTCGCGGTGTTGAACGCGGCGATCCGGATCGTGTGGGTGATCAGCTTGGTTTCGGCGTCGAGGACCTGCTGGCCGGGGTTGACCATGTTGAGCGGGAGCCGGGCTGGGGTAGCCTGGTGCGCGGCTTCGACGCCGCTCAGGGCGGCCTCGACGTAGCGCAGGTTGGTGGTGATCGCGTCGTGGGCCTCGTTCGTGAGCAGGGCCGGGGTACCCGGGGTCCGGGAGTGGGCCGCCAGCAGCGCGGCATCGGTGGCCGCGGCCGCGCGCTCGTGTCAGCGCGGGCGGTGAGCACGCTCTGGTAGGCCTTGCGTTTCGCCGGGTTGGGCACCAACCGGTGCGGGTCATCGTCGGTGACGGCGTAGCTGTCGTGGGAGTCGAGGTCGAAGCGCATCCGGGCGTAGCGGAAGTAGTTCTACTGCCGCCACCGTGAGCCGATAGGGAACGTCGACGGGCAAGCTGCTGTCGTTCTGGGGTACACCCAACCTGGGCGGTGGATACCAAGCCCTGGGCGGTTGAGTCCGTGCGATGACGCCTCCCCAACACCTGCCTCGCGCCATGGCATTTACGTGCAAGCCCGACAGCAAAATGGGTGACCTGTATGCGGAGCTCGGCGTCACCCGTCCATATCTCCTGCCGACACGCTTCGCCCGCTGGCCAGCTCCGCCCAAGACGGAAGTGGAGGCGGGCGAACTGGCGCAGGATCGTCGACGCTCTCAGCCGACGCCGTCGGCAGCCAGAATAGAGCGGCAGCGCGTGGCGCAACCCTGGCGACGGTGGAGCTCATCAGAAAGCGACCGAACCACGACAACAGATCTAGGCCGGGCCTCATAAGGGCATGCGGCAGCAATGAAGGGCGCCGATGCCCGTACTCAACGGCAAGAGAGCAGGTAATCCGCGACACTCCGCGCGTCGGCGGCGCGGCGGCCCAGCCTGCCGTAGACCATCCGGCCACAAATGGGCTCAATCGATTCCTGCCCGATTGCCTTTGATATGAGGTAGGGTTCCTGCACCCACGACAGTCTGAGGAGTCTCATGAGATTTCAGGTTCGACGCCGAGTTGCTGTTTTGGCTGGTCTCTCGTTCGCGCTTCTTCTACCATTTGCCGGCCCGTCGTTGGCCAACACGGAGTCTGCCGGTAAGCCTGATCCGGGCTACAACTGGACCGACCCACCGGCAGACATCGAGCAGTGGCGGCGCGAGAATCTCGTCACAGAAGTAGCGCAACGTCTCGTCCCGGACCCAGAGGAAACCGGTATTGGCTACGCGGGAATGGTCGTGTCGGGTGAACGCCTAAGCATCACCATGTGGTGGCACGGGGAACTACCTGCGACAGTCCGCAAGGTCGTCGAGGACGCCAACGACGGGGTTTCCGTGCAGGTTCGCCCTGCTGAGCGCTCTATTAGTGACATTCGAAGGGCAGTGAGCCGGATTGTGGCGCCGGCCAGAATTGACCCCCGGATCCTCTCAGCAAATATCGAAGTACTTGGGACGGGGGAGGAGCAGGATGGGTCAGGCATCTCGGTTCGGTACGATGCGATCGACTCCTCGCAGGCGTTGCCGGCCCCCGATGAGGTTCGACGCGTCCTCGAGCTGGTAGCTGGCGTCCCGGTCTTAGCCGCCAACTTAGGATCCAATGCCGTTTGGGCGTCTCGTCAAGACGACACCTCTCCCTGGTATGGCGGTGGTATGATTCAGAACTCCGGGGGGAAATGCTCTATCGGCTTCGCCGGGAGCAGAAATTCGGACGGCGGGTCCGTTATGCTAAGTGCAGCTCATTGTAGTGACTGGGGCCAGAATTCCTCGTATTGGTACGATGGAACGGGAAGCGAGCTTGTTGCAACTTGGCCGAATATCAGTATCGTGAGCGCTCTAGACTCAATGTCCATGAAGACACAGGGCGGCTCATTCGCGAGGGTTTTTGGCGGCGGTTGGAGCACCCAGTACGGCGGATACCGCTACACGCTTGATGTTATTGGCTCATTTGCGAATCATGTGGGTAATAAAGTTTGTGCGTCTGGGGCGAATTCGGGTGAACACTGCAACCTCACGATTACAGGTACTGCTACCGCCGCGTGCGGACCCAACGGAAATATTGCCTGCCCTGCCTGGGAGGCCCAGAATCCTAGCAACGATTACGCCGTGGTTTCTGGCGACAGCGGTGGGCCGCTCTATCAAAACACCGGTCAAGGTAACGTCAGGGCGCAGGGTATTATCTCGTATACGGGCTCCTACCGCGGGAACGCAACCTTCTTCAATTGCACAGGCCTCGGTGGTACCCGTATCCGGTTTGGAGGATCAGGAGTCGCTTGCTCGGATGTAGTTGGTTACATTGACGTCTCGCGGGTTTTGAGTCAGCGGGGTATTACGTTGAAGAACTCAGGCACCTTGAGGCTCACAGCTTCCTGAGCGGACCCCGTACTACATCATCAAACTTTGGCTTCGCCTCAAGGACCGGGATGCCTGCGACGTCCTCGAGCACCTTATGTGCGCGCTCGTGGTCGACCAAGCCGGCTACGGAGCGGTCGTAAGTGATCCAAAGGCCCGTACCCTCAAGCACCGCACCCACACCCAGCACCTTTATGCCTTGCTGTGCAAGGCGGGGATCTGCCGGCCCGGACGGAAGCACCCGACTGATAGCTTCCTGGAGTTCAGTGTTGTTGTACGGGGCCGGTGATATCTCGACGTCTACGCCGTCTGTGCTGTTGTCAGCAACGGCCCGGACCGCCGGAGGCACCGGACCCTTCCACCAGAGCCAAACCTTCAGTTGATCTCCGGACACCTTCAAACCTGTGTACCCACTGCCGGGTCTCTCTGGGTCCGGGACGAGACGCTGCGCTACTTCTGTGACGAGATTCTCGCGCCGCCACTGCTCGATGTCTGCCGGTGGGTCGGTCCAGTTGTAGCCCGGGTCAGGCTTGGACACGGACGAAACCGTTGAAGGGTTCGCCTCTGCCGGGCCCGTCGCTTGGTGTCCTAGCACTGTGCTGGATGGGGTAAAAGAGCTGGCTGCTCCGCAACCTGCTACGGCCACGATGCTCACCAGTGCACCAACTACTCGCCTGTCGGTCATGTCCAGTCCTTCCCACTTTCCCGGGCTCGGCCGCCCGCGCGCATACCACACCTACTACATAAGACGCCGAATCCGCGAGAAACGTTGCATCAGGCGCAGCACGGTCGTCTCGTATCACTCTGGCACCATCTGGCGCTGCTGGCCTGGCTGCCGCGTCTAACGCTTGCGTCACAAGGATGCTGAAACCCGGTACCCGATTCACGATTCTACGACGGCCGATGAGTTCTTGGTCGGTGGCCCGACCGTCCGCTCCGAGAGCGGCCAGCTTCCGACGTTCCCCACAAATCCCATCGGGAGCACCCCAGGTGATGTTACGCAGTCCGTAACGCACGATCCTGCAGCGTTGCTACCCAACCCCCCTACCGGGGCCGGGAGGCGTAGGTGTCGAATCATCGGGTCGAGCCAGACCGGGAGGACGCCGAGGACACGGGCGACCTCGGGCTCGAACAGAAGACGACCCAACGTACGCGCGAACGGGCGGGCCGGCATGGCCACCATCATCGCGGCATCCCTACCGTTCCACCGAGAGCGGGCAGGCACTTTCACGGTGGTGGGGGTCGGCTCCGGCGCGGTTCGTCTTGACCGCGGATCTTCGAGAAGAGAACGTGGTGCTCGTGTCTCAGCTTTCCTACGGTGACCCGGACGGGTTCGGCGTCTATGGCGTCCTGCAGCAGTCCGACGACGGCCTCTTGATTTGTGCTGACTGTGGGCTCTGCTTCGAACACTTGGGCCTGCACGCGGCCCACGTCCACGACGGCGCCGCCGACTACCGGGTCCGCCACGGGTTGAAGCGGACTCGCGGGCTCGTCGCGGACAGTGTCCGCGTCAAGCAGGTGCAGAACGGGGCCCGGATCAGCGGTTCACCAGCCGGGCAGGCCCTGGCCCAGGCGCCAGGACTCCTGACATAGCGGCATAGTTGCTGCGGTGTCAGGGAGCGGTTTTGATCTCGTAGCGCAGGGTCAGGTCGGTGCCGGGGTAGCGGGTTTCGGTGGCGGTGAGGTGCTCGCAGAGTTCCTTGATGGCGGTGGTGGCGCGGCGGGTTGGTAGCGGGTCGAGCCGGATCGTTAGGACGCCCTCGGTGGTGGGGTCGATGTCGCCGCTGGCGGTGAGGACGTGGCGGATCAGGGTGTGCGCTTCGTCATTTTTGCGGGCGTACCTGGTGTGTAGGCGCAGCTCGCGGGCGAGGGTGGTGGCGGTGTTGAACGCGGCGATCCGGATGGCGTGGGTCAGCAGTTTGGTTTGCACGTCGAGGACCTGCTGGCCGGGGTTGACCTCGCGCAGCGGCAGCCGCGCCGGGGTCGCCGCGTGTGCGGCTTCGGCGGTGGTCAGGGCGGCCTCGGCGGTGCGTAGGTCCGCGGTGAGCGCGTCGTGGGCGGCGTTGGTGAGCAGGGTCGGGGTGCCGGGCGCTGGTGAACGAGCCGCCAGGAGCGCGGCGTCCGCGGCCGCGGTCTGCTGCTGGTGGCAAACCCTGGCGGCGAGCACCTGCTGGTAGGTGCGTTTACGGGCGGGGTTGGGCACCGACCGGTCCGGGTCGTCGTCGGTGACGGTGTAGCTGTCGTGGGAGTCCAGGTCGAAGTGCATCCGCGCGTAGCGGAAGTAGTTCTCCTGGCGCCACCTCGAGCCCATCCGGTAGATGATCTCGGCCGGGGGTAGGTCGGTGCGGGTGGTCAGGATGTGGATCTGACGCAGCCCGCCACCGTCTTCTGTGCCGTTCTCGGTGGTGTGTTTCTTGGAGTGTTTGGTGACCGGGACAGCGAGGGTGATCTGCCGCATCGTAAAGACCTGCGGCTCGCCCTGAGCAGTGTCCCGGGTTGCTCCCTCGGTAGCGTTTTCGGTTTGGCTCAGGGGCAGCGTGGTGGTGGTGTCCGCGACCCGCCAGGCATGGGTGAGGCCGGTCTCGTCGGTGAAGTCAAGGTCGGTGAACTGGTCGGGGTCGATGTCGGGGGTGGGGCCCTTGCGCCAGGTCAGCACGTCGAACCCGGCCTCGTCCAGGTGTTTGAACAGGGCCGGGGACCAGCCGCCGCGGTCGAACCCGACCAGGACGCGGCGGTTGTCCCCGACCGCGGCCCGTAGCTGCGGCATCAGGCGGCGTAGCTCACCGGCCAGCGACGCTCCGGGCTGGGCCATCACGACCAGGACCGGGTCGCCGGCCGCGTCGGACACCCACGTTTCGAGCGTGGCCGGGGCGGGGAACCGCAGCCGGGCCAGGTGGGTCTTGCCGACCTTGCGACCGCCTTGGTAGGCGCGGACATGTCCATCGACGTACAACACGATCCCCACCGACCCGGCCTCACCATCGCCGCCGCTGCCGTCACTTCCGGTGGGTCGGGCCAGGTGGGTGGCGGCCATGGCCGCGATCAGCCGGTCCGCGTGGCCGGCGGCGGCGAGCAGGCCCAGCTTGCGGCGGATGGTCTTGACCTCCGGGGCCCGGTCCATCCCGAGGACCCGACCCAACGCGGTCGGGTCGATCCGGGTGGCGCCCTCGGCGCGGGGCTGGCCGGCCAGGGTGCGTAGCACGGCCTCGAGCAGGACCGTGTGAAGGCCGTAGAACCCGTTCGGCAACGCCCCGTACACCCGGCCCGCGCAGGCCAGTAGCCCGGTCGCTTCCAGCGCGGGCAGGGCCAGCAAGAGCCCGGCCAACGGGACCCGGCCCGCGGGCGTGAACACCGGCGCCGCGTGCTCGATCAGCCCGAACCGGGCCGCTACCCGCTCCGCGGACCGGTCCACCGGCTGCGCCAACACCGGCAGCATCGGCGTGTTGATGTCCGCACGCGCGACCTCACCCAGCGCCTCCTGCGCGCTCTCCTCCACCGCCTCGTCGATGGACTCGTCCATGGTGGTGTCGGACTGCGTGGTGTCGTCCATGGCCTGCACCGGGGTGGCGGGTAGGGCGCGGCGAACGCTGTCGGTCGAGACCCCGACCGCGGCCGCGATCGCCCGCAGGCTCGCTCCGGCCGTACGGCGGGCCCGGATGCGGGCTACCACGGCCGGCGTCAACGCCGAGGGGCCCTTGGGGCCGGTCTTGGCCGGGACGAGCCCGCCCGCGCCGGCCACGTCCATCGCCTGGCCCCACCGGCGCAACGTGTCCGGGTCGACACCGAACCCGGCGGCCACCTCGAACGCCCGGGCGGCCTTGATCGTCACCAGCTGCACTGCGGCCAACCGCCGGCAGGCGTGGTCCCCGGGCTGCCAGGCCATCACCAGCTCGCCGCGCACGAACACCCGCCCGCCGTCGGTGTCCTCCACGAGCGCGGCGGCCGCCCCGATCAGCACCGCGTCCGGGTGCGGGACCACCGGCAGCGGCGCTTGGGCTGTCATGACCGCCATCAAACCAAACCTCCGAAACCCGACTGCTGAGACCGCACTAATTATCTCACATTTCGGGCCTGTAGACGACCGGAAGAATGATCGGATCCCCCCTGGGAACAACGGAATCCCCGCGAGGGCTACAGAACTATGTCAGGAGCCCTGAGGCGCGGGACCCGCGCCGGGCGGCGCGGATCTGGCGGGAGATGGGCGCCCCGGTCTCGGCCGAGGCCGCTCGTGAACGCGACCAGCGCATGTCGGCGGTGGGCAAGGCGGCCCGTAAGGGCACCGTCACGGTGTGCGCCGAATGCGGCGTGGAGTTCTGCGCCCTCGTCGCGGCCAGCAAACGGCGGTACTGCGGCCACTCCTGCGCTAATCGGGCGAACCGGCGAGCCCCACGACGGGCAAGGCCAGAACCGTTGTGACCGTGAACCCTTATCGAACTGGCGTTCCATACTGGGGGGATGGCAGGTGGGTCCGGGCGAGGCGTCGAGCACCACGTGCCCGCGCCGCCGCCAGCCCGCTCCCATGTGTGGGTCCAAGGCCCACCGGGCACGCACGGCCCGGTCCCGGGCCTGATCCTGAGATGGGTCCGCGGACCCACCGGGGCGTGGCGCGCCTTGACGGTGTTCTACCTCGAGGACCAGGAGACCTTGGTCCAGCAATGGGTCGATGCCCAGATGCTGACCCCGGTCGCCCGGCAGACCCGACGATGACCTCGCACCCGGCGCACCGGGCGTCGGTGGCCCAGTCGCGCACCTGGCTCAAAACCCGAGGGATACGAGACGTCTCACTGCGGCCTCCCCCGCGCCAGCGAAAGTGGCGGAGTCCCGCACGGGAGCGCTTCTCGTAACTATGTCTCGCAACTAGATGGCTAGACTGATGTACTCAGTGTTAGTTACGAGACACCCCAGGAGTACATGGTGGCCAAGCTGATCGGGTACGCCCGGGTCTCGACCAAAGGACAGTCCACCGACCGGCAAGAGACCGACCTACTGGCCGCAGGGGTACGCCGAGATGATCTCTACACCGACCACGGCGTGTCCGGAGCCAGAGCCTCCAGACCCGCGTTCGACCAGGCCCTGGCCGCGTTGCACAACGGAGACACCCTGATCGTCACGACCCTGGACCGGTTAGGACGATCCACCCAGCACATGCTCGCCTTCGCCGACCAGCTGCGCGACCGCGGGGCAGGCCTCCGGGTCCTGAACCTGGGCGGCGGTGACGTAGACACCGCCACACCCATGGGGTCGATGCTCTTCACGATCATGGCCGCCCTGGCGCAAATGGAACTAGAGATCAAACGCGAACGAGTCACCGACTCCATCAGCAAACGCCGCGCCGCCGGTCAGAACCTCGGCGGCCGGCCCCAGCGTGTCACCGACTCCCAGATCCGCAGCGCCACCCGACTCGTCCACGCCGGAGACCCCGTCACCCAGGTCGCCCGCGACCTCGGAATGTCACGAGCGACGTTCTACCGCCGCTCACAAGCCCTCAACACCTGATCGCCGCCACGGTAGTGAACACGTCCGTTGCGCAGAACGAACCGGCCGTCGAGGAACATCGGAACGAGATGCCCCACTAACGATCTGCGTCTGGTTGAGATGTCAGCCTGGCGGCACGACGGCCAGGCCGCCCAACCCGAGCGATCCGCTCACCCAGTGCGGCTGGTGACAGCACCGTTACCAGCACCCCGAGCACCGTGCTCGGCCCGCAGGTCTCAGCGGCGCTGCTCGCCACACACCTCAATGGTGAGCGCCTCAACCTCGACCACGGCTACCCGTTGCGGCTGATCTCGCCAAACCGGGCCGGCGTGCTCAACACCAAGTGGCTGGCCCGGATCGAGGTGGTCTGAGATGAAGGCCTGGCGCATCGCCTTCGCGGCCTCCGGCATCCTGCTCGGGCTCTTCGGGATCTTCCGACTGGTGACCGAAGTGCCCATCGGCAACCTGCTCGTTCTGGCCGGTTGGATGATCGGTGCCGTCGTCATCCACGACGGCATCCTCTCGCCTGCTGTGATCGCGGTCGGGTGGTTCGTCAGTCGCGTCATGCCGGCCCGGGCCCGCCGATACGTTCAAGGCGGCCTCATCGCTGGCGGGCTGATCACTGTCGTCGCCATCCCGTTGATTCTGCATGCCGGGCAAGAGCCGGCCAGCAAGGCCCTCCTGCGGCAGAACTTCGGGGGCAACCTGACCATCCTGCTCGGGGCGGTCGCGGCCGTGAGCCTGGTGCTCTACGCCGTGCGCGTCGCCCGCGAGACCCGCGAGACCCGCCAATACCCATACTGCTTCCAAAGCTGAGCCGTCGCCCAACAGCCGCTTGCCCAAGAACCGAGCCGTCGGCACAGGTGGCGACGGCTCGGTCTACCGACGTCGGCCGGTGACCCAGTCGTATCGGTTGTCGTCGTCGACGATGGGGTGCCCCGCCCGCTTCCCGACGCCAGCCCCACCGTCGACAGGTAGCACGGCACCGGTCACATAGCTGGCGCCCGACGAGCACAGCCAGAGCACCAGGTTGGCGACCTCCTCCGGTAGTCCGGGCCGAGCCAGCGGCAGCGTGGGGATTCGTGTCGAAAGGCTCTGCGCCATCGAGGGCGGCAGCGGCTTGGGTTGGGTGTCGATCAGCCCGGGGCTCACGCAGTTGACGAGAATCTCGTGTGGTGCCAGTTCGATCGCCGCCACCCGAGTGAAGCTCTCGGTAGCCGCTCGACTGCTGGCGTAGGCGGCTGCTCCCGCTGACCCCACGCTGCTCACACCCGAGGAGAAGTTGACGATCCGACCCCCCTCGCCCTGCGTGATCATGATGCGGGCGGCGGCTTGGGTCATGAGAAAGGTGCCACGACAGTTGACGGCGTAGACGGTGTCCCACACCTCCACCCGCTCTTCGAGCAGACTGGCGTGAGGCGCGACAGCGGCATTGTTGACGCAGACGTCCAGTCTGCCGAAGTGAGTGGCGGCGGCGTCAACCACTTCTTGCGCTCCGGCTGCTGTGCTGATGTCAGCCGCGACCGACAGCACCCGGTCGCCGTGCGGGGAGCACGTCTCTCGTAAGCCCGCCTCATCGCGGTCAGCCGCAACCACCTGCGCGCCGGCGGCCACGAACGAGGAGACGATGCTTCGCCCCACTCCCCGGGACGCGCCGGTGACCACAGCGGTCGTGCCTGAGAACTCGTAGTGAACATCCATGTGCGGGTCCCTGTCGTGAGGTCGGTTCGGCGCTCCGCCTGCGCCTGCCCTCTCAGTCATGGAGGGAGCCCAGGGCCGGTTGATGTTGAGCGATCGTAATCTGATTGTCGACAATGGGCAACGATCTGCGGAGGTATTCGGAGCTCCAAAAATGTTCTCGTCCACAACCGTTGACTGATTGTCGACAAGCGACCTACAGTCACCCTTCATAATCGCTGTGATCGACCAGGGTGAGAGAGCAGCCACGACAGCAGCATCACCATCTCGGGAAGGCGGACCGCGCTGCCATGACGGGCAACGACGATGGGTTCCTGTTGCAGACCGAGGGGTTGAGCAAGCACTACCCGGTTCGGCGTACCCCCCTGGAGCAGGCTCGTCGCGAGCCCGAACAGGCCCTCAAGGCGGTCGACGGAGTGAGCGTCGGGGTTCGTGCCGGCCAGACGCTCGGCGTCGTCGGCGAAACCGGGTCCGGGAAGAGCACCCTGGGCCGACTGCTGCTCAGACTCGAGACACCCACGGGCGGCGACATCCGCTACGAGGGAGAGAGCATTCTGACCCCAACTCGGAAGCGGTCCGCGCAGCTGCGGCAGCGAATCCAGATCATTCTGCAAGACCCGTACTCGACGCTCAATCCCTACCAGTCGGTCTCCAAGTCCATCGAGGAGGTCTTGGTGGTGCATCGCGACCTGTCGCGCTCAGACCGCCGTGACGAGGCCATCCGCCTGCTCGAAACCGTCGCTTTCCCAGCCGATCTCGCCGACCAGCGGCCCGACCAGCTGAGTGGAGGAGGCCGTCAGAGAGTCAGTATCGCCCGGGCCCTGGCGGTTCGACCCCGACTGATCGTGGCCGACGAGCCGGTCTCCGCGCTGGACGTCTCCGTTCAGGCTCAGGTGCTCAACCTCTTCGAGAAGCTTCGCGCCGAGCTCGGCCTCGCCTACGTGTTCATCACCCACGACCTCGCCGTCGTCCGGCGTCTGAGCGACCGTATTGCCGTCATGTACCTGGGCCGGGTGGTGGAGGAGGCCTCGACCACCGACCTCTTTCGCCGACCCCTCCACCCGTACACCAAGGCACTGCTCGACGCGGCCCCTGATCTCAACACGACCAGACAGGCGCGTAATCCGGCCCTCACCGGTGACATGCCCAATGCCATCACTCCCCCGTCCGGCTGCGTCTTCCACCCCAGGTGCCCACAGGCGATGGACCTCTGCCGACGAGAGGTACCCGTCGCGATCCGTCCAGCCCCGCAACGAACCGTCGCCTGCCACCTGCACACCGGGCCACCAGCCGCCCACAACGAGTTGCCCACCCCCAACCCTGCGGAGGAACCACACCCCTAGACCCCGCTGTCCCTTACGGCCCTTCGACGGCTTCGACGGCTCCCTCGGGACCACCGCACGGCCGCCCACCCAGCACCCCAATCGCTCACAAGGAGACCAGAATGACAACTCAACTGCCCGGACTGGACACCTCCAGTCGTCGGTGGCGCCGCACTGGTCTGGCCGCCGCAGTGGTCGGCGCGCTTGCGCTCAGCGCATGCAGTTCGGACCCTGGCACACCCAGCACCAACGCAGGAACCGGCGGTGCCGGTGCCAGCGAGGTCGACACCCTCATCATCGCCAACCCGGTGAAGGTCGACACCCTCGACCCGCAGGTCGCCTCGGTCAACGAGTCGATCTGGTTGGACCAGAACCTGTACAGCGGCCTGGTGCAAGCCGACCCGGAGGGAAAGAAGATCGTTCCCGACCTCGCCAAGGACTGGGAGGTCTCGAGCGACGCCCTCACGTACACGTTCCACCTGCGCGACGCCAAGTTCTCGGACGGCACCCCGGTGCTGGCCTCCGACGTCAAGTTCTCCATCGACCGGGCCAAGGCCTACGACGGCGGGTGGGGGTTTCTGATCACCGCGGTCAAGGAGGTGAGCGCTCCCGATGCGAAGACGGTCGTCGTGAAGCTCTCGAAACCGCACGCCCCCCTGTTGGCCGACCTGGCCATGTACGCCTACTCCGTGCTTCCGGAGAAGCTGGTGAAGGCACAAGGTGACACGTTCTTCACCAAGCCCGTGGGCAGTGGTCCGTTCGCCGTCAGCACCTACTCGCCGACCTCGGAGATCGACCTCGTCCGCAACGACAACTACTACGGCACCGCGCCCAAGATCAAGAACGTCAAGATCAAGATCATCACGAACGACAACGCGCGGGTCCTGGCCCTGCAGAGCGGTGACGTCGACGTGATCGAGAACCCCCCGGGCAACCTCACCGAGCAGATCGAGGCGAACCCGAAGCTACAGGTCGACCTCTTCCCTTCCACGCGGGTCGACTTCATCCAAATGAACACCAAGGACAAGCACTTCTCGGACGTGCGGGTGCGGCAAGCAGTCCAGGCGGCCGCTGACCTCAAGCAGATCAACAAGCTCGCCTACAGCGACACCGGCACCCCGGCAACCTCGTTCATGCCGTACAAGATGCTCTACTGGAACGACCAGCTTCCCGAGCCGACGGTCGACCTCGCCAAGGCCAAACAGCTGATGGCCGACGCGGGGTTCCCGAACGGCTTCAGCACCAACCTGGTGACGGTCAGCGGTGACGCAGCCGGGCAGGCCCAGGCGGTGTCCCTGAAGGACTCGCTCGCCAAGATCGGCATCGACGTGAAGATCGAGTCGTACGAGCTCGTCACGGCGTACGACAAGGAGCGCAACGGCGAGTACGGCCTGGGTGAGCGCTACTGGACCAACGACATCATCGACCCCGACGAGGTCGTCACCTTCGGCGTTGTCGTGGATGCCGGGTCCAACTCCTTCAACACGAGCTGGAGCGACCCAACCGCGACGAAGCTCGCCAAGGATGCACGGTCCGAGCCGGACGTGGCCAAGCGCGAAGAGATGTACCAGCAGATCCAGAAGATCGTCTACGACCAGGTTCCCTATCTGCCGGTCAACTACCCCCCCTTCCGCTACGCCAGCGGCAAGTGGGTCAAGGGCTTCAAGGCCTCACCGTTGGGCAACTACAACGACTCGCTCCTGACCTTGACGGTCGACAAGCACTGACAGCCATGACGAATCAGGAACGGAGGACACCATGGCCTGGATAGCGATCATCGGCCGACGGCTGGTACAGATGCTGCCGATCATCTTCGGCATCACCATCGTGTCCTTCGTCCTGATCCGCATGGTGCCCGGCGACCCGGCCTCGCTCATCCTGGGTAACCACTACACCCCGGAGGCGGCCACGCAGATCCGCCTCAACCTGGGTCTCGACCAGGGGGTCCTCGCCCAGTACTGGATCTTCGTCACCAACGCGTTGAGCGGGCAGTTCGGGCATTCGTACTCCCTGAACGCCTCGGTCGGGCAGCTGGTCTCGGACGGGCTCGGCCCCACCCTGTTCCTCATTGCCCAGGCTGGGCTCTTCACGGCGGTCATCGCGATCCCCACGGGGCTCTACGTTGGACTGCACCGGGGCGGCATCGCCGACCAGGGCAGCCGGGTGTTCCTGCTCATCGGCTACGCCCTTCCGAGCTTCCTGCTCGGGGTCCTGCTCATCCTCGTGTTCGGGGTCAAGGTGCCGATCCTGCCGATCAGCGGTTTCGGCGAGGGGTTCCTCGAGCACGTGCAGCACCTGATCCTGCCGTCGATCACGATCGCCATCCCGTTCTCGACCGTGCTGGTGCGTTCACTCCGCGCCAGCGTGATCGAGACGCTGGACGCCGACTACGTGACGACCGCGCTGCTCAAGGGCGTGTCATGGCGCCGGGTCGTCTCACGACACATCCTGCGCAACGCCGGCATGAAGGTCGTCGTCGTCTTCGGCGTGAACCTGGCCTTTCTCGTGGGAGGCACGGTCGTCATCGAGAACGTCTTCTCGATCCCCGGCCTGGGCTCGCTGCTCGTCAACTCGGTCTCGACCCGCGACTACCCGGTGGTCCAGGGTCTGACCCTGCTCTTCGCCCTGTTCGTTCTCGCAGCCAACCTGCTCACCGACCTGGTCCACGTGGCCATGGATCCCCGACTCGCGGCGGCCTAGACCATGACCCTCACCCTCCTCGGACGACCGTCCACGCGAACCACTTCGCGTCGCCCGCTGCTGCCCGGGCTCAGCGGCAACGTGTCACTGGCGGTCGGCGTCGCGATCCTGCTCGTGATGATCGTCGTGTGCTACGGCGCTCCGCTCTTCACGTCGTACTCGCCGATCGCCGTGGATGCGACGAACCCGTTGGCCCCGCTCTTCTCCCCCGGCCATTTCCTCGGCACTGACGAGTACGGCCGAGACCTCTGGACACGCGTCATCTACGGTGGTCGTTACGACCTGGCCATCGCGTTCGGCGCCACCGCTGTGACCCTGGTGGTCGGCACCCTGATCGGGGTGGTGTCTGCCCACGTCGGCGGTCGGACCGACGCCGTCGTCATGCGCATCGTTGACCTGTTCTTCGCCTTCCCGTTCATCGTGCTCGTCATCGCGATCATCGCGGCCCTCGGGACCAGCCTGATCAACCTGTTCATCGCCCTGTGGGTGGTCAGCTGGGTGAGCTACGCACGCATCTCCCACGGACAGACCCTCTCGGCGAACAAGTACGGCTACGTCGTGGCGGCAAAGGCCCTCGGGTTCTCCCACCTGCGAATTCTGTCGCGCCACCTGCTGCCGAGTGTGCTCCCCGGTGTGATCATCTTCGCCATGGTCGACGCCGTCGGCAACGTGCTGCTGGGCGCCTCCCTCGGCTACCTCGGTGTCGGGATCCCCGAGCCCACCCCGGAGTGGGGCTCGATGATCTCGTCGGGTCAGAACTTCATCCTGTCGAACTGGTGGCTGTCGCTGGTGCCCGGAGCCGCTCTGGTGGTGTTGGGCGTGGCCCTGAGCCTTGTCGGTGACGGCCTGTCAGACCTGCTGAGGACCAAGCGATGAGAACCGTTCACGCCGTGCCCGCCCCCCAGGCACCCGTCCTGCTCGAGGCCAACGACGTCTCCATCACGATCCCGACCTCAGGGGGCATCGTGACCCCCGTCGACCACGTCTCACTGACCCTGCGCTCGGGAGAGGTGCTCGGCATCGTCGGCGAGACCGGCAGCGGCAAGACGGTCACCTGCCGGTCGCTCCTCGGCCTGATGCCGTCGGCCGAGGCGCGGCACACGGGGTCGGTCACCTATCCCGGGGTGATGGACGAGAACGTCCTCGATGCGGGGCGGGGTGTCATGCGCAAGCACTGGGGCACCTACATCTCCATGATTCCGCAGAACCCGATGACCTCACTCAACCCGGTGCACCGCATCGGCGACCAGATCGCCGAAGCCATCGCGGCGCACTCGTCGATGCCGAAGCCGCAACGGTTCGACCGGATAGTCGAGCTGATGACCCGAGTGGGTATCCCCAACCCGCAGAAGCGAATGCGCGACTACCCGCACCAGTTCAGCGGCGGCATGCTGCAACGCACCCTGATCGCCATCGCCTTGGCCGGTGACCCCCGTGTTCTCATTGCCGACGAGCCGACCACCGCGCTCGACGTCATCATCCAGGACCAGATCCTCAGCCTTCTCGTAGAACTGCAGCGAGACCTGGGTACGAGTCTGGTGCTGGTCAGCCACGACCTGTCCGTGATCGCCCAGGTGTGTGATCGCGTCGCTGTCATGTACGGGGGTCAGGTGGTCGAGCTCGCCGAGACTGCCACACTCCTACACACGCCACGGCACCCCTACACGAATGCGCTCCTGAGGTCGCTTCCCGGCGCCGTGCCGCGCGACCAGCCGCTCACCGCGATCTCTGGTTCGCCGCCGCGCCTCATCGACCTTCCCGACACGTGCCGGTTCCGGCCCCGATGCACGTTCGCCGATGAAGGCTGCTCGACGTGGACGACGCAGTTGTTGGTGGCCGGCGGCGCAAGCTCACCGGCCAGCGTCCGGTGTCGCAGGCACCAGGAGATCGAGCTTCAACCCCCGTCCCGGTCGGGCCAGGAGACACCGCCCCGATCGTCCCTGGTGGAACCCATGGACTTCTGGGCAGCCCGCTGAACGTCTCGCACCCGAGACATCCTCAAAGGAGAAACTGTGTCTGAGAACAAGCTTCGCGTCGGCGTCGTCGGCACCGGTCGCTGGGCCACCCGTTCGCACATCCCCGGCTGGCAACGGGACCCGCGCGTAGAGGTGGTCGCGCTCGCCGATACAGACGCGGGCGCCCTCGCGAGGGCCGGGAAGGAGTTCGGGATCGAGCGGCTCGAGAGTGACTACCGCCGTCTGGTGGAAGACCCCGACATCGACGTCATCGATGTGGTGACGGGCGACCAGATGCACTTCGAGGTCTCGTGGGCAGCGCTCGAGGCGGGTAAGCACGTGTTGTGCGAGAAGCCGGTGCACTCGGACTATCACCAGGTCATCGCAGCAGCCGACCTGGCTGAGAGCAAGGGCCTGAAGACCAAGCTCGGCTTCACGTTCCGCTACGCCCCCGCCACCATGTACGCGGCCGAGCTCATCGCCCAGGGTTTCATCGGCGAGCCCTACATGCTCAACGCCTTCGAGCAGAACAGCCAGTGGCTGGACCCGCAGACTCCCCTGCGACAGCTGCGCACGACCGACGACGACGCAGAGATCGCGGTGTCTTCCATCGAGGGGTATGGAGCACCCGTCATCGACATCATGCACTGGTGGATGGATGCCCCCCTGGAGTCGGTGGTGGGCACGATGCGCAACTTCGTGCCCAACCGCGTGGTACGTGAGACCGGTCAGATGACGCGCGTGAACATTGACGACGGTGACATGTGGATCGCAGAGTTCGGTGGTGGCCGCCTCGCCTCCGTCCAGTCCTCGTTCGTGACCGTCGGGAACTATCCGGGGATCGAAGTGCGGATCTACGGGTCCGAAGGGGCCATCATCGTGCGTCTGGTCGAGGAGGCCGGCATCTGCCAGACGATCAAGACCGCTACGAAGGATGCCGTCGAGTTTGTCAAACGTGAGATTCCCGAACGCTTCTTTCCTGTCGGTGGCACCTCGAACGAGCCGTGGCCCTTCCTCTTCTACTCCAACGTGCTGCGTGACTTCACCGATGAGATCCTAGGTGGCGGACCCGTCAACCAGGGTGACTTCCGCCAGGGCGCGCTGGTACAGCAGACGATCAACGCGTTCGAGCAGGCCCATCGCACCCGCGCCTGGGTTGACTTTCCGCTCGCCGCTGGCGACGACTGACGTCACCCTTGACGAGTTGACCCTCCGCTGCGACAGCAAGGAATCCCATGGCCATATCTGCCACCACCTCACGCCACACCACAGGTCGGAACGAGACGGTTCTGCAGCATCGTTCGCTGCCCGAGTCGGTTCACGACATCCTTCGGTCGCGGATCCTGAGCAACGAGCTGCCGGCCGGAACGCCCCTGGTGGAGCTGAACCTGGCGGCGGAGTTCGGCGTCTCCCGCACGACCGTTCGCGCCGCACTGCGCGAGCTGCAGACCGAGCGACTGATCGAGGTGCAGCCGAGACGCCGTACGATCGTGTCGCGGATGTCGGCCGAAGACGTGGCCGAGGCCTGCTATACGAGGTTCGTCCTGGAGTCGGCGTCACTGCCTGACGTGTGGGAAGTTGTCCGACCCGGCCTGCTCGCCGAGATGAGCGACGTGGTCGACCTGATGCAGCTGGCGGCCGACACAGAGGACGTGTCGGGCATCGTCGAGCTCGATACCGCGCTGCACCGGCTCATCATGGAGTCCAGTGGGCATCCACGTCTCGTCGAGCTCTGGTCGACCCTGAACGGGCAGATGGGCGCGCTGATGCGATCGACGCTGGACCGCCAGGGTTTGTCGTTGGACGAGACCGTCGCCATGCATCGCAAGCTGCTGACGTCGTTCCGTCGCAAGGACCCGACGGTTGCGGTCGCCGCGTTGCGCGACCACTACGTGGGGTCAACCCATGCCTGATTCGATGAGATGGGGCGTGCTGGGCACGGCGAACATCGCTGCGAAGGCCTTCCTTCCTGCGCTGCGCGAAGCGGGAGGAGTGGCCACCGTGGTCGGCAGCCGCTCCGAGACCCGCGGCCGGGCCTGGGCCGCCGAGAACGGTGTGATGCGGGCCGGCACCTACGAGTCCGTGGTGGCCGCCGACGATGTCGATGCCGTGTACGTGGCGCTGCCCAACGACCAGCACGCCGTCTGGGCGGCCGCCGCCCTTGCAGCGGGTAAGGCGGTGCTCTGCGAGAAACCCATTGCCCTGAGCGCCGCTCAGGCTGAGCACCTGGTCGCCGCGGTCGGTCGCGACGACCTGCTGTGGGAGTCGTTCGTCTTCGCGTTCCACCCCCAGACCGCTCTTCTGCTCGACCTCGTGGCCGATGGCCGGATCGGTGATCTCGCTGAGATCGTGTCGGAGTTCCACTTCGACATCACCGGTGCCACCGGCAACATCCGACTTCGTAGCGAGCTCGGTGGTGGGGCGCTCTACGACGTCGGGTGCTACCCCCTTCGCCTCGCTCGACAACTGTTCGGTTCGGAACCGGTGCACGCTGCGACCGCGCTCACTCCGGTCCCTGGCGGTGTAGAGCTCGACATGGCAGCCGTCGTCGACTTCCCTCAGTCACGGCGGTTGATCATGTCGGCCGGTATGCGCCGCCCGATGTCGACCTTCACCCGCATCGTCGGTACCACCGGTGAGCTCCGGGTGACCAACCCGTACCACCCCACCGCCCGCGACACGGTCGAGCTGTGGGCCGGTCGGGAGCACGTCGAGACCTGGCCGGCAGCCTCCGGCTCGGCGTTCCGGCACGCCATCGAACACATTCACGACGTCATCCTCGGCCAGACGACGGCGCGACACACGGCCGTGCAGGATGCCGTCCCGCAGGCTCGGTCGCTCGACCTGGTTCGCGCCGCCGCCACGACAGGAGAAGCACGGTGACCCGACCCACCCAACTGCCCGACCGCCCGGCTGTTCTGATCTCGACGCCGCTCGAGCCCGCCCTGGTCGAACGGATCAGGCAGAGCGCCGACGTCGAGGTGCTCTACGCGCCCGAGCTGCTCCCCGTGCCCCGGTACGGCAACGACCACACCGGAACGCCCCCGACGCTGTCGCCGGCCCAGGAGCGTGAGTGGCGGCAGATGCTGGCGACCGCTGACGTGGCCTTCGACTTCGACTGGCGCGACCCTGCCCAGCTGCTCACCAACGCCCCCCGGCTTCAGTGGGTGCAGGCGACCAGCGCGGGGATCGGGGGTTTTGTGAAGCGGTACGGGCTCGACGGTGGCGAGCTCACACTCACCACCGCCGCGGGCACGCACGCCGCACCGCTCGCCGAGTTCGCCCTGACCGGCGTGCTGCACTTCGTCAAAGATGTGCCGCACCTGATCTCGCGCCAGCGCGAGCACCACTGGGAGCGACACGTCAGCGGTCAGCTCGTCGGTCGACGAGCCACCATGGTCGGGCTCGGCTCCATCGGACGCCAGGTCGCCACGGTCTTCGATGCGCTCGGCGTGCAGGTGACCGGCGTCGGTCGCTCGGGCAGCAGGTACGAGCTGCCGAAGGGTGTGACCACCATCGACATCGAGAACCTCGACGACGTGCTGGGGGCGACCGACATCCTCGTGCTGGCGGTTCCCCTCACGCCCGAGACCCAGAACCTCATCGATGCCTCGAGGGTGTCCGCGCTGCCCGCGGGGGCCATCGTCGTGAACGTCGCACGGGGGCAGGTGATCGACGAGACGGCCCTGACCGAGGCACTCGCGGCCGGGACCCTGGGCGGCGCCGCGCTCGACGTCTTCGACGTCGAGCCGCTGCCGTTCGCCTCACCGTTGTGGGATCTGCCGAACGTGCTGGTCTCACCGCACTCGGCCTCCACCGCCGCCGTCGAGAACGAGGTGCTGACCGACCTGTTCATCGACAACTTCCGTCGCCTTCGGGGCGGCGAGACGCTCCGGAACCTCTACCACGCGGGCCGAGGCTACTGAGGTGCCACTCGAGACCGACGGCGAGAGTGCCGCTCGCGGCCGGGCGCACGACTGGGGCGATCTCGCCGACGACGGGTCGGCGACGAGCCTGTTGGAGGAGGCTCTGGCGGTGCTGCCCGGCGATGTCGAGTTCGCGGACGTGAGGCTCATCGAGGCGGAGGAGCTTCGTGCCTATCACCGCCACGAGGGTGACCCCGACGAGCGTCGGGAGCACAACGTGGGGATCGGCGTGCGAGTGCTGCTCGACGGCGCCTGGGGCTTCGCGTCCCGCCCCTTGGGAGCGTCCGGCGACCCGGCGGCCGCAGCTCGGCGAGCCCGGGCCGGTATCGGCGTCGGGGCTCCCTCGCGCCTGCCGGCTCGCGAAGGCGTCTCGGGTCGCTATGCCACCGAGGTCGGGCTCGACCCGTTCGCGGTGGACGACGCGAGCCGTCACGGCCTGCTCGCGGAGGTGATGGCCACGATGACTGTTCCGACCGCCGTTCGAGACGCCCAGACCGGGGTCAACGCGAAGCGACAGCATCGGCACTACGCCGACACCGAGGGCTCCCGCCAGCACCAGCACCTGATGGAGTCGGGCGCCATGATGGTCGCCACGGCGACCGACGGCCACGACATCCAGCGACGCAGCTACCCGAACTCCTTCCACGGTGACACTGCAGGGGCCGGCTGGGAGTTCGTGCTCGGCCTCGATCTGCTCGCCAACGCCGGCCGGGTCGGCGAGGAGGCCGTCGCGCTGCTGACGGCGCCGGTTGCGACACCCGGTCGTGCCGACCTGGTGATCGGGGCGCAACAGGTGTCGCTGCAGATCCACGAGTCGGCAGGGCACCCCCTCGAGCTCGACCGCATCCTCGGCGACGAGCAGAACTTCGCGGGAACCTCGTTCATCGGGGTCGACGACGTCGGCCGGCTCCGCTACGGCTCACCCGCCGTGAACATCACCTCCGACCCCACCGTGCCGGGCACCCGGGGCAGCTTCGCGTTCGACGACGAGGGGACCCCCGCCTCTCGCACCCCGTTGGTCATCGAGGGCGTCGTGCACAACACGCTGTCTTCGCGTGAGTCGGCAGCTCGGGCCGGACTGCCGGTGACCGGTGCGGCCCGCTCTGACGGCTGGGCCTACCTACCGGTCTGCTTCTCCACGCACGTGCACCTCGAGCCGGGGCACGGGTCGTTGATCGAGCTGCTCGAACGCCTGGGGACCGGCTACTACCTGGACGACAACCACAGCTGGTCGATCGACGATCGGCGGGTCAACTTCCAGTTCGGGACCGAGGTGGCCTACGAGGTGAAACGCGGACGCAGGGGTCGGTTGTTGAAGAACTTCAGCTACGGCGGGGTGACCCCCCAGTTCTGGGGTTCGGTCGAGGCCGTCGCCGGCCCGGAGGAGGTTCGCAACTTCGGCTACCCCTGTGGCAAGGGCGAACCCAAGCAGTGGGGCTTCCTCAGCCATGGCGCTGCCCCCATCCTCGTCCGGGACCAGCGGATCGGGGTGGCCTGATGTCTACAGACCCGACGAATGACGATGCCTTCGGTTCCGCCGTCGACCTCGACGCCGCTCTCGAGACCCTCACTGCGGTCGTCGGCGGCTCGGGCGCAGACGAGTTCGACGCCTTCCTGACCGGCCGCAACGGGCAGTACACCCGGTTCGCCGGAGACCGCATCCACCAGCCGCAGGACATCGTCGAGGTGCAGGTGATGGTGCGAGCGGTCGTGAACGGTCATGCGGCGCGGGCCTCCACGAGCAGTCTGGCCGGTGCCGCACAGGCCGCGGCGTCGGCCGCCTCGTTGGCGCGGGCGATCGCCGCCGGGTCGGCTGCGCCCGGCGGTCAACGGGTCGCGACCCGCCAGACCTTCGGTACCGGCCCGGCCGGTCCGCCCCGTTCGATGCTCTGGTTCGACGACACAGCGGCGTTCGACGAGGCGGCCCGGGTCGAGCAGGTGCGGGCGGCCATGACCGCCGCGCAGGAGGGTGGCGCGACCGTGGCCGGCATGTTCGGGCGGGCCGCCACCTCACTCGTGACGGCCACGAGTGGGGGCATCGAGCGAGCGACGCTCGCCACGGAGGCGCTGGCGAGCTGTACCTTCACCGTCGACGACGGCACGAGTCACTTTGTCGACGTCGGGCGGTCGAGTGCGCGCCTGCAGCTCGGGCTCGCCATCAAGACCGGCCTGCAGCAGGCCGCGGCGAGCACGGGTCGAGGTGACCTGGAGCCGGGCGTCTACACGGTCGTGCTCGGGCCCGAGGCAACGGCAGAGCTTCTCGAGTTTCTCCCCACGTTCGGCTTCTCCGGGGAGCTCGCCGCAGCAGGGGTCGGGCTCTGGGCGCGGTCTCGGGGGCGGCAGGCGGCCGCCGCTGCCGTCGACATCGCCGACGACGCTCTGGCCGATATCGGCCTACCGGTCGGCTTCGACATCGAGAGTGTTCCCAAACAACGGGTGGGGCTGCTGAGCCACGGCGTCGTCGACTCCCCCGTGCTCGACCTCCACACGGCTCGCGTGCTGGCCTCCTCCCTCCCCCCGGCTCGGTCCACCGGTCACGCGCACATCGCCCGGGAGGAGGTTCCGGAGACGCGGGCCGCGAACATTGTGATGGCGGCGGGCACCTCGACCGAGGCGGAACTGATCGCGGGCGTCGACCAGGGTGTCTACATCCAACGGTTCTGGTACACCCGTCCGGTCGACACCACGGCCACCACGATCACGGGAGTGACCCGCGACGCCTGCTTCGAGATCAGGGGTGGGCGCCTCGGCCGCCCGCTTCGTGGCATGAGGTTCACCCAGTCGGTTCTCGAGGTGCTGGCCTCGGTCGACGGGGTCGGTGACGTCCGGCGTTCGTCGCCGGTCATGAACGTGTGGAACGGCGCCATCACTGCTCCCGCCATTCGTGCGCACGGGTTTCGTCTCGGCGCCGCCCCGACGACGCCCTGACGACGCCCTGATACGCACCCCGACCTACAGGACCAACCCCCGACCAGCCCCGACCACCTCGAGGCCCCTGACTCCAAGGAGTGGAATGACCCTGCTGTGCAACCGCGACCGTCTGGTGACCCAGGTGCTCACCGGCGAGGTGTGGCCCGCGCTGGGCGACCGGAACGGGTACCGCACCGATGCCGACGGGCACCCCTTCCTGCTACCCGGTATGGGCGCCGTCACTCTGGGAGTGCACCCCGGCGACCCGGCGACCGGCTACGCCACCGACCACCTGGAGCCCGGCCTGTCGGTGCGCCACCGCGACGAGCGGGCGAACATGGCCCTGCAGTTCCTCACCTGTGTCGGTAACGCCGTCACCGTCCGCTCCGGCCCCTCTGCAGGAGCCGTCGGTCGGGTCATCGGGCAACACGCCTACGTGCTGGTCGATCTCGCCGAGAAGGCGCTGACGGGAGTCACCGTCGGCGACACCGTGACCGTGCACGCCCGGGGTCAAGGACTGCGCCTGACAGAGCATCCCGACGTCGTGGTGAAGAACACCGACCCGGACCTGCTCGACCTTCTCGGCATCGAGACCGGCGCCGACGGTCGACTTCAGGTGCCCGTGGCCACACGGGTACCGGCCGCGGCCGTCGGGGCGGGCGCCGGGATGTACTCCGAGTTCGCGAACACCGACCTGATGGGGGCCTACCCCGGTCAGAAGGCGGATCTCTCGCTGGGCCTGGAGGGGCTGCGGGTCGGTGACCTCGTGGCGCTGGACGACCAGGACCACCGGTTCGGCCGTGGCTACCGACCCGGGTTCACGACCATCGGGGTGATCAGCACCGGTCACTGTCGGCTGTTCGGTCACGGCCCGGGCGCGAGCACGCTGCTCTCCGGGCCGTCGTCGGCGTTCGACGTCCGCATCGACGACGCGGCCAACCTTGCCGCTGCCCTGACCACGATGGGAGACCTGTCATGAACACCCCCACGCTGGCGGCCAGCAACCTGGCCGGAGTCGTCGAGCACCCCGGTCTCGACAACAACCCGTACCTCGTCGATGTCGATGGACGCCCCTACGTGCCCGTCGGTGACGGAGGGGTTGTGCTGGGAATCTCTCTCGGGGACAGCGTCTTCGCCTTCGACGCCGATCACGCCAGCGCCGCGGTGTCGCTGGTCCACCCCGATCAGGCTGCGCGGTACGCGCTGACCGCGTTCGCCTGCCTGGGCAACCCGGTGACGGTGCGCAGCGGCGCTGCCGGGGGTGCCACAGGCGTCGTGCTCGGCAAGCGGGGCGAGCAGGGCCGGGTGCTGGCCTGGTTCCCGCCCGAGACCCTCGCCACCATCGTTCCCGGCGACGCCATGTCGGTACGGGCCTTCGGTCAGGGAGCCGGCTTGTCAGTGGCCCTCACCGAGACTGGGGCCGAGCTGCTCAACGTCGACCCCGGCATCCTGCCCCGGCTCGGAGTTCACCTCGGCGACACCTCGCTCTCGGCGGCGGTGCGGGGCATCGTCGGCTCGGAGCTCGTGGGGAACGGGCTCGGTCGCCCGGCCCACCAGTGGGACCTCGACCTTCAGGTCGACGTGGGCAACGCCGGCCCCTTGGGGTTGCGGGGCTTGGCGATCGGCGACCTGGTGGCTGTCGCCGATCTCGACGTGCGGCACAACGCCGGGTACCGCAGGGGTTGGGTGACCCTCGGTGTCGTCGTGACGACCACAAGCCCCCGCCCCGGCCACGGGGTGGGGATGATGCCGATGCTGTCGGCCCCGAGCACGGCGGTGGAGCTCGACCTGCGACCCGATGACCACGTCGGCGTCAGCGCGAAGCTGCTGACCGAGCTGGCCGGTCGATGACCCTGAAACGGGCTTTGGCGGCCCCCAACTTCGCGGTGGACCCGCACGACCTCGTCGAGCTCGGAGTATCGGCAGAGAAGGCCGGCTTCGACGGGTTCTTCCTCTGGGACCACATCATGTTCAGCAACGACGGGGTCGGTCCCGACATCCTCGACCCCTGGCTCGTGCTGGCGTTGATCGCTGAGGCGACCGACCGCATCACGATCGGCACGATGATCACGCCCGTGTCGCGCCGACGACCAGCAGTGCTCGCCCGCCAGACCGCCACCCTCGACCGGATCAGCGGGGGGCGAGTCGTGCTGGGCGTAGGCATCGGCTCGCCCGCCCAGGGTGACTTCGCCCTCTTCGGCGACGAGGCGGATGCCGTGACCCGCGCGGAGATGCTCGACGAGGGGCTCGCCGTGCTCGAAGGGCTCTGGAGCGGGGAGCCGTTCACCCACTCGGGCAAGCATTACACCATCGACGGGGTGAGCTTCACTCCGACGCCAGTACAGCGGCCCAGGATTCCGGTCTGGGTCGGCGGCACCCTCCCTCGGCGACGGCCCCTGCTCAGGGCCGCCCGGTGGGACGGCGCGGTGCCCATCACGTGGGCCGACGGCCGGCTGGCTCGACCCTCTGTCGAACAGATCGCCGGCGTTCGTGACCTCGTGGCCCAGCACCGTGAGCCCGGAGGCTCGGCGTTCGACCTCGCCGTCTGGGCCGAGGTCACCGATGACCCGCGGCAGCTGATGAGCGAGCTGCCTGACTACGTGGAGGCAGGTGCAACGTGGTGGATCGAGACGGCGAAGCCGGAACCGGGCTGGCACGCCGAGCTCGTCGAGCGCATCAGGGCAGGAGTCTGAACCGGCGAACCGTTCGCTGGCGCGCAGCCGGGCACCCCCGGGCGCGCAGCCGACGCCGTGCGGGGGAACGCGCGCCGGGTGATGACGGAGGTGGCGTATGTCTCAGGTCGCAGTGAGTCTGGCGGGTCTGCGTGCCATCGAGGCCCTGGCGACCCACGGGTCGATCTCTGCCGCAGCCGTGGCGCTGGGATACACCCCTTCGGCCGTCTCGCAACAGATCCTCCGGCTGGAACGCGACCTGCGCCAGAGCCTCGTCGAACGTGGAGGGCGGCGCGCGACGCTGACGCAGCCGGGCGAGATCCTCGCCCTCTCTGCCCGCCGCATCATCATCGAGCTCGAGAGCATGAACGCCAGGCTCCAGGCGGACGCGCAGACCGTCACGGGCACCCTGACCGTCGCGGCCTTTCCCAGTGCCGCGAGAGGGGTGCTACCCATCGCGATGAGCCGGTTGCTGGGTCACTGGCCACAGCTGCAGCTGCGCCTGATGGAGGTCAGCTCCCATCGCGCCGTCGACCTGGTCGCCGGTGGCAGCGCCGACCTCGCCGTGGCCCATGACTGGATCGGCGTCAACGTGGAGGTTCCCGCCGACGTGGTCACGAGGCACCTAGGCGACGACGTCTCCGACGTGCTGGTCAGCTCGCGTCACCCGATGGCCGCCAAACCGGACGCTGACCTGCTCGACTTCGCCGACGATGCCTGGTTGTTCGAACCGGGTTCGGTCGCCCACGAGTTCTTGCTCCACGCCTTCCGCGGGGTCGACGAATCGGTCTCGCTCGGCCACATGATCAGTGAGTACTCGACCCAGGTGGAGATGGTGGGTGCTGGTCTCGGCGTGGCACTGGCGCCTCGGATGGGGCGGGGCCGGCTACCCGACACCGTTCGTGCGGTCGGGGTGCGATCACCACCCCTACGTCGGATCTTCGGGGCCTGGCGATCCTCGTCAGACGGGCGTCCAGCCATCGAGGCCGCCCTGCAGGAGCTCGAGCACGCCTGCCTGCCCTCGCAGGATCAACCGAGGTAGACGACGGCATCCAGCTCGACCTTGACCTGGCGTAGCCCCGCGACCACGGTCGTCCGCGCCGGCGGCGTGTCGTCGAAGAACTCGGCGTAGGCCCGGTTGAACTCCGCGAAGTCGGCGCCGTCGGCCAGGTAGGCCGTGATCTTGACCGAGTCGGTGAGTCGACCGCCGGCAGCACGGACGATCACCTCGAGGTTGCGCAGCGTCAATCGGGTCTCGCTGGCCACCCCGGCCGCTTCGTAGGTGCCATCGGCCTGGCGAGGCACCTGTCCCGAGACGTACAGGAAGTCACCCGCGCGAACCGCCTGGGAGTAGGGGCCGGCGGGTACGGGCGCCTCCACTGTTCGAATCGACTGCCTCATTGCTGCTCCATCCTGCTGGTCGTTGGTGTCCGGTTGATCTGGTGGTGGTCGACCTCGGGAAAGTGGCACCGAGCCCGGTGCCCTTGCGACACCAGGGGCAACAGGTCTGGGGCCTCACTCTCACAGATGTCCTGGGCCTTGTAGCACCGGCTGCGGAACGGGCACCCGGAAGGAGGGTTCAACGGATCGGGAAGCTCCCCGCGGATCCTCGGTGGCTTCTTGGCCGGCGACCCGTCAGCGTCGAACTCGGCGGTCGCCACGCTTGCCAGCAGGGCCTCGGTGTAGGGATGGGCCGGCTGGGTGTACACCGTCTCCGAGGGGCCCTCCTCCACGATCCGGCCCAGATAGATCACGGCGATCCGGTCGGAGACGTGACGAACGATCGACAGGTCGTGGGAGATGAACACGTACGACAGGCCGAGCGAGGACTGCAGTGAAACCAGCAGGTTGATCACCTGGGCCTGCACCGACACGTCCAACGCCGATACCGGCTCGTCACACACCATGATCGACGGTTTGGGCGCCAGGGCTCTCGCGATCCCCACCCGCTGCCGCTGCCCTCCCGACAGCTGGTGCGGAAACTTCTCCAGCTGGTGCGGCCCCAACCCGACCAGGCCCAGCATCTCGACCACCAGGGCTCGACGCTCTGACCGCGCCGCGAGCAGCGGATGGGCCACGAACGCCTCGGCGACGATGTCGTACACCGTCATCCTCGGGTTGAGCGACGAGTAGGGGTCCTGCATCACCAGCTGGATGGCGCTGCTTCGCCACGTTCGGCTCGCCGACGCGAGCGATCGTCCCATCAGCTCGACCGTCCCCGAGGTCGGCGTCTCCAGGCCGAGGGCGAGCTTCGCGAGGGTGGACTTGCCGCATCCGCTCTCCCCCACCACGCCCAACGTCTCGCCGGCCGCCAGACTCAGCGAGATGCCGTCGACGGCCGTGAGCACCGGGCGCCGCTTCGGGATGAGGCTTCGGCCGACGGAGTAGGTCTTGACGACCTGACGCACCTCGAGCACCGGCGACACCGCGGGCGTGGCCCTGGCCCCCGCGGCGTCGGCTCGGGCACCACCCTGGACACCGGACTGGGCACCGGACCGGGCACCGACCTGCTCAGACATGGTCGGCCAGCTCTCGGGCGATGAGGCAGGCGGAACGGTGACCGGGTGCCACCGTCACGGTCGGCGGTACGGCGACGAGACACTGGTCCATCGCATGGGAGCACCGCGGTGCGAACGCGCACCCCACCCCGACCTCGCGCGGGTCAGGGGGTGCGCCGGGAATGACGTTGAGCCCGGTCTCACGATGAGCAGACTGTGGCACCGAGTCGAGCAGCGCGCGAGAGTAGGGGTGAGCGGCCTGCGTGAAGATCCCTGCTGTGACGCATGACTCGACGACGCGTCCGGCGTACATGAGGATGATGCGGTCGGCGAACTCGGAGACGACCCCCAGGTCGTGGGTGATCAGGATCAGGCCCATGTCGCGATCGGAGCACAACCGCTGCAACGTCTCCATGATCTGCGCCTGGATGGTGACGTCCAAGGCCGTGGTGGGCTCATCGGCGATGAGCAGCTCGGGTTCGAGGGCGATGGCCATCGCGATCATGACTCGCTGGCGCATGCCTCCGGAGAACTCGTGCGGGTAGTCCCGCATGCGGTTTCGCGCGTTGGGGATCTCGACGAGGTCGAGCAGCTCTGCGGCCCGCGCGTTCGCCTCACGGCGGCCCATGCCGGCCCGCTTTCGCAGCACCTCCGCCACCTGAAAGCCCACACTGAAGACCGGGTTCAACGCGGAGAGGGAGTCCTGGAAGATCATGCTGATGTGCCGTCCGCGGATGTCGCGGCGCCGGCGCTCCGGCATCTTAAGCAGGTCGTGGCCCTGGAACGAGATGCTTCCTGAGCTGATGTAGGCGGGCGGTGTGTCGAGGATCCCCATGATGGCGTGACCGGTCATCGTCTTGCCCGAACCAGACTCACCCAGCACCGCGACCGTCTCCCCTCGAGCCACCTCGAACGAGACGTCACGCACGATGTCGATCGACTCGCGACGGGTCCGGATCTGTACCCCGAGTGAGCGGACCTCGAGCAGAGCCGGCTCGGTAGCAGCACCGGCGAGGACGGGGCCCGGCAGGGCCGGCGAGTCATCGAGCATGACGGTCACCTCCTGTTCGTGGGGTCGAGGGCTTCACGCAGGGCCTCGCCGGCCAGCACGAACGCCAGGATGGTGATGGCCAGGAAGATGCTGGGAAAGAGCAGCACATGGAACCCGGTACGAAGGTAGGGCTGCCCGTCACTGACCATCTGACCCCAGGAGACGGCCGGGGGGTGGAGGCCCAGGCCCAGGTAGGACAGCGACGCCTCCGTCGCGATGTAGCCGCCGACCCGCATGGTGGAGAGCACCAGGATCGGTGAGATCGCGTTCGGCAGGATGTGGCGGAAGAGCACCCGAGACCCCGATAGCCCCAGTGCCTTGCCGGCGACGACATAGTCGGCGTTGCGGGTGACCAACACGGTCGAACGCAGCACCCTGGCGATGCTGGGCCAACCGAAGACGATGATGGTCAGGATCAGGATCGTCTCCACCTGCCAGTTCGGGGTGTCGAACGTGGTCAGGGTGCTGAGCACGATGATACCGGCCAGCGCGAAGGGGATACCGAGCAGCATGTCGCCGATCCGCGAGATGACCGAGTCGACGGGGCCGCTCGAGTAGGCCGCGACCGAACCGAGCACGATGCCGATCAAGGTGGTGCCCAGGGTGCAGGCGAAGCCGACCGTGAGCGAGGCGCGAGCGCCGTAGACCACTCGGGTGTAAACGTTGCGGCCGTTCACGTCGAAGCCGAACCACCCCTCGGACGACGGCCCCTGCAGGCTCTTCGACAGGGAGCCCTGGTTCGGGTCCCCAGAGGCAAACCATGACGGAGCGATCGCCATCAGGGTCAGGATCAGGATCACCCCGATACTGATGAGGAACAGCGGCTTGCTGCGAAGCACGCGCCACGCGTCGATCCACACCCCCCGGGTGCGAGTGTCACTCGCCTCCTCCTCGCCGCGGGACACCGGTCCCGTCGGCCCTGCCGAATCCGTCTGGCCCCCAAGGACCTCGGCCGCCATCTCCTCCGCCAGTGGCTCAGACATCGCGACTCCTGGGGTCGAGCTGAGCACACGCGACGTCGACGATCAGGTTGATGACCAGATAGAAGATGATCACCAGCGTCACCATCGTCGAGACGGTCAGCTGCTCCCGGTCCTGAATGGCCTTGTAGATGGCCCCTCCGACCCCCTTGATGTTGAAGATGCCCTCGACGATGACCGTGCCGCCGAGCAGGGCCGCGAACTCAAGACCGAGAACGTTGAGGGCCGGGGCCATCACGTTGCGCATGAGGTGAACGCCGATGACTCGCCTCTCCGAGAAACCCTTGGCCCGCGCCGTTCGTAGGTAGTCGGCGTGCAGACCCTCCGCGACCGACGCGCGCAGGACTCGCATGAGGGTGGCCATGATCCCGATGGCGAGCACGGCGGCCGGCAGGATCAGCTCGCTGATGGGGGCAGCCGGGCTCACGGTGGGCTTGACCCACGCGAGTCTGACGCCGAGAACGTACTGGGCCACGAAAGCGACCACGAAGACGGGCAGCGAGAAGAGGATCAGCGAACCGAAGAGTGCTGTCACGTCGACGAACCCGTTCTGTCGCAGACCGGAGTAGATCCCGATCGACACGGCGAGCACCACCTGGATGAGGATGCTGAGCACCGCCAACCTTGCGGTGACGGGCAGGGCTTGGCTGATGACGGCAGAGATGTCCTGCCCCGAGAACGTCTCCCCCAGGTTTCCGGTGAACAGGTTCCGTAGGAAGACCAGGTACTGAACCGGAAGCGGCTGGTCGAGCCCGTACCGTTGGGTCATCGTCTGGACGTACTGGTCCGAGCAGACGACCTGTCCGCACCTCCCACGGAACGGGTCGCCCGGAAGGGCCCACACGAGGCCCCAGCAGATGATGGTCGACCCGATCATGACGGGAACGAACTGCAGCAGCCTGCGCCCGACGAACTTCAGCACACCACCACCCCCACTGCACGGACCGGCAGGGCCCGTTCGGGGCGGACACCGAGGCTGACGCGAGGGGTCGGCGCAGCATCGGTGTCCGCCGGTCGTTGAACGGTCACGAGGTCTTGTAGGCCTTCAGCAGGTCCGGCCACCCGAATCCGGTGATGACCAGATCCTTGGTGTTGCTCGACCAGACCCCGGCCCCCTGCTGGAAGTAGATGGGGATGTCAGGCATGTCCTGTCCCAGCAGCGCCTGAGCCTGGTTGAAGAACGTCGCCGCGGCGGCAGCGTCACTGGCCCCGTTGGCCTCGTCGATCAGCTTCTGGTAGCCGTCGGAGTCGTACTTCATCCAGTTCGACGAGGCGTTCGCCACAAACCGGGGGACCAGCATGTTCTCCATGGTCGGGTAGTCGATGGCCCAGCCCCACCGGATCGGCCCCGGGGCCTTGAAGGCCTGGGCGATGGCCTTGTAGCTGGTGCGATCCGCGATCGAGTTCACCGTGCACTTGACCCCGAGCGTGTCGGTGATGCTCTGGCACACCGACGTGAAGAGGGTCTTCTGCGGCTCGAGCGTCGTGATCACGACGTCGCCCGTGAAATTCGTCTCGGCCCACATGGCCTTGGCCTTGTCGGGGTTGTAGACGCAGTTGCTGCCGCAGGCTCCCGCCTCGTAGCCCGGCAACGGAGGTGACACCCATCCGTCGGCGGGGCTGGCCGCTCCCGGCAGCAGCGCGTCGACGATGCTCTTGCGGTCGATAGCCATCGAGAGCGCGATGCGCACCTTCGGGTCTGCGTACTTCTCGACGTAGAGCGGAAGCTGCATGTCCATCATGCTGGTACCGGTGACCAGGGCGCTGTGGCCCGGGAAGTCGGTCTGGAAGGTCTTCAGGTAGGCCGTCGGCACGGTGGCGTAGTCGAGCTGGTCGCCCTGGACCGCGGTGTAGGCAGCGGTGTCCTCGGAGAAGCTGATGAAGTTGATCCCGGCGGCCTTGCCCGCGTCATCGTGGTCGAAACCAGGCGTCTTGACCAGGTCGACCTCCTGGCCCGGCACCAGTTTCGTCATCGTGTACGGGCCGTTTCCGATCGGCAGCTTCTCGTAGGTTTTCGGGTCGTCGAAGAACGACTTCGGCATCGGATAGAAGATGGAATAGCCCAGGATCGAGGGAAAGCTCGACATGGGCTTGTCGAGGGTCACCGTGAACTCGAGGTCACTGTTCTTCTTCAGCCCCGAGAGGGTCTGGGCCGTGGGCTTCGGTGCCGTTCCACCGTCGGGGGCGTCAGGGTTGGTCGCGGAGTATCCCTTGATCAGGCTGAAATAGCTGGCTGACTGGGCGGCGTTCGGCCCGTAGGCGGAGTAGTTCCACGAGTCGACATAGCTGTCGGCATTGACCGGGGTGCCGTCCGAGAACGTGTAGTCCTTCTTGAGCTTGATGACGAACGTCGTGTTGTCCGACGTGGTGATCGACTCCGCGTTGGCGTTGTAGGGCGCCAGTTTGTCGTCGTAGCGAACCAGACCCGTCCAGACCATGTCCATCACGCGGGTCGTGCTGGTGTCAACAGTCATCGGGATGATGGGGTCAGTGGTGATGGCATTGGCGATCCGCAGGGTGCCGCCGGGTCCGGCACCCCCGCCCGAGGCCGTGCCACTGCTCGTGTCCGACCCGCTGGAACAACTGCTGATCGTGCAGGCGAGCGCGACGGCGCCTGCGACTGCTGCCACTCTGGTGCGGAAATACATGTGACTCCTTCAGGGAAGTGCGGTGCCGTTCGGTGAGGTGACGCGGTGCCACCTCACCTGTCAAGCCGGTCAGAGCTCAGAGGACGCCGCCTGTAGGGCGGCCGTCATACGTTCGAGAGCGCGGGACCACTGCTGTTCGTCTCGCGCGTAGCAGATGCGGAATCGGCTCATCCCTGATGGTCCGAACTGGTAACCCGGGCTGACCACGACACCCGCTTCCTGCTGCAGGATTCGGGCCGCCTCGAGACCCGATAGACCGAGACCGGAGACATCCGGCCAGAGGTAGGCGGTGCCTGCACCGGGTGAGACCTGGAGACCGGGTACGGACAGCAGCTGCTCCGTCGTCCACTCTCGGATGGCCTGCAGCTGCGAGACCCGCTGCGAGACGAAGTCGCTGTCATCGACGAGCCACCTGGTGAGCACGTGCTGGGCGTACGCCGGTGCGCGGAGGCAGAGCATCGCCAAGGTCTGCTCGACGGCGTCGATGACCGACGCCGAGCTGACCACCACTCCCACCCGGAAGCCGCTCAGAGACTCCGTCTTCGAGCCGCCGAGCAGCGTGATCGTACGGTCCTCCATGCCCGGTTCCGCCGCCAGATGGGTATACGGGATGTCGTCGTACACCAGCCTGCAGTACAGCTCGTCGACGAGCACGAGGAAGTCGTTCTTCACGGCGATCCTAGACAACCGCCTGATGACCTGAGGGCTGAGAACGGTGCCCGTCGGGTTGTGGGGGTTGGAGGTCACGAACAGCTTGATGCCGAGACGGCTCAGCCGCTCGAGCTCGTCGAGGTCTGGCTGGAGGCCCTCCTCGCAAGGGACGAACGGAAGTCGCACCACGTCGGCGCCGAGGAACCGGAGCATCCTTTCGACGAAGAGATACTCGGGGTCGGCGAGTACCACGACGTCACCGTCGTCGACCAGGGCGCTGAGCACTGCGAAGAGGGCACTCTGCGTACCGGCCGTGATGGCGATGTTCCGGGAGGGGTCGACGTCGATACCCATCAGCCCCGACACCGAACCAGAGCAGATGCGGCGAACTTCGTCGCTTCCGCGATAGGCGGTGTAGGCAGTCGTTCCGTCGGCAACCGCCGCGGCTACCGTGCCGATTGCCCAAGCAGGCGGCGGGAATCGAACAGTGTCGAAATGCGTGGTATCGAGAAGACCGTCGCCGGCACCGTTCAAGCCTAAGGAAAGATCTGCTTCCCTGACTGTCATACCCAGTTGTTCGCGTCGTTCGGGAAGGTGCGTCCGGTGCAGCCGCTGCGATTCGACAGGTCGCTCGGACAAGCTCATTGAGGGCGTCCTTCAATGTGAGTTCTTGAACAGACCCAGGGGACTTCGAGGGGCTCTGCGATTCCGTTGCCGAGTATTGCGGCCCATGTCAGGTGCGAACAAGCGCAAGTATTTGATGGCTGGGGTTAACGTCTCCTACAGGGTCATCTTCAAGTCAGACGCCTCATCGGTGATTCCGTCTCGGTGGTCGGCGTGGAACATGGAAGCACCCACGTCAAGCGAGATGGCGCGGTTGGTCCTCGGTCGGGAGTGAGGTCAGCCGCGCTCGGACACCCGCAGCACTCCGGCACCGCGAACGTCGCCCACCGCGAGGTACTCCAGCGCCCGATCCGCCTCCTCGAACGGGTACGACGTCGTCTGAGGCGAGATGCCCAGCCTCGCCGCCAGCACCAGGAACTCCTCACCATCTCGCCTGGTGTTGCTCTCCACCGAGGTGATCGTTCGTTCGTGGAACACGTGCTGCTCGTAGTTCAGGGGCGGGATGTCGCTAACGTGGATGCCGGCCAGAGCCAGTGTCCCCCCGGGGGCGAGGGCCTCCAGTGCGAACGGCACGATGTCGCCCGCGGGTGCGAAGATGATCGCCGAGGCCAACGGCACCGGGGGTCGGTCTCGCGCGTCTCCGGCGGAGGCCGCTCCGAGCTCCAGCGCGAATCGCCGCGCCGCCTCGCCGCGCGTGAGCACGTGCACCTCGACACCCTGAGCCATGGCCACCTGCGCAGTCAGATGTGCCGAGCCACCGAACCCGTACAACCCCAGCCGGCCACCCGGCGGTACCTGTGCGCGCCGCAGCGCCCGGTAGCCGATGATGCCGGCACACAGCAATGGTGCGGCCGTGGCGTCGTCGAACTGCTCGGGGATGCGGTAGGCGAAACCTTCCGGCACCGTGGTGTACTCCGCGTACCCGCCGTCGACGTCCCAACCGGTGTACTGCGATGCGCGGCAAAGGTTCTCCCTCCCGGACCGGCACCACTGGCACGCCCCACACGTACGGCGCAGCCAGGGCACCCCCACCCGGTCACCGATCGCGAACCGTGCCGAGCCCGGGCCGGACGCCGCCACCTCACCCACCACCTCGTGCCCCGGCGTCACCTGCTCACGATGCACGGCCAGGTCCCCCTCCGCGACATGCAGATCCGTGCGGCACACCCCGCACGTCAGCACCCGGACGAGCACCTCTCCCGAGCCGGGTTCCGGCACGGGCTTCTCGACCAGCTCCAGTGGATGACCGGAGATGGGGCCTGGCTCGCGCACCTGCCAGGCGCGCATCGTGTTCGGGCTGGTGGTCATCGAAGGCTCCTTGCAGCCGGGCCGTACCGCGACGCGGATCGCGCCGCCGGACCGGGAGCGGCGCCCTTGACCTGTCGATCGTAGGCCGCGCGGCCTGAGGGCAGCAATCGCTGTTGCAGCAGGTTCCTCCTTTGTTCATGTTCCTTGAGCTTGGATACCCTATGGGGTATAGTTCTGTTGAGAGAAGAGAGGTTCGACATGGCTGAGATCGTGGTTCTGGGCGGAGGAGTCGCTGGGCACACCGCAGCTCTGCACCTGCGACGGCTGTTGAGCAAAGCCCACGCCGTCACGGTCGTGACGCCCAACGCCGACTGGAACTGGATCCCGTCGAACATCTGGGTGGGCGTGGGGCAGATGGACAGCACAGACGTTGTCTTCCCGTTGGCGCCGGTCTATCGCAAGCAGGGCATCGAGTACGTGCAGGCCAAAGGCGTTGCCATCCGGCCCGAGGGAGACCCTGCCGATGGGCGCGGTGCCGTCGACCTCGTGCACACCTCCGCAGCCAGGCAGGGCGAGACCGACCAGATCCGCTACGACTACCTGATCAACGCGACCGGGCCGCAGCTGAAGTTCGCGATGACGCCGGGTCTCGGGCCCGATAACGGGCACACCGTCTCAGTGTGCACCGCGGGTCACGCGACGCAGGCCGCGATCGCTCTGCAGCGCGCGATCACGAACCTCAAGGCCGGCGAGCCTCAGACGCTCGTCGTGGGCATGGGTCACGGCACCTGCACGTGTGAGGGCGCGGCGTTCGAGTACGTCTTCAACGTCGACCATCAGCTGCGTGAGGCCGGCGTCCGCGACCGGGCACGCCTCGTGTACCTGACCAACGAGGCCAGTCTCGGCGACTTCGGCGTCGGAGGGCTGACCTTCGAGGAGAACGGCTTCCAGACCTCCAGCGAGCTCTGGACGGCATCCCTCTTCCGCGAGCGTGGGGTCGAGGCCATCCTCGGTGCACACGTCGAGATGGTCGAGCCGGGGATGGTGCGCTACGAGACGCTCGATGGGGCTCACCACGAGCTGGCCTTCGACTTCGCGATGCTCCTGCCGCCCTTCGGCGGCGTGCCGCTCGCTGCGTACGACAGGGCGGGAGCCGACATCACCGGGGAGCTGTTCGCCCCGAACGGCTTCATGAGGTCGACGCTGACTACACGCCCAAGGCGTTCGACGACTGGTCGGCCGCTGACTGGCCGAGCACCTACCTCACCCCTGGTTACGACAACATCTGGGCCGTCGGGATAGCTTTCGCGCCACCCCACCAGATCTCCCGGCCGCGCAAGAGCGCCAACGGCACGCTCATCACACCGGCGCCGCCGCGAACGGGCATGCCGTCCGGGGTGATGGCCAAGGCGGCGGCCCTCTCGATCGTCGACCGCATCACGAAGGGTCCATCAGCACGTCCACACGAAGCCTCCATGGCCCGGATGGGCGCAGCCTGTGTCGCCTCGGCTGGTACCGGCCTGCGTACGGGATCGGCGGCGGCCATGACGATGATGCCCGTCGTTCCCGACTTCGAGCGCTACCCGGAGACCGGCCGGTCTCTGGAGGAGACCCGTGGCGAGATCGGGCTCAGCGGCCACTGGGCCAAGCTCATGCTCCATCACCTGTTCCTGCACAAGGCCAAGGCCAGACCTGGCTGGCAGTTCATCCCGGAGTGAGGCCCACCATGAAACCACCGACGACACCACCCACCACCCCACCGACCAGGAACCCGGCACCAGTTCAGGGCGACCCTGTCGCCGACCTTTCAAAGGCGCCTTTGCCGACCGCGAAGACCCTGAAACGGCGACGCAACCTCGGCCTTCAGACGCTCCGCTTCGTAGCGTTCAACCGACGGATCCTGCGGATGGTGGGCAACGGTCACCAATGACCGGACGCGAGCGAGGTCAGCCTCGGTCGAAGAGCGCTCGGGTGCCACAGTTGCGAAACCCGAGCCGTTCGTAGAGCGTCCGTGCGGGGTTCTCACAACCCACGGCCAGCCACGCCTCTGAAGCGCCGCGCTTGGCGATCGCCGTGAGCGAGCGGGCGACAAGATGAGCGCCGAGGCCCTGCCCGCGCCAGGCGGGGACGACTCCGACCTCATCGATCCAGCTTGCCGAGATCGTGACGAAGCCGGCGACGTGCCCGTCACGGTCGAGGGCGACGCGGGAGTCCTCCGGCTGGAAGCCGCGTTGTTCACGCAACCGCGGGCCCCACGCCCGGGCGTTGCCGGCGTCGTAGCCGGGCTGGTCACGGAACGAGGCGGCGTAGGCGTGCTGGAAGGCCTCCGAGGTGTCGTCGGTGAAGGGCATCATGACGATGTTCTCGGGCAGACGGACGCTGGGGATGCTACGCAACGGGTGGCACATCACGGTCTCCGCGAAGACCCGGCGCAGACCGAGCCGCACGAAGAGCCCCTCCGCCTCGGGGCTCATCGAGTCCATGACCAGGCTCACCGGCCCCCCGGAGTGCTCGTCGACCCACGCGGCCAGCTCCTCCCCGATCCCCCGCCCCATGACGCTGGGGTCGACCAGAGCGGCCGCGAAACGTTCGCCGGCGGCGTTGCGCGCGACGGCAGCCGCGGCGACGATCTCGCCGAGCTCGTCCCGACCGCAGATCGCCGTGTCCGTCACGAACACCTTCCGCAGGTGCTCGGGATCGGCGACGTCCGGCAGGCCGCCGTCGCGATCGAGGCAGGCCTGGCCGAGGCGCACCAGGTCCTCGACGTCCTGTGGTGTCGTCGACGACCAGTTGAGATGGCTCATTCGCGTGCACCACGACTCAAGCACCCTGGGCGACCTGTCGCGGTTGGGCTCTTCACGCTCCACACTTTAGGGTTCTGGGCACCGGTAAGGCGGGTACCGTCGCTTCATGGAGAAGAAGAAGTGGTCGGATCTGACGGGCGTTCAACAGAAGGCGATTGTCGTTGCCGGCGCCGTGGAGGCGGTCGTGACTGCCGCCGCGTTGCACGATCTGGCGCGCAGACCGGCCAGCCAGGTGCGAGGACACAAGTCGCTGTGGGTGCTGGCGTTCTCCGTCCAACCCTTCGGGCCGCTGGCGTACTTCGTCCTAGGCAGACGCTGAGCCCAACCGGGCTGATGACGTCGGTCCGTCCGATCACATCCACCGGCGACGGCAACATACCCCTGGTCCGCGTCTGCGCAGTTCAGGGATCATGATGATGGTGGGCGATACTGGGATCGAACCAGTGACCTCTTCCGTGTCAGGGAAGCGCGCTACCGCTGCGCCAATCGCCCCGGTGTAGACCAGGTGGTGCTATTCGAGGTGGAGACGGGATTTGAACCCGTGTACGCGGCTTTGCAGGCCGCTGCCTCGCCTCTCGGCCACTCCACCGTGTCGGCAAGGTTGATCTCTATTTGCCTCCGAGCGGACAACCGGGCTCGAACCGGCGACCTCAACCTTGGCAAGGTTGCGCTCTACCAACTGAGCTATGTCCGCGGAAACACCAGCGACGAAACTGCTCCGCTCGGTGCGAGGTAGACATTAGCCGATCACCCGACGAGACACCAAACCCGGTTCCGAGGTGTCGATGCGATGCCCGAGACGCCCGGGTCGGTCACCGTTCGTCATCGTCTTTGGAGCGGCGCAGACCGTGCGCCAGCTCGCGCTCGATCGCCTCGGCGAGGGCCGAGCGTTCGAGCTTGGCGAACTGCTGGTCCCTGGCCCGCTGGCGGGTGTCGGGGTCGTCCATCAGGGTCGGGCCGGCCGGTATCGGCCGTGACTCGACGCCCTCCCCTTCCGTCTCGGCGAGGTCGGCATCAGAGTCGGCCGAGGGTACGAAGACGGCTCTCACCCGGGCCCAGATGCGCTCACTCAGGCCTTCGTGGAGCTCGACCGGCCACACGATCCGGGTGGCCGCGTTGAGCCCCGCGCCGATGAGGATGGCGATGGCGAGGGTGTAGAGCCAGATGAGCAGCACGATGGGCGTGCTGAGGGGCCCGTAGATGGTCGAACCGCCGAGGGAGGCCTCGAGCGCCATTCGTACGACGACCGACGCCAGCAGCCAGATCGCGAGCGCCAGCAAGGAGCCTGGGGTGTCGCGCCACCACGAACCGCGCCGCGGGGTGGCGATGTGGTACAGCGTGGTGAGCCCCGAGATGCTGAGCAGCACCACGAACGGCCAGTAGACGATCGTCACGAAGGTCAGCTGGTCGGGTAGCCATTCGCCGATCAGCTCCGGCCCGATCAGCACGAGCGGCAGCAGCACGATGATGACGAGCATGCCCAAGGTGTAGAGCGCGAGGCTGAGCGCCCTCATGTGCACGATGCCACGCACGTCCTTCTGCCCGTACATGATCGAGATGGTGTCGACGAACACGTTGAGGGCGCGCGACCCCGACCACAGCGACAGCAGGAAGCCGATGGAGACCAGCTCGGCACGGCCCGTCTTCAGCACGTCCTGGATCGTCGGCAGCAGCACGTCGACGATGCTCGACTCCGTGAGGAACTGGGACGCGTAGTCACGGATGTGCGTGATGACCTGGTCGACGGTGTCGGGCCCCAGCAGGCTGCCGACGAAACCCACGGCGCCGAACAGTCCGAGCACCAGGGGTGGCAGCGAGAGCAGCATGAAGAACGCCGCCTCGGCCGCCAGCCCCGTGACCCGGTAGTCCAGGCAGACGTTGAAGGTGTGCAGGGTCAGCCGAGCGACCGGCATCCCTCCCGGAATGCGCTCGAGGAAAGCGCGACCGCGGCTCTTCAGGCTCATTGCACCGAAGGTTATCCGTCTGCCACCGTGCCGCCATCCCACCAGGAGGCTCGCCACCCGCGGAGGGGATGCCGTCGGGCGCCCTCGCGACCTACAGTCGCACGTGTGAGCACCTCCCCCACCGACAACCAGCCCCCACCGTTCGTCGGGCATGACCTGCTCGCCGACGACCCCGCCCTCGCTGAAGCGCTCCGTCGCTACGACGGCGAGCCTTCCGAGGCTCTCCTGGAGCTGGGTCGACTGGCGGGCTCGGCCGCCGCCCAGCAGCAGGGGCAGCTCGCCGACTCCCACCCGCCCGTGCTGCGCGCCTTCGACGCCCGAGGCAACCGGGTCGACGAGGTGGAGTTCCATCCTGCCTGGCACTGGCTCTTGACCCGGTCGGTCGGCGCCGGCCTCACCGCCGGCCCCTGGACGGCGCCGAAGGGCAGCGGCGCGCACGTGCGTCGCGCGGCGGGGTTCATGCTCTGGTCACGGGTCGAGGCCGGTCACCTGTGCCCGGTGTCGATGACGTATGCCGCCGGGTCGGCGCTGCGCCACGACGCCACGCTCTCGGCCCGCTGGCTCGCCCCTCTCGCCAGCCGGGAGTATGACCCTCACCTCGTTCCGGTCAGCCAGAAGCCGGGCGCCCTGGCCGGGATGGGCATGACCGAGAAGCAGGGCGGCTCCGACGTGCGGGCCAACGTCACCCGGGCCGTCGCGGCGGTATCCGGCCCGGTGCCGGGAGAGGCCTACCGCCTCACCGGCCACAAGTGGTTCTGTTCGGCGCCGATGAGCGACGTGTTCCTCGTGCTCGCCCAGGCGCCCGGCGGACTGACCTGCTTCGTGGTGCCCCGGGTTCTCGACGACGGCACGCGAAACCCGTTCGCGTTGCAACGGCTCAAGGACAAGCTCGGCAACCGCTCGAACGCCTCCAGCGAGGTGGAGTTCCACGCCACCTGGGGCAGCCGCATCGGCGACGAGGGACGCGGCGTTCGCACCATCATCGACATGGTCGGGGCGACGCGGCTCGACTGCGTGCTCGGCTCGACGGCGACGATGCGGGATGCCGTGTCGCGCGCGGTGCACCACGCGCGGAACCGCTCGGCCTTCGGCGCCCTGCTCGTCGACCAGCCCCTGATGCGCAACGTGCTCGCCGATCTGGCTCTCGAGGCCGAGGCCGCGACGGTGCTGGCCATGCGCCTGGCGCAGGCGTTCGACCGGGGTGAGACCGACCTGGCCCGGCTGGGCGTGGCCCTCGGCAAGTTCTGGGTCTGCAAGCGCACGGCGCCGATGGTGGCCGAGGCTCTCGAGTGCCTGGGCGGCAACGGCTACGTGGAGGAGAACGGCCTGGCCCGCCTCTACCGTGAGGCCCCGCTCAACTCGATCTGGGAAGGGTCGGGAGACGTCAACGCCCTCGACGTGATCCGCGCTCTGTCGCGCGAGCCGGCCGCCCTCGACGCACTCACCGCCGAGCTGCACCGGGTGCGTGGCCGCAGCCTCGAACTCGACCGGTTCACCGACTCCGCTCTGCGGCACGCAGGCTCCCTTGATCCCGCGTCGCCGGCAGCGGCCTTCGAGGCGCGAGGGACCGTCGAGTCGCTCGCTATCGCCCTGCAGGGCGCACTCCTCGTCGAGCACTCCCCCGGCCCTGTCGCTGACGCGTTCGTGGCGGCACGGGTGGTCGGTGCCCACGGTCACACCTTCGGCACGCTGCCTGCTGACCTGGCCTTGGCGACATCCGCGCTGATCTCTCGGACGGGCTGACGCCCGCGCAGCACGACGGCCCGGTCAGCTGCCCGCCAGCCGCACCTTCTCGACCTCGACGTCGAAGTCGGCCGCCGGCCACTGCAGGTCCATGGCGCGCAGGGCCTCGAGCAGCAGCTGCTGAACGGCGAGGCGGGCATACCACTTGCGATCGGCGGGAACGACGTACCACGGCGCCCCCACCGTCGAGGTCTTGTCGAGCATCGCCTGGTAGGTCACCTGGTACTCGTCCCAGTGCAGCCGCTCGTCGACGTCACCGGGGTTGTACTTGTAGAACTTGTCGGGCCGGTCGAGGCGCTCGGCGAGCCGGTCCTTCTGCTCGTCCTTGGAGATGTGAGTCATCACCTTGATGACCGTGGTGCCTGAAGCAGTGACCTTGCGCTCGAAGGCGTTGATCTGCGCGTAGCGCTTCGACCAGGTCTCCTCCGGCACCAGGTCGTGCACCCGCACGATGAGCACGTCCTCGTAGTGCGACCGGTCGAACACGCCGAGCTCGCCGGGCTCGGGCAGGGCCTTCTCGATGCGCCAGAGGAAGTCGTGGGCCAGCTCCTCCTTGGTCGGAGACTTGAAGGCTGTCGCCTTGACGCCCTGGGGGTTCACCGAGATGACGTGGCGCATGATCCCGCCCTTGCCGGAGGTGTCCATCCCCTGCACGACGAGCAGCAGCGCGCGCTTCGAGCCGGCGGTCGACTCGGCGAACAGCCGCTCGAGCAGGTCGGACAGCTCAGCCTCGCAGACGGCGAGAGCGGCCTTGCCTTCGAGCTTGTCGCCGGTGAATCCGGGGGTCGAGCGGGTGTCGATGTCGCTCAGCACGAAGCCCTTCGCCACCCGCAGGGCCGAGCCGAACTCGGCAATCTCGGCGACGGCCTCCTTCTCGGCCTTGGCGATCGCTACGTCTGACTCGATCCGCTCCTGCCGCGCCTTGACCGACTTCTTGTCGTGCTTCTTCTTCTTGCCCATGGCCTCATCCTGCCGGAACCGGGCCGCCCGCGGCGGGATGCCGCCGGCGAGAGCTCGGTGAGCACGCCGGGCCGACATACTGGGGTCATGCGCCTCCTTGTCGCCGGCTCGTCCGGAATCGACCCGTTGACCGAGCTCGACGAGGCGGCCCTGTTCGCGGCCTACGCACCACCGTCGCCGGCTCGCGGCCACGGCGACCACGTCGAACCGGGTTGGCTGCGCTGCAACATGGTGACCTCGCTCGACGGTGCGGCCACCGGCGCCGACGGTATGACGGGCTCGATCAACAACGCGGCCGACCGCGCGGTCTTCGACGTACTGCGCGCCTCGAGCCACGCCGTGGTCGTCGGGGCGGGCACCATCCGCGCAGAAGGCTATGTGCCACTCTCCGTTCCCGCGACGCTGGTGGGGCTACGGCGCGGGCGCGGACTTCCGGACGCGCTCCCCCTCGTCGTCATCAGCCACCGGGGTGAGGTGCCGCCCACCCTGCGAGGGCGCCGTGACGGCTCGGTTCTCATGGCGACGCCCGAGAACGCTCCCGGGCTCTCCCGCACCAGAGACGATCTCGGCGACTCGAACGTGCTTGTCTGTGGAGACGGTTCGCTCGACCTGCACGCCCTCATCGGGCAGCTGCACGACCGCGGCCTGACCCAGCTGCTCACCGAGGGCGGGCCGTCGCTGCTCGGCTCCTTCATCGCGGCCGGGCTGGTCGATGAGCTCTGCTACACCGTCGCGCCTCATCTCGTCGGGGGCGAGCATCCCCGCACCGTGGGGGCGGACGGCATCCCGGCGGCTCTCGAGCTCACCCTGCTCGTCGAGCAGGACTCGACCGTCATGGGTCGCTGGTCGGTGCTGCGTCAGACGACCGGCGACTGACCCGGCCGCAGCCGCTCCCGCCTTCCGAGCCTTCGCCACCGGCTGTCTCACAGGCCCGACAGAAACTCCCTGACGACGCGTTCCCAGCGCTGGGGGTCGATGTTCCACTCCTTGCAGTGCCGCGCCCCGTGCCAGCGTTCGAAACGCACGAGGTCGGGCCGCCGAGCGGCCAGCTCGGCGGCCGGGCCGATCGGCACGAAGTCGTCTCCGTCGGAGGCGATGAGCAGCATCGGGTGCCGCAGCTCGTCGGCTCGGGCGACCCAGTTCGTCAGGGCCACGTCAACGGGCTCGGCGACGCCGACCAGCCGTTTCGACCCGCGAGAAGCCATCAACATCTGGGCCAGCCGCACGAGAGGGGGCGGCAGGTTGTGGGTGCGCGCGTGATGGGTCAGCACATCACCCCAGTCGACCACCGGCGAGTTCAGCGCCACCCCCACCACGCAGTCGGCCAGGGCCGAGCGCGACAACAGCTGAAACACGATGGCGCCGCCCATCGACCACCCGAAGAGCACCACCCGTCGGGCACCGTGCGCCACGGCGTAGCGCAGTGCCGCATCGACATCGCGCCATTCCGACAACCCAAGGTTGTAGCGACCGTCGGGCCCCCTCGGCGCGTCGCGGTCGTTGCGGTAGGCCACGACGAGGCTGGTCCACCCGGCGTCACGCAGCACGGGCACCGCCCGGAGAGCCTCTTCCTTGCGGGCACCCCGGCCGTGCACGAGCACGGCCCAGTCGCCGCCGTCTGACCCCTCGATGGGGTCGTCGTGCTCGTCGTGCTCGCCGTGGTGGGCCGTTACAGCAGGGCGAACGACCCAGGCCGGCATCGGCCCCAGCTCGGAGACGATCGTGACATCTTCGTCGGGCAGCGCGAGACTCAGCCGCGGGCGGTCGCTGTAGTAGTACTGGTTCCACCGGGCCGGGCCGACCGCGAGCTCACCGCGGTCGACACCCAGCAGGTGCCGCGTCACGGTCAGGGCGTCGCGCTCGATGACCTCGCCGACCCGGGCATGACCACGCCCACCGTCGAGCCAGAGGCCGTACCGACCCGGCACCACCGTGTCGGGGGTGACGCCGAGGGTGACACTCACCTCGTCGTGGGCGGTCACGGCCACGTCGTCGGGCATCAGCTCGTCCGGCGTCAGCACCCGCCTCGCGATGTAGGAGCCGGTGGCGATGGTGGCCGAGGCGACCCCGAGCAGACCCCCGGTGCCGGCCGCCAGCGCCGCAAGGGCCGGGCGCGTGACGAGCTTGCGTTTCTGCACGCGCCCACCTTTGCAGACGAGGCCGGATGCCGTTCAGCGGGCGGTGAGGATCTCGGACAGCTCGTACGACACGGGCTCCTCCAGCTGCTCGTACGTGCACGAGCGCGGTTCGCGGTCAGGGCGCCACCGGCCGAACTGCGCCATGTGGCGAAAGCGCGCCCCTTCCATGTGCTCGTAGCGCACCTCGACGACCCGCTCGGGGCGCAGCGGCGTGAACGACAGGTCCTTGCCGGCGTTCCACCGGCTCGTCTCGGAGGCTCGCGGGGTCCGGGTGCCCTCCTCCTGCTTCGCCCACGCCCACGGGTGCTCGTCGAACGAGGTGACCAAAGGCTGCAGCTCCTCGAACAGCTCCTTCCGCCGTGCCATCGGGAACGAGCCGATGACCCCGACCGAGGCGAGCGAGCCCTCATCGTCGTAGAGGCCGAGCAGCAGCGACCCGATGGCGTCGGGCCCGCTCTTGTGCACGCGGTAGCCGGCCACGACGCAGTCAGCAGTGCGCGTGTGCTTGATCTTGAACATGGTGCGCTTGTTCTGCAGGTAGGCGCCGTCGATGGGCTTGGCGATGACCCCGTCGAGTCCGGCCCCCTCGAACTGGTCGAACCACTCCCCCGCGGTGTCGGCGTCGCGCGTCGCCGGTGTCAGGTGGATCGGGGCGGCGGCGGCGGCCAGTGCGTCCTCGAGACGAGTGCGGCGCTGCTCGAACGGCATCCCGGTCAGGTCGTCGTCACCGAGCGCCAGCAGGTCGAAGGCGATGAAGGTTGCCGGGGTCTCTCCGGCCAACAGGGTGACCCGGCTCGACGCCGGGTGGATGCGCTGCTGCAGCACCTCGAACTCGAGCCGGTCGCCCATCACCACGACGATCTCGCCGTCGACGACGCAGCGCTCGGGCAGGTTGGCCTTGACTGCCGCGACGACCTCGGGAAAGTAGCGCGTCATCGGTTTGCCGTTGCGCGAGCCGATCTCGACCTCGTCGCCGTCCCGGAAGATGATCGACCGGAAGCCGTCCCACTTCGGCTCGTACGACAGCGCCCCGGTCGGGATCGACGGCACGGCCTTCGCGAGCATCGGCGCGACGGGCGGCATCACTGGCAGGTCCATGCCGCCCATTCTCACTGGTTCGAGGTACTCCACGGCGGCTGGGCGCGGACGAATACCCCGAACGAAGCGAGGTTACGGCGGTGGCTCAGGGCTTCTCGGCCCAGTTGGCCTCGTTCTTGCGGCCGGGCTGCACCCGCGGTGGTTCGCCCGTCATCTTGGGAAAGTCGGGTGGGAAGTTCTTCTCGGGCAGTCCCCGTTCGACGTCGGCGTCCCAGAGCGACATGGCCGCGGTGAAGTCGCCGACGGCCTCGCCGATGCCGTGCCAGGGGTCACCGTCGGCGACATACCGATCGGGCACCGAACGCACGGTGAAGTCGGCGGGCACGACGTCGCGCACCTCCGACCAGGCCAGCGGGGTCGACACCGGTGCGCCGGGCAACGGTCGTGGGCTCCACGCCGAAGCGATGGTGCGGTCGCGGTTGGCCTGGTTGAAGTCGACGAACACCTTGTCGCCGCGCTCCTCCTTCCACCACGCGGTGGTGACGAGCTCGGGCAGGCGGCGCTCGAGCTCTCGGGCGATGCCGATGACGCCGTGCCGCACGTCGAGGAACTCCCGCTCGGGCTCGATGCGGGAGTAGACGTGCAGCCCCCGGTTGCCGGAGGTCTTGACCCAGGCGGTGAGGCCGAGCTCGGTCATCAGCTCACGCAGCACCACCGCCGCCTCCACGACGTCGGCAAACGGTCGCCCCGGCTGTGGGTCAAGGTCGATCCGCACCTCGTCGGGGTCGTCGAGCGAGCCGCCATCCCCATCGACATCCCCGGCCGACACCGGCCACGGGTGGAAGGTGATGGTGTTCATCTGGATCGCCCAGACGGCCGTCGCCACCTCGTCGACGACGAGCTGGGGGTGCTTTCGCCCGGAGGGATACGTCACGACGACCGTGCGCGTCCAGGCCGGCACCCCCCGAGGGGGGTTCTTGGAGTAGAACTCCTCCCCCTCGATACCGGTCGGGAAGCGCTGCAGGGTCACCGGTCGAGCCCTGAGGGCATCGAGCAGGGCCGGCCCGACCGACACGGCGTACCGGGCGAGCTCGAGCTTGGTGATGCCGCTGTCGGGCCAGAGCACGCGCGCCGGGCTCGAGACCCGCACGTCACGGCTCCCGCCGTCTGGGGTGGGCACCTCGAGCACGGTCGCGTCGGCCATCCGCCCAGCCTAGGTGGGTCGGGACCGGGGTTCGTAAGGAGGCCGCAACCGGGGGCGGGCACAAACCCGGGCGCCCTCGCGTTGCCAAGGACATGAGAGACAAGACCGCAGACCGCAAGACCCACGCCGTGGAGCGCACCGACGAGCAGTGGCGCGAGAGCCTCACCCCCGAGGAGTACCGCGTGCTGCGCAAGGCCGGCACCGAGGCCCCCTTCCGTGGTGAGTACACCGATACCAAGACCCAGGGTGTCTACTCGTGCCGTGCCTGTGATGCCAAGCTGTTCCGCAGCGACACCAAGTTCGAGTCGCACTGCGGATGGCCCTCCTTCTACTCACCACTCGCCGGTGACTCGGTGGAGTACATCGAAGACCGCGCCATGGGCATGAAGCGGGTCGAGGTGCGTTGCGCCAACTGCGGCTCGCACCTGGGCCACGTCTTCGAGGGCGAGGGCTATGACACCCCGACCGACCAGCGCTACTGCATCAACTCGATCTCGATGCGGCTCACCCCCGACGAGGCCTGACCGCCGCTTTCGGGCCTGCGGCGGGGCATCCGAGTCGCCTCCGAATCACACGTGAGGGACCCGTCGGATGGCACGGCCGACTCATGACAGATGTCGTGGGTCGGCCGCGAGGGCTCGACCTAGGGTCGAGTCATGGACACCGAGCAGACCACCGTCAGCACCACCGAGCGTGAGCGGGCCCTGGCCGACCTGAAGGCGCACTTCGAGGCCGGGCGCCTCCACTCGTTCGAGTACGAGGACCGCCGCGGCCGGGCCGGTGACGCGAACGACCGGTCCGAGCTCGAAGCCCTCTTCGCCGACCTACCGTCGCTCGACGCGGGGCGCGCCGAGCGGTCGGCCTCAGGTCGGGCCTTCGGCATCGAGCAGGCGGATGCCGCCCAGAGCCACGGCCGCAGCCGGTGCCTCAGCCACGGGGCCGCCTACTCCTGGGTCCCGCTGCTCGCCACGGCCCTGTTCTTCGTCACCGGCTCGTGGGTGTGGTTCATGATGATCCCCGCCGTCGGCTACATCGCCGGCTCCCGGCCAAAGGCAGACTCACGACCCGCGAACCGTAGGGTTGCCGAATGAGCGACGACGAGCAGGTAAGGATCGGGACGGCAGAGCGCGAACAGGCCCTGTCGGCGCTGGCCGACCACCACGCGGCCGGTCGCCTCGACGCCGACGAGTACGAGGACCGGCGGGGCCGGGCCAACGACGCGATCACGCGGGGCGACCTCACGGCCCTCTTCGCCGACCTGCCCGGGGGCAAGCCGACCTTCGGCGCCACCTCGACCCCGTCAACCTCGAACCCCGGGCCCGTATCAGCATCGACGCCGATGAACCGCGACGAGCGACGAGCCCAGCGCCGCGCCGACCGGGCGAACGGCATCCGAAGTGGTCAGCCGACCAGATGGCGCGGGGTGGTCGCCCTCTCGCCCTTCGTGGCGCTGGCCCTCTTCTTCCTCACCGGCTCGTGGCTCTGGTTCCTGCTCGTGCCGGTGTCGGGCATCGTCGTGGGGATGTTCGGTCGCGACAACGACTGAGCCCGCCCGCCGAGCTCAGCGCAGGCGCGCGACGAGAGCGTCGGCCTCGACCTTGGGCCCGGTGTAGAACGGGATCTCGGTGCGCACGTGCAGGCGAGCACGCGATGCCCGCAGGTCACGCATCAGGTCGACGATGCGATGCAGCTCATCGGCCTCGAAGGCCAGCATCCACTCGTAGTCGCCCAGGGCGAACGACGCGATCGTGTTGGCTCGAACGTCGGGGTAGTCGCGCGCCATCTGACCGTGCTCGCGCAGCAGGTCGCGGCGCTCCTTGTCTTCGAGCAGGTACCAGTCGTACGACCTGACGAACGGGTAGACGCAGATGTACTTGCGGGCGTTCTCGTCGGCCATGAAGGCCGGGATGTGGCTCTTGTTGAACTCGGCCGGCCGGTGCAGGGCGGCCGAGCTCCAGACCGGGCGCAGGTGCGTGCCCAGCTCGGTGCGCAGCAGGCCGTGGTAGGCGTCCTGCAGCGACTCGATGGTCTCGGCGTGCCACCACACCATGAAGTCGGCGTCACCGCGCAGACCACCCACGTCGTAGAGCCCGCGCACCACGACTCCCGACTCGGCGACCTCCCCCAGGAAGGCCTCGAATTCGCCGGCGATCTTCTCGCGGTCATCGCCCAGGGGCTGGTCGACCGCGAACACCGACCACATGCAGTAGCGGATCGTGTCGTTGATCTCACGCATCTGTGACGGGGTCAGCTTCTCGCTCATGACTCCATCATCCCAAGGGGGGTGCGGCTGCGACGACGCGGGTGCCCCTCCGGCCGCTCACCCCGCGAGGTGGGCCACCACTGCGCGCGCCGCGCCACGGCCGGAGCCGATGCAGGCCGGTATGCCGACCCCGTCGTACGCGGCTCCGCACACGGTGATCCCCGGCGCCGGCGCTCTCGCCGGTTCGACTCGAGACCGGTGCCCGACGGCGTACTGCGGCAGGCCTCCGCCCCAGCGCTGCACCTGGGTCTCGACCGGGGTGGGCAGGGGGCGGCCCAGCACGCTGGCCAGGTCACGAAGCGCGATCTCGACGAGGTCGACATCCGGTCGTTGCAGCGTCGACACCTCGCCGAAGCGCCCCACGGAGGCCCTCAGGAACGTCATGTCGGGATGGGCGAGGGCCAGCCAGGGCCACTTGACCGAGCTGAACGTCGCCGCCTTGATGGTGAGCGGTTCGGTCGGGGGCACGAGAAAGCCGCTGCCGTCGAGCACGTCGGTCGCCGGCCCCGCGAGCGCGATCGTGACGATGGCCATCGACGCGTAGTCGATGGTCGCAAGGGACGCCGCAGCGGCGGGGGCCACGCCGGCCAGCAGCCGCGCGGTGGGCGCGGCGGGAGTGGCGAGCACCACCGCGTCGAACACCTCCTCGACGGCGTCGGTCGTGGGTCCGGTCGTCAGCGCCCACGCGCCGCCGTCGGCCGCCCGCAGGGCCCGCACCGTCGTGCCGGTCAGCAGACGCACCCCGCGGCCACGGAGTGCGTCGGCGAGCAGGGCCGGCAGCGTGCCGAGCCCGTTCTCGAGCGTCGCGAACACCGGCGTGAAGTTCTCGGCGGCAGCGGCCGCGACGCGACCGGCCAGCTCGACGATCGAGCGTCCCTCACGAGCGGCCGCGAACATGGCGGGCACCGCCACCTCCAGCGAGATGGCCCGGGAGTGACCCGCGTACACCCCGGCCAGCAGCGGCTCGACGAGCTTGTCGGTCACGGCCCGCCCAAGGCGCGCGTCGACGAAGGTTCCCACGGCAATATCCGCCTCGACCGGCGAGATGACCTCTGCTGCCAGCCGATCCACCTCACTGTCAGTGAGCAGGCCTCTCACGGTGCCGAGGTCGGAGGGCACTCCCATCAGGGTTCCGCGCGGCAGCGGCCAGCGGCGACCACCGGCCACGATGGCGGCCGAAACGGGCGCAGGATGCCGTAGCAGGTGCTCGAGTGCGAGCTCTCGCACCAGAGCCAGGGCTTCTGGTCGCCGGGCCAGCATCGACTCGGCCCCCACGTCGATGGCAACACCGGCCACAGTGGCGAGCCGAAGCTTGCCCCCGACCGTGTCAGAGGCCTCCAGCACCGTGACCGACAGGTCATCCGGCGCGGCGGGATCGGTGACCAGCTGCCACGCCGCCGCCAACCCGCTGATTCCCGCGCCGACGACCGCCACCCTTCTGCCCATGCCGCCACTCTCGCATCCGCCCCCTGCAACGATCGCGGCGACCTGCGTGTCTTCACGAGCATCCCCACCCGCCGCGACGAGGACGATCACCATGACGACGATCAGCCGATGGAACGACATCGCTTCCGGGGGCCGCCGGCCGACCCGACTGGTGCTGGCCGTGATCGCCGGGCTGCTCTTGATCGCTTCCGTGCCGGTCGGGCTTCGAGCGCTGGGGGGCGGGTCGTCCGGTGCGAACAGCTCGTCGGCCTCGGCAGGATCAGGCGCAGCAGCAGACGTCGGTGAGGGGCCGTCGTCAGGCACCGAGCCCTTCTCGACAGCGGCCCCCGCGGCGGGCGCCGTCGCGGGGTCGCCGTCGGTTACCCAGGCCCCCATCGTCACCCCGAAGCTGGCCCGCAGCGCGTGGCTCGGTCTCGAGGTGGGCAACCTCAGCGTGTCGAGCGCCAAGGCGCGTGCGGTGGCAACGGAGGCTGGTGGCGCGGTCACCTACGAGAACGTGGTGACCGGCACGGGACCCACCGGCACCGCACCTGGCGTACCGTCTCCGTCGGCGTCCACGGGCCCCGGTGGCGCCGTCGGCGCAGACCTCGCCCCGGTCGGGGTCGATGAAGCCCGCCTGACGCTCAGCGTGCCCGCCCCCAGGCTCGACGGAGTGCTCGCTGACCTGGCTCGGCTCGGAACCGTCTCGTACCGCTCATCCCAGGCCCAGGACGTAACCGACACCTACGTCGACGCGCAGGCGCGCATCGCACCTGCCAAGGCCAGCGTGGCTCGCGTACAGGCTCTGCTGGCCGACGCCACCGACCTCAAACAGGTCGTGCTCATCGAGAGCGAGCTGAGCAAGCGGCAGGCCGACCTCGACTCGCTCACGGGTCGGCTCGCCCAGCTCGACCAGCTCGACCAGCAGACCACCATGTCAGACGTGACCCTCACCCTCTGGACGGCGGCCACGGCCCCTGCGGCATCCGGCAAGGGCTTCGTCGACAACCTGAAGAAGGCGTGGGACGGGATGCTCGGATCGGTCGTCGTGATCGTCACCGGCCTCGCCACCCTGCTGCCGTGGCTGGTCGTGCTCGGCCTGCTGGCCTGGGTCGGCCTACGCCTGGCACGGCGGCGCTCGACCGACGGTGTATCTCCACCGACGCCCACGGCTGACCCACCGGCCACCGGCCCAGCGCAACCCACCGAGTAGGGATGCCGGCAGCACCCTGAGCGAAGCGTCGGTGTCGCCATCGCGACGTCGAGCGGACAGTCCGCGGCTGATCGGCTCCCACCCTTCGGCCAGTTCCTCTACCCTGCAGAAATGATCGTCGGTACGTGGCCACGTCCAAGGACGGGCACCGCCCATCGACCCGAGCGCATCAGCGCGACTGGTCCAGAGGCGCCATGAAGGCGGACGATCTCGGCTGGCGCCATCGCCACGTCGACATCGATGGGCTGCGCGCCTTCGTTCGGGTGTCGACCGGTGTCGGCAAGGCCACCCCGATCGTGCACGTCCACGGCTTCGGAATCTCGGGCAGCTATCTCATGCCGACCGCACGGCTTCTCACCGATCGCGCGCTCAACGTCGTGCCCGACCTGCCCGGCTACGGACGCAGCCAGAAGCCGGCCAGGCCGCTCGACATACCGCACCTCGCTGACGCCGTCGTCACGGTTCTCGACGCCCTCGAGATCGAGCAGGCCGTGCTGGTCGGCAACTCCATGGGCTGCTCCATCAGCGTGGAGCTGGCCGACCGGCACACCGACCGGGTGGAACGTGTGGTGCTGGTTGCGCCGGCCGGCGGGCAGAACAACGTCCCGCTACGGCGCGCCGTCCGTCAGCTCGCGATGGACGGGATGAGGGAGAACCCGCGGATGGCGCGGGTCGCCGTTCCCGACTACGTACGTTTCGGGCCGATCAACACGCTGCGGCTCTTCACCGAGATGACGCAGTTTCCGTCATTAGAACGACTGCTGGAGATCCGAGTCCCGACGTTGGGCGTGATCGGCAGCCGCGACCCGTTACTGCCGGGACGGCAACGCGTCAACGAGGTCGCGACGCAGGTTCCCGGCCATGTGACCCTCGTGCTGATCACCGGTGCCGCGCACGCGGTGAACTTCAGCCATCCCGGCGAGCTGGCCCACGTCATCGGGTCCTGGCTCGATGACGCCCCCATCGTCGACGACCCAGACCAACCGGGCCTGGCCACGGTGTTACAGATCCCTCGAGCCTGAGCCAAGCCCCGGGCTCAGCCTTGGTGCGGTGCTAGCGTCGAATCCCCTGCCGGAGGTGGTCCCGTGAATCTGATACCCGTGGGACTGCGCGGCTACCAGAAGTCCTGGCTGACCACGGACGTCATTGCCGGTCTCACGCTGGCGGCGGTCGCCATCCCGGAGACGATGGGCTACACCACCATCGCGCAGACGCCGATCCAGGCCGGCCTCTACACGATCCTGCTCCCCACCATCGTGTTCGCGGTGCTGGGGTCAAGCCGGTTGCTCGTGGTGGGCGCAGACTCCGCCACCGCCGCTGTACTCGCCGCCGGCCTCGCCGGGTTGGCCGTCACCGGGCTGACACCCTACTCCGCGACCTGGTTGGCCTATGCCAGCGTGCTGGCCCTGATGTGCGGTGGGCTGCTGCTGGTCGCCCGGTTGCTGGGGCTCGGGTTCATCGGGGACTTCCTGTCGGCGTCGGTGCTGATCGGGTTCCTCACCGGGGTCGGCATCCAGGTCTTCAGCGGTCAGATCCCCGACCTCCTCGGCGTCGCCAAGGCTCCCGGGAACTGGTTCGAGCAGCAGTGGGCCTGGATTCAGGCCATCGCGGAGGGCCGCCTGAACTGGTACACCGTCGCCTTCGGCCTCGGCACGATCATCATCATCACAGGTGTGAAACGGTTGGCCCCCCGGGTGCCGGGAGCCATCGTGGCGGTGGTGCTCTCCATCGTCATCGCTGCGTCCGTCGACGCTGCTTCGCACGGAGTATCACTGGTGGGCGCGGTACCCAAAGGGCTCCCCTCGTTCGGCGTGCCGCAGGGCTTCGACCTGTCGCACTTCCTCCCGATGCTGGCGATCGCCGGATCCTGCTTCATCCTCATCATCGCCCAGAGCGCCGCGACGTCGCGCAGCTTCGCGATGAAGCACGGCGACCGGGTCGATGTGAACCGTGACATCCTCGGCCTGTCCGGTGCGAGCCTGGCGGCCGGCCTGACCGGCACGTTCGTCGTGAACGGCAGTCCGACGAAGACCCAGATCCTCGACGAGCAGAAGGGCCGCACCCAGCTGGCCAACCTGGTCATGTCGGTGGTGGTCCTGCTGGTTCTGCTCTTCCTCACCGGGCTGCTCACCGACATGCCGCACGCGACCCTGGCCGGCATCGTCTTGCTCATCGGGGTGAGCCTTGTCGACATCAGGGGGCTGCGACGGATCGCCTCCCGCCGTCGGAGCGAGTCAGTCATCGCCGGCATCACCGCGGTGGTGGTCTTCACTGTCGGTGTCGAGCAGGGCATCGTGCTGGCGATCGTTCTCGCGATCGTCGAACTGGTGCGGCGGCAGTACAAGCCGTCACACTTCGTCATCGGCCAGTCGGCCGACGGTGAGCCGGTCTTCGGGTCGGCGACCCCAGGCGCTCAGAGCCTGCCCGGTCTGGTCATCTTCCGGTACGACGCAGACCTGTTCTACGCCAATGCCGCTCGCTTCACCGACGACGTCGAGGCCGTCGTGAACGCGGCACCCGACCCGGTGCGGTGGCTCGTGCTCGATGCCTCGGCGATCGACGGCGTCGACTACTCCGCCGGTCTCGCCCTGGCCGGACTGATCGACTATGTGCACGCCAGAAACGCCCACTTCGGCCTCGCGGGTGCCGATCCCGAGCTGTTGGACACCCTGAAGCGGTACGGGGCCCTGGACCTGTTCGACCAGACCCGCGTGTTCGCCACGATCCGGGATGTCTTCACTGCGTACGAGCAGGAGCGAGGGGCAACCGACTGACCCTGCACCGCCTCCGCGCTGTTGTACCGGACCGCCGTGCGCGCACCGAGACCGCGGGTTCTGACCGCAATCGTCAGCGCACCGAGCATCACCATCCTCTAGCCTGACAACAGCCGGTCCCGCGAGCAGACGCGCGGTCAGGGCTGCGGCCCGTGGGGCCGCCCGACGTAGAGAGGTGGCCCGGCGTGGCACTCCAGACGCCGTTCTCCGAGGAGCTCCGTACGCCGCGTTCGGCAGCCATTGCGGGCATCGCCTTCGCGCTGATCCTCGCGACGGTGATCGTGCTGCTGCGATGGTCGGGCCCGGCTTCCGACGGTGGCGGCACCGCCTGGCTCACCGACGCTCAACGCAGATCCACCGTATCGACCGCCCTGAACCTCGTACCGTTCGCCGGTATCGCGTTCCTGTGGTTCATCGGTGTGGTCCGCTCCCGCCTGGGGGCCCGCGAGGACAAGCTGTTCGCCACCGTCTTCCTCGGTTCGGGGTTGCTGTTCGTGGCCCTGCTGTTCGCGGGCGCCGCGGCGATCCACACCGCCCTCACCCTCGAGACCTCGGGGGGCTCGGCCGACACGGTCCGGCTCGCGCAGACGTTGAGCTCGGTGCTGCTCGGCACCTTCGGCGCCCGGATGGCGGCCGTGTTCGTGCTGTCGGTCACCACTCTCGGTCTGCGGACTCGGATCGTCCCGCGCTGGCTGGTCGCCCTCGGGTACGTCGCCGCCGCGGCGCTGTTCCTCTCGCCGCCGATCAGCGGATGGTCGCAGCTGGTCTTCCCGGCGTGGGTTCTCACCCTCAGCGTCCAGATCCTGCTCGCGGGCGCCCGTGACCCGCACCCGCAGACCGCTGCGGCCGACGGCTCCTGAGCCCGCGATGGTGCCGGGCATCAGGCGCTCACTCCGATCATTGTGGCGCCCGAAGCTCGTTCGCCACGTCGTCGCCCGGTCCCCGTTCTGCCTGCGGCCCTGGCTCAGCGGCCGACCTTGCGTCGAACGAGGTCGGCCAGGTCGCGCACCTCTCGCACGTGCAGCAGGTGCGCCAGCACGAGGTACACGACGACCACCACCAGCCCGACGAGACCGATCTCGACGGCGCTGAGGAACATCCGCCCGAGGATGGAGGTCCTGGCGTCGATCGCCCCGGTCGTGAAGGGGGCCACCACCGTCGAGGCGCCCCAGGCGAGGACCCCGGCGACCGCTGCCGCCACACCGATGCGGGCCACCGTGTCGACGACCGAGACGAGGCCGAGGTTGCCGATGCGCCTTCTCAGGATCGACAAGCCGACGCCGGAGCTGACGACGTTCCCGACGGTCTGGCCGACAGCCATCACGCCGATGGCCCAGGTCGGTGAGATGTGCAGCGTGATGAGGGCGGCCAACCCGCTGATGCCGGTGAGGAGCACCTGCATGACCACCGTGGGCCCGCCTTCTTCGAGGGCGAAGAACACGCGGTAGCACAGGAGGTCGAGGCCGAAGGGGATGAGGCCGATGACCATGATCACCAGCACCGACGCAGCGACGTCTATCGAGTGGGGGTCGATCGCCGGGTTGAGCAGTGCGACGATCGGACGGGCGAGCACCAGGATCGCCACCACCACGGGCACATTGGCCACCAGGGGCATCACGAGGCCGGTGCGCAGGTCGCGCCGCAGCTGCGGCCGGTCACCGTCGGCAGCAGACCGCGAGAAGCGCGGGAACAGTGCGGTCATCACCGAGACGGTGATGAAGGCGTGGGGCAGCATGAAGAGGGTGAACGCCACGCTGTAGACGGCCGGTCCACGCACCACCGCAGACAGCCCCAGCTCATCGCCCACGCTGGTGGCGTGATTGAGCGCTCCCTGGCTGATGAAGAAGCCCAGCTGCGAGATGGACAGGCCGGCGAAGGCCCAGAGGGCGAGCCGGCTCACACCGCCCAGGCCCACGCCACGCAGCCCCCAACGTGGGCGGTAGCGAAAGCCTGTGCGCCGTAGGGCCGGCACGAGTGAGAGGGCCTGAACGACGACCGAGAGCGTTGCCGACCCGGCGAACAGCCAGATCATCGGGCCGGTCCATTCCGCCGGGTCGCGCGGGCGCGCCAGACCGTCAGCGTCGAGGAGCGTTGGCTTGGGAAAGATGATGATGAACAGCACCAACCCGGCAACCGCGACGACGTTGGCGAGAAAGGGGGCCCAGGCGTAGGCGCCGAACCGCCCGCGGGCATTGAGGATCTGGCCCAGCAGGGCGAACAGTCCGTAGAAGAAGATCTGGGGCAGGCAGATGAGCGAGAAGGCGACGGCCAGACTCTTGAAGTCGGGCGATGAGTTGGAGGCGAGCAGCCACACGAAACCGCCGGCCCCGGCCATGACGGCTAGCGTGATCGCCGCCATTCCGGTGAGGGCGACGGTGATGACTCGGTCAGTGAACTCCTGCCCGCCGTCCTCCAGCTTCATCGCGCGGGCCAACGACGGGATGAGCACGGCGTTGAGGACGCCGCCGGCCGCCAGCACGTAGAGCACGTTGGGCAAGGTGTTGGCGATGCTGAAGGCATCGCCGGCAAACAACGTGCCGATGATGGCGGTGATCAGGCCGTTGCGCACGACCCCGAGTACGCGCGAGGCGACCGAGCCACCGAACATGGTCAGGCTCGAGCGGGCGACGGACGGGGTCGCGACGGAGACGGTCATCAGCGCGTTGAGACCTCGTGGACCAGCTCGGTGACCCGGGTGAGCACATCGGCATCAACGTCGGGGAGCACGCCGTGACCGAGGTTGAAGATGTGCCCTGGTGCCCGACGTCCCTCTTCGACGATCTCGCGCACCCGTCGCTCGAGGGCCGGCCACGGCGCGAACAGCAGGGCCGGGCCGAGGTTGCCCTGCACGGCGTACGTGGGCCCGAGGCGGTGCACCGCGTCGGTCAGCGACACGCGGTAGTCGACCCCGACGACCTCGGCCCCGGCCTCACCCATCAGGTCGAGCAGCTCGCCGGTACCCACGCCGAAGTGGATGCGCGGTACGTCGAGGTCGGCCACTGCCGCGAGCGCAGCGGCCGAGTGGCGCTGCACGTGTTCCACGTAGTCGGCGCGCGACAGGGCGCCGACCCAGGAGTCGAACAGCTGCACGACGCTGGCGCCGGCCGAGGCCTGCACGCGCAGGTACTCCCCGGAGATCTGGGCGAGCCTCTCGCACAACGCGCCCCACAGCTGGGGGTCGCCGTGCATGAGTGCCTTGGTCTTCACGTGGTTCTTCGAGGGGCCGCCCTCGACGAGGTAGGAGGCGAGGGTGAAGGGCGCTCCGGCGAAGCCGATGAGGGGGGTGGCGCCCAGTTCGGCGACCAGCGCTCTCACGGCCTCCGTGACGTAGGGGACGTGCTCCGGCGTCAGCTCGGGCAGCCGGTCGAGATCGCGGGCGGAGCGAATCGGAGCAGCGACGACCGGCCCCACGCCGGGCACGATGTCGAGATCGATACCGACGGCCTTGAGCGGAACCACGATGTCGCTGAAGAAGATGGCGGCGTCGACGCCGTGGCGTCGCACCGGCTGGAGGGTGATCTCGGTGACGAGCTCGGGTCGCATGCACGACTCGAGCATCGGCACGCCCTCCCGCACCCGGCGGTACTCCGGCAGCGAGCGCCCGGCTTGGCGCATGAACCACACCGGGGTGCGCGACACCGGCTCGCGTCGAGCCGCTCGCACCACGTCACTGGTTCGGGTGCCTCTGCCATCAGCACTGGCAGAGGCACTGACAGAAGCACTGACAGGGGCGGTGTCGGCGGAGGGCGG
>JAKDLG010000225.1 GCA_030452985.1 Humibacillus sp.
GGGGTGGGGCCGGTGTGATGGTCTGGGTTTTGGTCTGGGTCACCGTCGTGGGTGGCGTCGTCGGGGCCGCGGCCACCTTGACCTCGATGGTCGAACCCATCTTGACGACCTGGCCGGCGTCGGCGACCTCGAGCACCTGGTTCGACGGCTTGTCCGACGACTGCTCGACCCGGGTGTACTTCAGCTTCAGGTCGGACAAGCGAACCGCCGCCACCGAGAAGTCCCCTCCGACCAGGTCATCAGGCACCTGCACGTTGCCGGTGGCCACGTGGATCTTGATGTCGGAGCCCTTGGGCGCCGTGGTGCCGGCGGCCGGGTCGGTCCTGACCACCTTGTCCTTGTCGAAGTCGGCGGTGTTCTCCTGCACGATCTCTACGACCTTGAAACCGGCATCCTCGAGGGTCTTGCGGGCCTGGGCCTGGGTCTGGTTCATGACATCGGGAACCGAGACGGTGTCAGGCCCCGACGACACGGTGTAGTCGATGGTCGTCTGCTCGTCGACCTTCGTTCCAGGAGGCGTGCCCTGCTGCACCACAAGCCCGACGGCAACAGATGCGCTCGGCACGTTCGTCGCATTGGCCTTGAGCTTGCTCGCAGCGAGCAGGCGGTCTGCGGCCGCGTCGGTCTTACCGACCAGCTGCGGAACCGTCACCTGGGCTGTCGGCGGTGGGGCGTTGTTGCTGAGCAGCGCGGTGGCGCCCCAGCCGGCCAGACCGAGCAGGGCCAGCACGGCCACGGTGATGAGCGCGATCTTGCCGCCCCGGCCCTTCTTCTCCGGCTCGTCGACCTCGGTGCCGACGTCGCCCAGCGTCGTTGCCTCGTCGTACCCGGTCACCGCTGGTTGCACCATCGTCGGCGTGCCGGGAGTGGCGTAGGGGGCCGGGATCGTCTGGGTGGGCTCAGCCCCGGCGGCGTCTGCGGTGCCGAGCGCGGCGTCGCTGATCGGCCGGCCGAGGCGCACGTTCTCGAGGTCGCCCCGAAAGTCGGAGGCGGTCTGGTAGCGCGCTTCGCGGTCCTTGGTCAGGGCGTGCAGGGTGACGGCGTCGAGGTCGCCACCGACGGCGTCGTTGTAGACGCTCGGCGGGGCGGGGGCCTCGCCGACGTGCTGGTAGGCGATGGCCACGGGTGAGTCGCCCGTGAAGGGCGGACGATTGGCGAGCAGCTCGAAGAGCAGACAACCGGTGGAGTAGAGGTCAGAGCGCGCGTCGACGACCTGCCCCTGGGCCTGCTCGGGCGAGAGGTACTGCGCGGTGCCGACGACCGACTGGGTCTGGGTCATGGTGGCCGCGGTGTCGGCGATGGCTCGCGCGATGCCGTAGTCCATCACCTTCACCACGCCGCGGGCGGTGATCATGACGTTCGCCGGCTTGATGTCACGGTGGACGATGCCCATCCGGTGGCTGTAGTCGAGGGCATCGAGGATGTCCTCGGTGACCCGGATGGCCTCGAGCGGCTCGAACGGACCGCGGTCGTTCAGCTGCTCCCGCAGGGTGTGCCCGTCGACGTACTCCATGACGATGTAGGGCACCGTGGCGGGCTGCCCGTGCGGGTCGGCACTGTCGAAGGCGTCCTCGCCCGAGTCGAAGATGGCGACGATCGAGGGGTGGTTGAGCCCGGCCGCCGACTGGGCCTCGCGGCGAAAGCGAGTGAGGAAGTTCTGGTCACGGGCCAGGTCGGAGCGCAGGATCTTGATGGCGACCTGACGCCCGAGACGCGTGTCGTGCCCGAGGTGCACGTCGGCCATTCCGCCACGGCCGATGAGGGCACCGACCTCGTAGCGTCCGCCGAGAATCCGGGTGTTGCTGCTCACGTGCACTGCCTCTGCTCGGTCGGGGCGTTCTCGATGGGGTAGGACAGGCTGGGGTAGGACAGGCTGGGGTAGGACAGGCTGGGTGGTTCGGACGAGCTGAACCCGATACCGGGCGGGGGCCCGCCGGCGTTGACGATCATCTCAGCACCGCCTCCATGACGGCCCGGGCGATCGGCGCGGCCACGCGCCCGCCGCCGATCTCGCTGCCGGTCACGCCGCCGTCCTCGACGACGACCGCGACGGCGACCTTCGGGTTGTCCGCCGGAGCGAAGCTGATGAACCAGGCGTGCGGCGGCTTGTCGGGGTCGTGCTGGGCGGTGCCGGTCTTGCCTGCCACGGCGACTCCACTGATCTGGGCGCGGGCACCGCTGCCCTTGTCGACGACGGCGACCATCATCGTGGTGATGATCTGCGCCGTGCGCGCCGACACGGCCTGCGACAGCTCACTCGGCTTGCCGGTCTCGATGACGTCGAGACCAGCAGTGCGCACCGACTGGATCAGGTAGGGGGTCATCACCCGGCCGCCGTTGGCGATCCCGGCCGCCACCATTGCCATCTGGAGCGGCGTGGTGAGCACGTCGTACTGACCGATGGCCGACTGGGCGGCCTGCGGCGCGTTGAGCTCGGCGGGCACCGAGCTCGGCGTCACCCGCAGCGGAATCTGCAGGCTGTCGCCGAAACCGAACTTCGCGGCCTGGGCCCGCAGCTTCTCCCCGCCGAGATCGAGCCCGAGGGAGCCGAACGCGGTGTTGCACGAGATCTCCATGGCGTGGATCAGCGTGGTCTGGTTGTTCGGCCCGCAGGGCAGCCCGGTCTCGTTGGGCAGGTTGGTGTCGGTGAGAGGCAGGTCGAGAGTGGCCGGGCCGGGCACCACGCTGTTCTCGTCGGTGACGATGCCGTTCTCGAGGGCGGCCGCGGCCGTGACGACCTTGAAGGTCGAGCCGGGCGGGTAGAGCTCGCTGATGCCGCGGTTGAGGAACGCCTTGTTCGGGTCGGCGCGCAGCGCGTCCCACGCCGTCGCGGCCTTCTTCAGGTCGTGGCTGGAGATGGGGTTGGGGTCGTACTGCGGGTGGCTCACCATGGCGAGCACGGCCCCCGTCTGCGGGTCGAGCGCCACGACCGCCCCGCGGCTGTTGCCGAGAGCCTGGTCGGCGGCGGCCTGGGCCTTGGGGTCGATGGTCAGGTCGAGCGTGGCGCCGGCGGTCTGACGGCCGGTCAGCAGGTCGGTGACGCGGCGCACGAACAGGCTGTCGGATCCGCCCGAGAGCAGGTCGTCGGAAACGTGCTCGAGACCGTAGGGGTTGCCGACGGCATACGAGTAGAAGCCGGTGATCTGCGAGTAGAGCTTGCCCTGGGGGTAGGTGCGCAGCCACTCGTACTGGTCGCTGACCTTCACCGACTCGGCGATGTTCTGGTCGGCCACGACGATGGCGCCGCGCTCGCGCGAGTAGTTGTCGAGGAGGGTGCGCTTGTTGGCCGCCATCGCGTCGAGGCTCTTCGCCTGCACGAACTGCACCATGGTGGAGGCCACGAGCAGCGCCGCGAACAGGGCGGCGATGAGCACGGAGAGGCGTCGGATGGGGGTGTTCATCGCAGCTTCACCACCTGGGTGACATCGGCCGCAGCGGCATCCGCCGCCGGGGTGTCGGATGCCGGGGGCAGGGGCCTACGGGCCTGGTCGGAGATGCGCAGCAGCAGGGCCAGGATCATCCAGTTGGCAAGCAGGGACGAGCCCCCGAGCGACATGAACGGCGTGGTGAGCCCGGTCAGGGGGATGACGCGGGTCACGCCGCCGGTGACGATGAACATCTGGAACGCGACCGAGAACGAGAGCCCGATGGCGAGCAGCTTTCCGAAGCCGTCGCGCACCCCGAGGGCGGTACGCACCCCCCGCTGGCAGAAGATCAGGTACAGGATGATGATGCCGACGGCGCCGACCAGGCCCAGCTCCTCAGCCAGGCTGGGAAAGATGAAGTCGCTCTCGGCGAACGGCGTCATCCAGGGCCGGCCGGCGCCGAGGCCGGAGCCGGTGAGACCGCCCGCTGCCATGCCCCACAGGCCCTTGGCGAGCTGGTCCGACATGGCCAGGCTGCTCGGCGAGAACGGGTCGAGCCACAGGTCGACGCGCACCTGGAAGTGCGCGAAGCTCGAGAGGGCGAACGCCACGGCCAGGGCGAACAGCAGCAGACCGATGACGATCCACGAGACCCGCTCGGTGGCCACGTAGAGCATGGCGACGAAGAGGCCGAAGAAGAGCAGGGCCGAACCGAGGTCCTTCTGGAAGACCAGGATCAGCAGGGCGAGCACCCAGGCGACGAGGATGGGCCCGAGGTCGCGGCCCCGCGGAAAGGTGAACCCGAGCACTTTCTTGCCGGCGAGGGAGAGCACATCACGGGTCTGCACGAGGTAGCCGGCGAAGAAGATCGTCAGGGCGACCTTGGCGAACTCGCCCGGCTGGAAGCTGAACGGCCCGAGCGAGATCCAGATGCGTGACCCGTTGACCGTTCGGCCGAGGCCCGGAACGAGCGGCAGCAGCAGCAGCACGATGCCGACGGCCAACGAGATGAACGTGTAGCGCCGCAACAACCGGTGGTCGCGCAGGCCGATGATCACCACGATCGCGAGCACCACCCCGAGTGTGGTCCAGATCAGCTGGCGATAGGCGTCGCCGTCGACCCCGAGCCGGCCCCGGGCCAGGTCGAGCCGGTGGATCATGACCAGACCGAGCCCGTTGAGCACCACGACGATGGGCAGCAGCACCGGGTCGGCGTACGCGGCGCGCCAGCGCACGACCAGGTGCACGATCAAAGCCAGCGCGGCGAAGCCGCCCGCCACGGGCACGATGTTGGCCGGCACCGTGCCGTTGCGGTTGAGGTCGACGGTCACCCAGGCGAGCAGCACGATCGCGACCGCGATGATGAGAAGCACGAGCTCGAGCCCGCGCCGGGTGGGTGGGTGCAGCGTTTCGACGGTGGTGATCATCCGGCCTCCACCACCTGGGCAAAAGCAACGGGGCGCCGGATGCTGCTGCCGTCGGCCCGGGCGGGCGGGGTCAGCGGCGTGCTGGGCAGCGAGCGCGGCGAGGTGGTCGCCGACGTGCTGGGGCCGGTGCTCGGAGTGCGGGTCGGTGGCACGGTGGGCACCGGCGTCACGAGCGCGCCCGGCGTCGTACCGCAGGCGGTGCCGGTGGCCGCGAGCACGCGGCAGCGGAAGGCCTCGATCCAGAGCTGTTCGACCTTGGCCTGGGCGTCGGCGAGGTCGGTGGCCGCGATGGTGTTCGTGACCGCGGTCTGCAGGTCACCGGGAAGGTCACTGACGAGCACGGTCGTGGGGGTCTCGACGTGCGAGAGCTGGATCGGGCCGAGGCTCTGCGACACGCCCCGGAAGATCGCGACCCGGCCGCTGTCGGCGCCGACGTAGAACTGCCGCTGGCTCCAGGCCCAGGCGGCGTACGCGCCGACCCCGAGTACGACGACGACCACGAGACCGCCGATGGTGCGGCGCGCGATCCGCGCAGCCGTGCCACGCCGGGACTGTTCTGCGAGCTCGACTCCGGCGCTCTCGGTGTCAGCCCGTGCATGCTCGTCGTTGTGATCGTCATCGGGGTCGCCCCGCTCACCCCCGGGGGTGCTGCTTCGCGTCTCGCGGGTGAGCGCCGCCGCCTTCTCGGCCGGGCTGACCGGGATGGCCCGGGTTCGGCCCCGTAGGCGTTTGGCCGCTGCGCCGACGACCTCCGGAACGGTCGAGGGCAGGTCGTTGCCGTCGGCGTCGACGACATCGGCGACGATGACCGTGACGTTGTCGCGGGTGCTGGCCTTGAGCGCCACCTCGATGCAGCGGTCGGCCGCCTCGTCAGGGCCGGCCGCCTCGCGCAGGATCTCCTCGATCACCTGAGCCCCCACGAAGTCGGAGAGCCCGTCGGAGCACAGCAGGAAGCGGTCGCCGATCTTCGCCTCCCGCAGCGAGGTGTCGGGCTCGTCCTCCGGCTGGCCGGTCATCACCCGGGTGACGACCGAGCGCTGCGGGTGGCTGCTGGCCTCGTCCTTGCTGATGCGGCCTTCGTCGACGAGCTGCTGCACGAACGAGTGGTCCTTGGTGATCTGGGCGAAGCTGTCGCCGCGCAGCAGGAAGGCGCGGGAGTCCCCGATGTGGGCCATCGCCAGCTTCGTGCCGGTGCGCAGCATGACGATGGTCGTGCTGCCCATGCCGGCCAGCTTCGGGTTCTCGCGCATGGCGGCAGAGAGCTGCTGGTTGGCCGTGCGCAGCCCTCGTTCGAGCAGGGGGATCGCCTGGTCTGCCCCGACGTCCTCGTCGTCGAGCGGGGCCAGCTCACCGACGATCATCGAGCTGGCGACATCGCCCGCGGCGTGGCCCCCCATGCCGTCGGCGAGCACGAGCAGGTTCGGCCCGGCGTAGCCCGAGTCCTCGTTGCGCGACTTCGGGCCCAGCCCGAGGTTCGAGCGCGCGGCGTAGCGCAGGGCGATGGCCACCGGTCAGCCCCGCAGCTCGAGAACGGTCTTGCCGATCCGCAGGGTCGTGCCGATCTCGACCGGGCGCGGCGAGGTGAGTCGGTCGCGGCCGATGAAGGTGCCGTTGGTCGAGCTGAGGTCTTCGACGAGCCAGCCGTCGCTGCCGGGAAAGAGCCGACAGTGCCGGCCCGACGCGTAGTCGTCGTCGAGCACGAGCGCGCACTCGGGGTTGCGGCCGATCAGGATGCCGTTGCCGCGCAGGGGCAGCGACGTGCCGCTGAGGGGGCCTTCCGTCACGGTGAGGGTGGTGGGCGCGTGGCGTCCGCGGCGACGAGCCGGGTTGTTCTCGATCGGGCTCGTCATGCCGGGCACCACGCCGCCGGTGTCGGGTACTGCGGTTCCCGCGCCCGGGCCGGTGGCGTCGGGCTCGGCCGGTGGGGCCGCCGGGACCGTGACCCGAGAGGCGCGGCTCTGCTGCTTCTCCTGCCGCTTGAGGGCCTTGCGTTGGCTGCGGCGGGAGACGGTGGTGCCGTAGATGTCGGCGCGCAGCACCCCCACGACGCTGAAGATGAAGATCCACAACAGTACGAGAAGACCCAGCCGCAGCAGGGTCAGGGTCAGTTCACTCATGCGTCACGGCATCCGGCGTCAGGCCTGGTCGAGAGCGGGTTCGTCGGGCTTGCGGCGGGCTCACCGGCGACCCGCGCGGAAGATGGCCGAGGTTCGCCCGATGGTGACCCGATCGCCGTCGTGGAGGCGTTGGCTGGTGATGCGGTCACCGTTGACGAACGTGCCGTTGGTCGAGTTCAGGTCGCGGATCGAGCTGACCAGGTGGGGGCCGTCGGTCGTGACCCTGACCTCGCTGTGCCGACGGGAGACGCCGGGGTCATCGACCACGATGTCGGCCGAGTTGTCGCGACCCAGGGTGGTGAGGCTGCCGACCAGGGGGTAGCGGTCGCCGGCGATGTCGAGCCAGGGGCGGGCCGACG
>JAKDLG010000226.1 GCA_030452985.1 Humibacillus sp.
CGGTTGAAGCCGGTCGCGGACCCCGATGACCTCGACCAAGCAGTGGCGCACTTGACGGAGCAGGCTTCTGGGTTGCGGTGGGAACAGCTCGGCCAGCTCGCCCGCGAGCTCGCCGACCAGGTCAGGCCCCCGAAGGACGCTGACGAGCACGACCAGAAACGCCGTGAGGGACGCGGTTTGTGGTTCACCGGCCCCAACGCGGCCGGGATGGTCGGCATGACCGGGACCCTCGATCCCGAAGGCGCTGCGACCCTCAAAGCCGCCATCGACCCCCTCAGTGCACCCTGCCCGTTGACCGATGAGGCCGGGGTGCGGATCGAGGACGACCCCAGGCCACCCCACCAACGCCGGATGGACGCCCTGCTCGACCTCGTCGCCCGCGGCGTGTCAGCACCCGGTGAGGCGCCCAGCACGGACAAGGCGAAGATCGTGGTCACCATCGACTTCGACGCCCTACGCGACTACGTCGCGCACGGCTGCCCACCCCACTGGGCCACAGGTCGTGGCGACAGCAACCAAAGCACGACCAGCACCAACGGCACCAACGGCGCGGCCGGCACCAACGGCGCGACCGGCACCAACGGCGCGACCGGCACGACCGGCGCGGCGGGCACGAATGGCGCGGCCGGCACGACCGGCGTGGCTGGTAAGTACGGGGCGGCGGGTAAGAGCGGGGGCGGGTCGTGCCTGACCGGCGACGTGCTCAGCGCGGCCATGGTCCGGCGGTTGGCGTGTGACGCCGCGATCATCCCCGTCATCCTCGGCTCGGACTCTCAACCGTTGGACGTGGGCAGGGAGGAACGACTCGTCACCCGCGCCATGCGCACCGCGCTATGGCTGCGCGATGGTGGCTGTTCTTTCCCGGGGTGTTCGACCCCGGCGCAGTGGACCGATGCGCATCATGTGCGGCATTGGCTCCACGGCGGCACCACCTGTCTGGGCAACCTGGCGTTGTTGTGCCGACGGCACCACGTGTACGTCCACGAGAAGGACCTCACCGCGACCATCACCGACACCGGCGTCACCTGGAACACCTGGCAACACTGGCGCACCAGCGCCAAGGCCCGATGCTGACGTGGGGTCCAACCCCGACCACCCCTGAAACCTCATCCTCCAGTCGCAGCGCCGGCCGATCGAGGCGCCAACACGACCTGGGTACGCGACCGCCGGCCACTCGACTTCGACTACTGGAGCCGCCGCGCCACCGACCAGATGCGCTGGTTGGCCGACCCGTGATGTGCTCGGGGGGCCGGCCTCCTCTGCGGACCACCTGCCGGGCGTCAGTCGTCGAGGGCGCTGATCGCCTCAGCGGTCACGAGCACCTTGCGGGCCGTGTCGACGTGCAGGTTCTCGATGAGACGCCCGTTCAACGTCGCGACGCCCCGCCCCTCGGACACCGCCGCCTCGAAAGCGTCGATGACTGCTCGGGCCTGCTCGACCTGCTCGGCGCTCGGCGCGAACACCTCGTTGCACGCCCGCACCTGCCCCGGGTGGATGAGGGTCTTGCCGTCGAAACCCAGCTCGAGACCCTGCTGGCACTCGAGCCGGAACCCGTCGGCATCCGTGACGTCGTTGAACACGCCGTCGACCACGGCGACCCCGGCGCTGCGAGCCGCGAGGAGCACGAGCTGCAGGCTGACCGAGACGGCGGCCCGCCCCGGGGCGTAGGTCGCGCCGAGCTCCTTGTAGAGGTCGTTGGTGCCGAGCACGAAGCAGGTCAGACGTTCCGACGCACGGGCGATCTGCTCGGCGTGCAGCACGGCGACCGGGGTCTCGATCATGGCCCACAGCGCGGTCGACTCTGGTGCCCCCGCGGCCTCCATCGCCGCCACCAGTGCGTGGACGTCGGCGACCGAACCGACCTTGGGCACGACCACGGCGTCGGGGCCGGCGGCCGCGGCCGCCGCCAGGTCGGCATCGTGCCCGGGCGACCCGATCCCGTTGACCCGGATCGTCAGCTCACGTCGCCCGTAGTGGCCCGACCTCGCTGCGGCGCAGGCGTTCTCGCGGGCAACCTCCTTGGCGTCAGGTGCCACGGCATCCTCGAGATCGAGGATGAGCGCGTCGACGGGCAGCCCCTTCGCCTTCTCGAGCGCACGTTCGTTCGAGGCCGGCAGGTAGAGCACCGAGCGGCGCGGCCGAAAGGTGTCGAATGCGGTTGGGCGGGTCTCCATCGCGTCAACCCTTCTGCGGGGCTGTGGTGGTCGACGCCGAAGCCGCTGAGCCCTCAGAGCCCTTAGAGCCTTCTGAGCCCTCAGTGCTGTCGGCGTACAGCTCGGCGAGCGCCGGGTCGGTGCGCGCCAGTCGCTCGGCCAGCTCGACGATGACGAGGCACTGCTTGAGGCTGGCGTCGTCCTCCATCTTGCCTTCGAGCATCACCGCGGCGCTGCCGTCGGCCATCGCGGCGACCACCCGCCGAGCGTGGGCGACGTCGTCGACCGAGGGGCTGAACACCCGTTTGGCGATCTCGATCTGCACCGGGTGCAGCGACCACGCGCCGACGCACCCGAGCAGGAAGGCGTTGCGGAACTGGTCTTCGCAGGCGACGACGTCGGCGATGTCACCGAACGGCCCGTAGTAGGGGTAGAGGCCGTGCATGACACAGGCGTCGACCATCCGCGCGACGGTGTAGTGCCAGAGATCCTGTTGATAGGTGGGGCGCTCCCCCGCGATGTCACCGCCGACGGGGTCCTGCCGCACCAGGTAGCCCGGGTGCCCGCCGCCGACCCGGGTCGTCTTCATCCGGCGGTCGGCGGCCAGGTCGGCCGGTCCGAGTGAAAGCCCCTGCATTCGCGGCGAGGCCCCACAGATCTCCTCGACGTTGACCATGCCGCGCGCCGTCTCGAGGATGGCGTGCACGAGGATCGGCCGGGTCAGGCCCGCCTTCGCCTCGAGCTGGGCGAGCAGCCGGTCGACGTAGTGGATGTCCTCGGGCCCCTGCACCTTGGGCACCATGACGACGTCGAGCCGGTCGCCGACCTCGGTGACGAGCGTGGTGAGGTCGTCGAGCGCCCAGGGGCTGTCTAGAGCGTTGACCCTGGCCCAGAGCTGCGTGTGCTCGCCGAAGTCGGTGGCCCGCGCGATCGCCACGAGCCCAGCGCGAGCCGCCTCCTTGCGGTCGGCTCTGACGGCATCCTCGAGGTTGCCCAGCAGCACGTCGACCGTGCCGACCATGCCCGCCACCTTGGCGGCCATCTTCTCGTTGCTGGGGTCGAAGAAGTGGATGACCCGCGACGGTCGGGCCGGCACTTCGCTGAGCGGGGCGGGGGCGCCGACCGCGAGGGGCCGGTAGAAGTCCTTGGCGCTGCGCATGCAGGTGAACGTAGCAACGAGCGCCGCTGGGGCGTTATGACGGCAGTCACCTCAGCGGCATCCAACCGCTTGTGAGACGACTCACTAGGGTGGGCCCGTGAGCGACCAGCTTCCCGCCGACGTCACCGCCCTGCTCAGCGAGGCGATGAAAAAGACGGGCGTGCTCTGGGTCGATGTCGAGGGTGACCGCCCCTGGCCCGTCTGGCACGTGTGGGACGACGGCGCGGCCTACGTGGTGAGCGGACCGGGTGAGCAGCCGCTGCCCTGGCTGCCCAAGGAGGTGCGCCTGGTGGTGAAGAGCAAGGACACCGGCGGCCGGCTGCTCACTGTGCCGGCCCACACCTACGTGCTCGCCCCCGAGTCGGACACCTGGGTGCGAGCCGCCGACCTGCTCAAGGCGTCGCGGCTCAACGCGGTCGACGACTGCTTCACCCGCTGGGCGAACCAGTGCACGATCACGGCGTTCCTGCCCTTCGGCGTGCCGCTCGAGCGGCCCGGCTCGTACGAGTCCGGGTCTGGTCGCGGTCAGCCCCCGCGGACCGCCGCCACGACCACGTCGTGGCGCCCGTGGCACTGGCGCGGCCGAGCCGGTCGGGCAGCCGCCAAGGCTCACCGGCAGGCCACCCGAGATGCGAAGCAGGCTGCCCAGACGCAGGCCACCGAACGGGCACAGGGCCAGAAGCAGCAGGAGGCCGACCGCAGAGCCGCGCAGAAGGCCGCCGACAAAGCGGCTCGCCGCCGCCGACGCTGACGGGCTGCCGCGCCCAACGGCGCTGACCGAATAACCTTGGCCGCATGAGTGCGAACCCCCGCGTCTTCGTGGCGCGACTGACCGGTCTGAGCGTCTTCGACCCGCTCGGTGACCAGGTCGGCCGGGTGCGTGACGTCGTCGTGATGTTCTCGGTCAACCGGCCGCAACCGCGCGTGATCGGGCTCGTGGTCGAGGTGCCCGGCCGCCGTCGGGTCTTCGTGCCGATGACCCGAGTCACCTCGATCGACGCTGGGGCCGTCATCACCACTGGATTGGTCAACATGCGCCGCTTCGAGCAACGCACCAACGAGGTGCTTGTGGCCGCTGAGCTGTTCGAGCGCATCGTGCGTGTCACCGCCCCGGATGCCGTCGCAGCCGGCTTCGGCGACGCGCTCGTGGAAGACCTCGCCATCGAGCAGGGCCAGCGCCGTGACTGGCTGGGTGTCAAGGTCTTCGTGCGCCAGGCCGCATCCGGCGTGTCGTCGGCCTCGAAGGCGATGTCGAGACTGGCCCGGCGGCGCTCGGGCAAGACGATGCTCGTCGACATCCGCGACGTGGCGGGGCTGCACGAGCAGGCCGGCGCGCAGAGCGCCGAGCGACTGCTCGAAACCTACGACGACCTCAAGGTCGCCGACCTCGCGGAGGTCATCCACGATCTCAACACGAAGCGCCGGGCGGAGGTCGCGGCTGCCCTCGACGACGAGAAGCTCGCCGACGTGCTCGCCGAGCTGCCGGAGGACGACCAGGTCGAGATCATGGTCGGCCTCGACAACGACCGTGCGGCCGACGTGCTCGAGGCGATGGAGCCCGACGACGCCGCCGACCTGCTCGCCGACCTTCCGCCCGAGCAGGCCGAGGCGTTGCTCCAGCTGATGGAGCCCGACGACGCCGAGCCGCTGCGGCGACTGCTGACCTACGACGAGAACACCGCCGGCGGCATGATGACGACCGAGCCGGTGGTGCTCGGCCCCGAGGCGACCATCGCGGAGGCCCTGGCCACCGTGCGACGCGAGGAGTACGCGCCCGCCCTCGCGTCCATGATCTTTGTATGCCGCCCGCCCCTCGAGGCGCCCACCGGCCGCTACCTTGGGCTCGTCCACATCCAGCGTCTGTTGCGTGAGCCGCCCCACGGGGCCGTGGGGTCGATCATCGACAAGGAGATCGAACCGGTATCGGCATCCGCCTCGCTCGAGACGATCACCCGCACCCTGGCGACCTACAACCTCGTCTCGCTCCCGGTCATCGACGACGACAACCGGCTGATCGGAGCGGTCACCGTCGACGACGTGCTCGACCACATCCTCCCGGAGGACTGGCGTGAGGAGCGGCACGAGCTGGAGGTGAAGCCGTGAGTGACCGACGTCCAAGGAGAGCCAGTCGCACGGACAAGCTCGACCAGCCGCAGGAACAGCGCGCGAGCCTGCTCCCCCGGGTGACGTGGACGCAGGAGACCTTCGGGGTCGTGGCGGAGAAGTTCGCCCGCTTCATGGGCACCGCCCAGTTCCTGGCCTACATGACTCTCTTCATCATCGTGTGGATCACCATCAACGTCGTCGGCCTCTGGGGCCTCAACTGGGACCCCTATCCCTTCATTCTGCTCAACCTCTTCTTCTCCACCCAGGCGTCGTACGCCGCGCCCCTCATCCTGCTCGCCCAGAACCGACAGGCCGACCGCGACCGGGTCGGGCTCGAGCAGGACCGCGCCCGCGACGAGCGCAACCTCGCGGACACCGAGTTCCTCACCCGGGAGGTGGCCTCGCTGCGCCTGGCCCTGCGTGAGCAGGCCACCAGGGACTTCGTCCGTTCAGAGCTGCGAAGCCTGCTCGACGAGCTGGAGGACCGCTCGCTGATCCGTCGCTCCGACGACGACCTCTCCGCCTGACCCGCCCCACTGGCCGGCACCGACCGGCACCTGCCCGTCGGTGCCGGTCGGTGCCGGTCAGCGCGAGATCCGAGGCAACATACGATGAAGGCATGTCTGTGCCCTCCCGCGATGCCATGCTGACCGCCCTGTCGAAGGTAGACGACCCCGAGATCCGCAAACCGATCACCGAGCTGGGGATGGTCAAGTCCGTCGAGGTCGATGAGGCCGGTGCAGTGGCGCTCGCGATCTTCCTCACCGTGGCGGGGTGCCCGATGAAGGAGACGCTGACCAGAGACACCAGCAACGCCCTGCTGGCCCTGCCCGGCGTGACCTCAGTTGCGGTGGAGCTCGACGTCATGAGTGAGGAGCAGCGCGCCGAGCTGCGCTCACAGCTGCGCGGAGGCGCTCCCGAGAAGGAGATCCCGTTCGCCAAGCCGAACTCGCTGACCCGGGTGTACGCGGTGGCCTCCGGCAAGGGCGGCGTCGGCAAGTCGTCGGTCACCGTGAACCTTGCGGTGGCCATGGCCGAGCAGGGTCTGCGCGTCGGGGTCGTCGACGCCGACGTCTACGGCTTCTCGGTGCCCCGGATGCTCGGGGTCGAGCAGCGCCCGACCCAGGTCGACGACATGATCCTGCCGCCCATCGCGCACGAGGTGAAGGTCATCTCGATCGGCATGTTCGTGCCGGGCAACCAACCGGTGGTGTGGCGCGGACCCATGCTGCACCGCGCCCTGCAGCAGTTTCTGGCCGACGTGTTCTGGGGTGACCTCGACGTGCTGCTGCTCGACCTGCCCCCGGGCACCGGTGACATCGCGATCTCGGTGGCCCAGCTCGTGCCCAGCGCCGAGATCCTCGTCGTGACGACGCCGCAGCAGGCCGCCGCCGAGGTGGCCGAGCGGGCGGGTTCTATCGCCCTGCAGACCCATCAGCGCGTGGCCGGGGTCATCGAGAACATGTCGTGGCTCGAGCTGCCCGACGGCTCCCGTCAGGAGATCTTCGGCTCCGGCGGCGGCCAGCGGGTCGCCGACTCACTGACGATCAGCATCGGTGCGCCGGTGGCGCTGCTCGGCCAGATCCCCCTCGACACCCGGGTGCGCGAGGGCGGCGACACCGGCACCCCCGTGGTCATCGGCGAGCCCGACACCGCGGCCGCCGTCGCTCTGCGCGGTATCGCCAAGGGCCTCTCGGCCCGGGCCCGTGGCCTCGCCGGCCGCTCCCTCGGCCTCACCCCGGCCGGCCGCTGAACCGTCGAGAGGACGATTAGTGGGACCCGCAAAGGCCGCGAGGCCGGGGGGGCAGGGGGGGGGGGGGGGTGGGGGGGTGGGGGGCCGGAGGGGCGC
>JAKDLG010000227.1 GCA_030452985.1 Humibacillus sp.
ACGGGGCGGTGGGTGGGCAGGCGGGCACGATGGCGTCGACCAGGTGCTGGGCCGATGCCGATACCGCTCGAGGGTCACCGTCGCGCAGCACCTCGTGCGCCGTGCCCAGCAGCTCGTGCCGGCTCTCGGGCGGGTCGTCCAGAGCCGCCGCCACCTCGCCGATGCGCTCTATCGAGAGCCCGCCGACCTCGGCGAGCGTACGGATCAGGCGTACCCGCTCGAGGTGGGTCTCGTCGTACTCGGCACGGGTGGCGCTCTGGGCCACGCCGGGATGGAGCAGCCCGATACGGATGTAGTACTTGACCGACGCGATGGTCACACCGGATCGCGCCGCCAGCTCAGAGACCTTCACGGCCACCTCCTTGACTTTGGATAGTAGCAGTGTCCATCATTGGATAGTTCCAGACCTTAAGGAGATCGGCATGTCGATGCACGAGAGCCACACCCATGACGACGACGGTGACCTGGCGGTCTTCCTCATCGGCCTGCGCGTCAACCGTCCGTGGCGCCCCGACCTCTGGATGCCGACGTTCGCGGCCATGGCCCCGATGCTCACCGAGCTGTACACGGCCAAGGCGGCGGCGGAACGGGGTGAGGGAGCGCATCCGGGGTTCCTGTCGCACCGCACCCTCGTCGGTCTCGGCGGGCCCACGCTGGTGCAGTACTGGCGCAGTGTCGACGACATCTACGCCTACGCGCACGACCCGGATCGGGCCCACCGACCGGCCTGGCTCCAGTTCTACCGTCGCGGGAAGGGAAGCGGCGGCGCGGTCGGCATCTGGCACGAGACGTACGCCGTCCCGGCCGGCGGTGCCGAGAGCCTCTACGTCGATATGCCGCTCACCGGTCTCGCCGCCGCGTTCGGCCGGCATGAGACCTCAGGGCGTCGACAAGCGCGCCTCGGCCGAGCCGCGTGAGTGTCGGCCGGTCAGGAGCCGGCCCCGCGACCGGTGGTGCTCTGGAGCCGGTCGATGTGCTCTGACGCCTGGGCCTTGGTGAGGTCGGCCGAGAGGGTCTCGCCCGCCTCTCGGGCCAGCGTCTCGAGGTAGCTGCGCTGAGCGCCCGTCATCGGCTCGTCACCGGTCACCCAGTCGTCGGTGTCCTTGATGGCGCCGTCGCCGCTGGTGCCGCCGATGATGCCGCTGGCGTCGCTGGCGTCGCTGGCGTCGCCGGTACCGCCGATGACGCCACTGGCGTCGCCGGTCGGGGCCTGGTCGTTCGAAGATGTGTTCGATTCAGTCATGACCGCGACGTACCCACCTTGGCGTCACTCCTCACGCACGGGTCGTCGTGCAGCGGCACCGAACGGCGTCGTCAGCCGAGCTCGCGCAGGGGCGGGAGCACGTCGGCCGAGAACTGGTCCAGAAAGCGGGCCTGGTCGTGCCCCGGCGCATGAATGACGAGGTGGTTGAAGCCCCACTCGACGTACGGCCTGATCTGCTCGACCACGTCGGCCGGGTCGCTCGCCACGATCCAGCGCGACGCGATCTGCTCGTCGCTCAGCTCGTCGGCGAGCCGCTCCATCTCGACGGGGTCGTGCACGCCGTGCTTCTGCTCAGCGGTGAGCGACAGGGGAGCCCAGAACCGGCAGTTGTGCACGGCCGCGTCGTGGTCGCGGTCGTAGCTGAGCTTGATCTCGATCATCTTGTCGATGTCGTGCCGGGTTCGCTCAGACTTGGCCAGGCCCTCGTCGACGGCGGGCAGCAGCTTCTCCTCGTAGAGCTCGCGCCCCTTGCCGGAGGTGCAGATGAACCCGTCGGCGGCCCGCCCGGCGTAGCGGGCCACGAGCGGGCCACCGGCCGCGACGTAGATCGGGACAGGCTGGTCGGGCCGGTCGTAGATCGTGGCGTCGTGCGTGCGGTAGTAGTCACCCTCGAAGGTGACCCGATCCTGCGTCCACAGCTCTCGCATGAGGGTGACGGCCTCACGCAGGCGAGCGAAGCGCTCCTTGAACTCGGGCCAGGGCGACCCGGCAGCGCCGACCGCGACCTCGTTGAGAGCCTCTCCCGTGCCGATGCCGAGAACGACCCGGCCCGGGTTGAGCGCACCCAGCGTGCCGAACGCCTGAGCGACGACGGCGGGGTTGTAGCGGAACGTCGGGGTCATCACCGAGGTGCCGAGCTGCACCCGTTCGGTTCGCTCGCCCACGGCGGCCAGCCACGACATGGCGAACGGGGCGTGCCCGTCGTGGTGGCGCCACGGCTGGAAGTGGTCGGAGATGAACACCGAGTCAAGGCCCACGTGCTCGGCCTGCACGGCGTAGGTGACCAGCTCGCGCGGGCCGAACTGCTCGGCCGACGCCTTCCAACCAACTTTGAGCACGGTACCTCCACGTCGTCAGGGCCTCGGGGTGACTTCTCCCGTCAGCCTACGACCGTTGCGACAGCCGGCTTCACCAGTGGACGACGACCTTGTCGCCGAGGTTCACGGCGGCGTAGAGCCGAGCGATGCCGTTCCAGTCGCGCACGTTGACGCAGCCGTGCGAGTTGCCGTTGTAGCCCAGTCGGGCGAAGTTGGCGGAGTAGTGCACCGCCTGCCCCCCCGAGAAGAACATGCTGAACGGCATCAGCGACTGGTCGACGTTCGAGACGATCTCACGGGCCTTGCGGTACACGGGGAAGACCCCCTCGCGGGTCGGCAGGTCGGCGCTGCCGAACCGCACCGGGAACTGGTACTGGGGCTGGCCGTCGATGACCCACGTGAGCATGCTCGTCGACTTGCTGACGCACATCACCCGGCCGGTCAGGCATCGAGCGTCCTCGTCCCAGCTCATGCCGGCGGGCTTGGCCGGTTTCGGTTTCGGTTTCGTGGGGGTGGTGGGCGTGGGCGCCTCAGGCTTGGGCTTGACGTTGTCGAGCTCGTCGGAGGTGGGCCGGTGGGTCATCGCGACCAGCCGGTTCCAGGTCGTCTCGTCGAGCCTGCCCGTGGCGTCGAACCCGCGCTTGGCCTGAAACCCGCGAACGGATGCCGTGGTCCTCCTCCCGTAGAGATCCGAGACGTCGCCGGTGAACCAGCCGATCTGGCGCAGGCGGGCTTGGAGTGAGCGCACCATGCTTCCCGTGTTCCCGGCCCTCAGGATGATCCTGACCGGTGGGGCGGGCTTGGCCGGTTCGACGGTTTTCGACGGTGTCGGCGAGGGCTTGGGGCGGCTCACGGGCTTCGCTGCGGATTTCGGTGAGGGTTTGGGCGCGGGTTTGGGCGAGGCTGAGGTGGTTGGCGCCGTCACCGGCCTGGTGGACGGTGATGTGGTGGGCACCGACGTGCTCTGGGTGGGTGCGGCAGGCGTGCTCGTGCCCGGGGAGGTGCCGGCCGCGGTGATGCTCACCTTGGTCGCGGCGGTAGCGGCAGTGTCGGGTGCGGCGCTGCAGGCCGTCGTGAGCGCGATGGACAGGGCCCCCAGTGCGCCGAGCGCGCCCTTCATGACACGTGCGCGCCCTCGATGCTGCTGCATGGTTACCCCCTGATGCCGTCCGTGCCCAGGCACGTCACCCCACCCTGGTGGTGGTGTGCATTGATCAGGGTGACGCGCTGAGGGCCATTGTGGTTGTCAGGGCCCCTCCGCAGGGTCAGATCGTGACCGTTCCGTTGCCTGGCGAGGTCAGGAGGGATGTCGGGTGGTTCGGGCCTGCCTGCGGGGAAATCAGCGCTGAGGTGCCCGCGGGGTGGCCGTCTGACAGTCTCCGTCAGACGTTGTGGTCCTGCTGCTGTTGCTGGGAGGTGGCGTGGTGGCGACGGAGCACCTCGGTCAGCTTGTTCGCGCCGGCCATCACCGTGGCCGCGTGCAGCCGGCCGGGCTGGCGCGAGAGCCGCTCAATGGGGCCCGAGATCGAGACGGCGGCGACGACCCGCCCCGAGGGCCCGCGCACGGGCGCCGAGACCGAGGCCACTCCTGCCTCTCGTTCGGCCACGCTCTGGGCCCACCCGCGCCGACGAACACCCGAGAGGGCCGTCGCGGTGAAGGCCGCCCCCTGCAGGCCCCGGTGGAGGCGGTCGGGCTCCTCCCACGCCAGCAGCACCTGAGCGGCCGAGCCGGCCAGCATCGAGAGCGTGGCGCCGACCGGGATGGAGTCGCGCAACCCGACCGGTCGCTCGGCGGCGGCGACACAGATGCGCTGGTCGCCCTGCCGGCGGAAGAGCTGTGCGCTCTCGTTGGTGTGGTCGCGCAACGCCCCGAGCACCGGCCCGGCCGCCGCGAGCAGGCGGTCCTCGCCGGCCGCGGACGCCAGCTCGCCGAGGCGTGGACCCAGCACGAAGCGGCCCTGCATGTCGCGCGAGACCAGACGATGGTGCTCGAGCGCGACCGCCAGCCGGTGCGCCGTCGGTCGGGCCAGACCGGTGGCGCCGACGAGCTGGGCAAGGGTGGCCGGGCCTGCCTCGAGAGCGCCCAGCACCGTGGCCGCCTTGTCGAGAACTCCGACCCCAGATGAGGTGTCCATGCATTGATATTGCCGTCTCAGGCAATGAGACGTCAATTCCGAGGTCCCCACAAAGGTCCACGCTGTACGGGAACGGTGTCGAGGGCGACCGTTAATACGGTCGCTCGGTCCGGGAAGACACCGGAAGACAACGCGGAGGGATGCCATGTCTGGGACGCTGGCCGAGAAGGTCTGGGACGCACACGTGGTGCGACGAGCCGAGGGTGAGCCCGACCTCCTCTACATCGATCTGCACCTGTTGCACGAGGTCACCAGCCCCCAGGCCTTCGACGGCTTGCGCCTCGCCGGGCGCCCGGTTCGCCGCCCCGACCTGACCCTGGCCACCGAGGACCACAACGTGCCCACCACTCCGGGTCCGATCACCGACCCGGTGTCCAAGATCCAGGTCGACACGCTCCGGCGCAACTGCGAGGAGTTCGGCCTGCGCCTCTACCCGATGGGTGACGTCGACCAGGGCATCGTCCATGTCGTCGGGCCCCAGCTCGGGCTGACCCAGCCAGGCATGACCGTCGTGTGTGGTGACAGCCACACCTCGACGCATGGTGCCTTCGGGGCGCTGGCCCTCGGCATCGGCACCTCCGAGGTCGAGCACGTGCTCGCCACCCAGACGCTGTCGCTGCGACCGTTCCGCACGCTCGCGGTGAACGTCGTCGGACACCTGCACGAGGGGGTCACCGCCAAGGACATCGTGCTCGCGGTGATCGCCAAGATCGGCACCGGCGGCGGTCAGGGCTACGTCATCGAGTACCGCGGTGAGGCCATCGAGGCGCTCTCGATGGAAGCCCGGATGACGGTGTGCAACATGTCGATCGAGGCCGGTGCCCGGGCGGGCATGATCGCCCCCGACCAGACGACCTTCGACTACCTCAAAGGCCGGCAGCACGCGCCCCAGGGGGCCGACTGGGATGCCGCCGTGGCCGAGTGGACGGCGCTGCGCACTGACGACGACGCCGAGTTCGACGAGCAGGTCGAGCTCGACGCGTCCGACCTGACGCCCTTCGTCACCTGGGGGACCAACCCGGGTCAGGGCCTTCCCCTGGCCGACTCCGTGCCCGACCCGGAGTCGTTCGCCGACGAGAGCGACCGAATGTCCGCTGCGAACGCGCTGGCCTACATGGACCTCGAGCCGGGTACGAGGCTGCGCGACATCAGCATCGACACCGTTTTCGTCGGCTCGTGCACGAACGGCCGCATCGAGGACCTGCGAGCCGCGGCGGCGGTCGTCAAGGGCCACCAGGTCGCCGAGAGCGTGCGCATGCTCGTGGTCCCCGGCTCGGCCAGGGTGCGGCTGCAGGCCGAGGCGGAGGGGCTCGACGCCGTCTTCATCGCGGCGGGAGCCGAGTGGCGTCTTCCCGGCTGTTCGATGTGCCTGGGCATGAACCCCGACACCCTCTCGCCGGGCGAGCGCAGCGCGTCGACGTCGAACCGCAACTTCGAGGGCCGGCAGGGCAAGGGCGGACGGACCCACCTGGTCAGTCCCCTCGTCGCCGCCGCCACCGCGATCCGTGGCACCCTGTCGAGCCCGGCCGACCTGGCCGGCCTCGGGACCTCGAGCGCCACCCAGGAGGCCTGAGCCATGGACAAGTTCGAGACCCACACCGGCGTCGGGGTGCCGCTTCGCCGCAGCAACGTCGACACCGACCAGATCATCCCGGCCGAGTACCTCAAGCGGGTCACCCGCACCGGCTTCGAAGACGGCCTGTTCGCGGCCTGGCGCAAGGACGAGTCCTTCGTGCTCAACAACCCGGTGTACGCAGCCGGGTCGGTTCTCGTGGCCGGTCCTGACTTCGGCACCGGTTCGAGCCGTGAACACGCCGTCTGGGCCCTGATGAACTACGGCTTCCGGGTCGTCGTCAGCTCTCGCTTCGCCGACATCTTCCGGGGGAACAGCGGCAAGGCAGGGCTGCTCACGGCCATCGTGTCCCAGGACAACGTCGAGCTGATCTGGAAGTTCCTCGACAACAACCCGGGTGCCGAGATCACCGTCGACCTGCTCGCCCGGACCGTCCAGGCGGGAGAGATCGTCGCGCCCTTCGACATCGACGACTACACCCGCTGGCGCCTGCTCGAGGGGCTCGATGACATCGGCTTGACCCTGCGACACGAAGAAGAGGTCACCGAGTTCGAAAAGACTCGCCCGAGCCACAAGCCGGTCACCACCTTGACCTGAAGCCGATCGAGGCAGTGTCACCCCTTTGCCGAAAGCCCTTGTCGAACAAGGGCTTTCGGCATTTTCTCAGGCTGGTTGAGGCCCGAGGTCCGGCGTCGAGGGGTGCTGTGCGACCGCCCCTGAGTATCCTCAATGCCCTTGCGACACAAGCAAATGCCTCCAGATGTGGTGGACCTCGCGCCAAACTGCGTTTAACGTCTGTCTCTAACCGGACTGGATCCGGACGTAACGTCGGGTCGTTGACCTCGACAGTCCTCTGGAGGGGAAGACGTGAACAAGGCAGAACTGATCGATGCCCTTGAGGTGAAGCTGGGCAGCAAGAAGGTCGCTTCCGATTCGCTCGAGGCTCTTCTCGACATCGTCATCCGCGAGGTCGCCAAGGGTGGGAAGGTCGGGATCACCGGGTTCGGTACCTTCGAGCGGGTCGAGCGCGCCGCACGCACGGGTCGCAACCCGAAGACCGGTGAGACGGTCAAGATCAAGAAGACCAAGGTGCCGAAGTTCCGGTCCGGAACGAACTTCAAGCACGTTGTCTCCGGGGCCAAGAAGCTCTCTCGCACAGAGTCGGCCGCCTCGCGTGCCACCGCTGGATCGGCCACGGCACCGGCCAAGTCCGCTGCCACCAAGACGGCGGCCAAGAC
>JAKDLG010000055.1 GCA_030452985.1 Humibacillus sp.
CGGTGATGTGGATGGTGGTGTCGGCGGTGTCGGCGATCTGGTGGTCGTGGGTGGCCATGATCAGCGTGGTGGCGTGGTCGTGTTGCAGACTGCGCAGGAGCTCGAGGATCTCGGCGCTGGTGTGGGAGTCGAGGTTGCCGGTGGGTTCGTCGGCCAGGATCACGGAGGGGTTGGCGATCAGGGCGCGTGCGATCGCGACGCGTTGCTGCTGCCCGCCGGAGAGCTGTGACGGGACCGCGGACTCGCGGCCGGTGAGCCCGACGGCGTCGATCAGCTCGGCGGCGCGCCGGTGGCGGTCGTAGCTGGTCTTACGCGCGACGAGCGGGGCGAGCACGTTATCGGTCACGGTCAGCGCAGGGAGGAGGTGGAACTGTTGGAAGACGAACCCGATCCGGGAGCGGTAGTCGGCCAGCTGGCGCCGGTTGAGGGCGGTGATGTCCTGGTCGCCGACGGTGATGCTGCCCGTGTCGGGGCGGTCGATGGCTCCGATGAGGTGCAGCAGGGTCGATTTGCCCGACCCGGACGCGCCGACGACCGCGGTGAACCGGCCGGCCTCGATGCTCAGGGTGATGTCATCGGCGGCGGTCAGGGTGCTGCCGTCACCGAGGCGGTAGGTCTTGCTCACTCCCTCGAGGCGCACCCCCACCCCACCGGCGCTGGATGCCGTCTGCCCGGGGGTAGCAGTCGTGTTGCGGTCGGTGTTCGGCATCGGTCATTGCTCCTGGTTCATTCTTGGGCGAGCAGCTGCGCGGTGGGCAGGGTGCGGAGCCGGCGGGCGGGCAGCACTGCGAGGAGGCAGGTGAGTCCGATCCCGGCGCCGGCGATGAGAGCCCCGACGAGCACGACCTGGGCGGTGAGGGGGGTCAGGACCGCGACGGCGGCCAGGCCGAGCCCAGCGCCGAGGATCGCGCCGAGGGTCCCGATCAGGGCGGCTTGACCGACGATGAGCCGGGTCAGGGTGGTGTCGCGCCACCCGGAGGCTTGCAGGGAGGCGTACCGGGCGCCTTGTTCTCGCAGGTCGAGGTAGAGGATGTCGAGCAGACACCCGAGCCCGATGACGGTCATCACACCCGCGGCGACGAGGTCGGCGCCGCGGACCTGGACCGATACGGCGTCCCCGAGAAGAGTGCCGACCACGGAGCCTTGGAACGCGACGGTGATCCCCGTCAACGCGGTCAGGGCGGCGACGCCCATGGCCAGGGCGATGGCGCCGGTGACCGCCCGGGCGGGGGTGCGGGCCACGTAGTTGACCGCCATGGAAGCCGGGCCGCGGAGCCGCACCCGGAACCGGCCGCTCGGTGACGGCCGGGCGCACAGCGTCCGCGGGGGTGGCCCGTGCCGCGCGTAGCGCGGGGACCAGCCCGGCCAGCACCGTCAACACGATCGCGGCCGGGACCGCCAACGCGGCCCGGGCGGCGGGGACTTGGGTCCCGAACGCCGCGCCGACCGGGACGGCGACCAGGGCGCCGACCACACCGGCCACGGCGCCGATAGCGAGCAGCTCACCGAGCACGGTGCGGGTCAGCAAGCCCGGGCGCCAACCGATGCAGGCCAGTACCCCGAGCTCGGTGCGGCGGGAACGGACGGAGGCGTTGGCGCTGATCGAGACGGCCAGGGCGGTGGTGACGAGGATGAGGATGAACAGGGTCAGGCTCTTGCGGTCGACCGCGGAGGTGATGGTGGCGGCGACACCTTTCTGGACCCAGTTCTCTGTCACCAGCAGCGGCGGAGGGCCGTGGGCGGTGGCGGGCGGGTGCAGGGGTGCCGGGGGGGGGGAGGACCCGACGGTGATGTCGACGTCGAGGCCGGTGGCTTTCACGATGCGCTCGGCGGTTAGGCGGATCCGTTCCCGACTGGCCGGGTCGGCCCCGGTCACACCCGCGACCCGGACCCGTACCGCGCTGATCGGTGCCGTGGGCGTCTTGCTGTCGGCCGGCCAGTCGAACGCCCGAGTCGACAGTAGGGTCGGTAGCGCTTTCAACGTGGTCAGCAACAGTGGCGGGTTCTGCACGTAACCTGACGGGTTCGCGTCGGGGGCCAACGTTTTTCCGTGCAGCAGAGTACGGGTGGCGGCGTCGCTGCCGGTGACCACGGGCGGCTGGTAGGTCTCCAACGGCAGCTTCGACAGCTCCGAGAACGACCGGATCTTGGTCGGGTCGAACGTGCCGTAGGTGCGCAACAGGGGCGTGTAGTCCGCATCGTTGCCCCCGACGGCAGGGGCGGGCGCGATGTCGCGGTAGCCGGTGTCGGTGGCCGCGGCTGGGGCAGCCACGAACGGGACGTTGACGAAGACCGTGCTCAACCACACAGTGGGATCGACCTTCACCGGCCGCGGGCGCAGTGGCCCGCCGGCGGACTGGTCATAGGTGACAGGTGTCGGAGCGAACAACGCGAGGGGGTAGATGATCCCCTTCTGCCCTGGCCCACGATCGCGTCCCTGGACCCAGACGGCATGTGCCTGTGCGGCCGTGATCGTCACCGAGCGTGAGCTCACCGGCCGAGCCGCTTCGATCATGGTGCGGGTTGCTTCCCGGGAGGGGCCCTGGCGCAACGAAGCAACAGCGGCGGCGTCAAGCTTGTCCAGCTTCACGGTGTCGACCTGGTCGACCAGGGACCGTGAGGAGGCGATCATCGGGACGGACAGCTGGTTCTTCACCGTGGCTGCGGCGTCGTCGGCCTGCAGGTAGCGGCCAGAGACCACGGCTTTGTCCAAACCGGTCAGAGCCGCCTCAGCGACGGGGTCGATCGCGGCGATAGTGACCGGGAACGACATCCGAACCGTGGCCAGGAACCGGCCCGGCTGCTGTGGCCAGTCCATCCCTGAGCGGCCGGTGCTGCGGTCGTAGCAGGTAGGGTCCCAGGTGTTCTGCCGGTCGAAAGGACTACCGACCTGCGTTCCGCGCCGCAGGTCTTGACAGACCGGCACGCCACGCGGGCCCTGCTTCTCCAGCACCGGGGTGTCGTCACTGTTCAGGTCGAGCTCGACCCCGTCACCGACGTAGACGTAACCCGCGGGGCCGGGCGTCGTGGCCAGGCCCCGCATCGAGGTCTCTGATGACGAGAGCCGGACCAGCGCCGGCCCGGCATCGCCCACCAGGTCAGTGATATCGACGGGGACATCGACCGACTGGAAAACCTGACCGACCATCGCGATGGGCGCCGAGATCTCGACACCCGCGACCGTGGCCACAGCATCGGACTGCGCGGTGGTAATCCCGCCATACAGCCCAGACAGGTAGTTCGGTCTCACCCGGCCCGTCGAAGCCTCAATCGGGGTCTTGGACTGCTTCGGGCGCACCAAGATGTCGTAGGAGGAGCGGTAGTTCGCATCGACCGTCGCGGTCACCTCCAACCGGGACTGCTGCGCTGACCCCGTCAACACCACGAATGCAACCACCGCCAGCAGGACAGTCAGGCCGGTCGCTGCAGCCCGGCGCCAATCGCGGACCAGTCGCCGTAGCACCAGCACCACTGGCCCCCATCGCTTGGACGCTAACGAACCCTCGTCACAGTAAAGATCCGCACTCGCGAACGGAACGATCCGCCCATCACGCTTCAGTCACACCTCGCTCGCCGGGTGTGTCCGAGGGACTGTCCTACTAACGGTGGTTGTGGGACCTTGAGCCGCTGGTGAGGAGGATTGACGATGGGTTCGTCTCGTTGAGATATGGCTCTCGTCCTGGCCGGGGACGTCATCATGGCGCTGTGTCGATCGCGCTGGCGCCGGTGACAGGGCCGGGGGTGATTTGGCCGTCGGTGATGTGGATGGTGGTGTCGGCGGTGTCGGCGATCTGGTGGTCGTGGGTGGCGATCATGATGGTCACACCTTCGGTGTCGCGCAGGCCGAGGAGCAGCGCCAAGATCTCAGCGCCGGTGTGGGAGTCGAGGTTGCCGGTGGGTTCGTCGGCCAGGATGAGGCGGGGGCGCCCGATCAGGGCGCGGGCGATCGCGACGCGTTGCTGCTGCCCGCCGGATAGGCGGGAGGGGAGGGAGTTCTCCCGGCCGGCGAGCCCGACCTGGGCCAGCAGCGCGGCGGCGCGGGACTTCTTGTCGAAGTCGGTGGGGTAGGGCAGCACGGCGGCGGTGACGTTGTCCAGGGCGGTCAGGGCGGGCAGCAGGTTGTAGCGCTGGAAGACGAACCCGATGCCGCGCCGGTACCGGGCCAGCGCGCCCCGGGTCAATGTGGTGACCTCGGTGTCATCGACGGTGATGGTGCCGGCGTCGGGGCGGTCGATCGCACCGATCAGGTGCAGCAGCGTCGACTTGCCTGACCCGGAGGGTCCGGTGACGGCGGTGATCTGGCCAGGCTCAACGTCCAGGTCGATACCGTCGGCGGCGGTAATGGTGACCTCCGGGGTGAGCTGGTAGCGCTTGGCCAGGCCCCGCACCACCACCCTCGCCCCGGCAGGCCCTTCAGAAGCCACTGACGGGTGGCTGACCTGCGCGGGGTCGTCCACGAGAGCGGCAGCATTGTCTTCCCCCTCGGTGTGGTGGGGGTGCTGGGTGCCGGTGGGTTGGGTCCGGTTCCGTCGGGGCAGACCGATCATGGGCGGGGTCTCCTTCCTAGCGGCGATAGTCGATGCGGGACGGGGTCAGCGGGCGGGGTGGGGGTCATTCTTCGGCGATGACTTCGATGGTCGGCAACCGGCGTAGCGCCATGGTCGGGGCCAGGGTCGCGGCCGCGGCGGAGAGGGTGCCGACGACGGCGGCCCCGCCGACGGCGGTCAGCAGGGTGGGGGTGATCGGCGCGCCGAGCAGGCGCACCACCCCCAGGCCGGCACCGGCCCCGGCCAGTGACCCGGCCAGCCCGATCAGCAGGCCTTCGTAGGCCACCAACCTGGACAGGGGCCCTTCACCCCACCCGATGGCCCGGAGGGTCGCGAACTCGGCGGCGCGTTCCTTCAGGTTGAGGTAGACCACGTCGGCGACGGAGAAGATCCCGAGGGCGACCATCGCGACCACGGCGGCGACGTCGACCCCTCGGACCTGGACGGTGACCGCGTCCCCGAGCAGGGTTCCGGTGACCGCGCCCTGGAACGCGAGGGTGATCCCGGCCAGCACGGCCAGGGCGGCGACCCCGACCGCGAGGCTGGCCGCGCCGAGCAGGCTCCGGGCGGGGACCCGGGCCAGGTTCGTGACGGCAAGGGAGAACACGCCCCGGACCGGGCGGGCCCGCCCGGTCGAGGCGATGACGGGCCGGACCGCCGCGCCAGGGTCGGCGCGGGCCGCGCGGACCGCGGGAATGATCCCGGCCAGGATCGCCAGCCCGGTCGCGGCGGGGATCGCCAGGGCGGCTCTTGCTGGGGAGATGTCCAGGCCGCTGGCCCAGGCCACCGGGAAGGACAAGACCGCGCCGGCGGTCCCGGCGGCCACCCCGATCAGCGCCAGTTCGGCCAGCACCATCGCGGCCAGACGCGGTGGTGACCACCCGATGGAGGCCAGCACCCCGAGCTCGGTGCGCCGGGCCCGGACCGCGGCGGAGGCGGCGTTGGCGACGGTCAACGCGCACACCAGCAGGATCAGCCCGAACAGGGCCACGCTTTTGGTGTCGACCGCCTTCACAATCGCCACGGCGACGCCCTTCTTCGTCCAGTTCTCCGCCAACGCCAGCACTGGGCGGCCCAAGGATCCGGCGGGCAGGGTGGTGCGTACCGGGGCCGGGGAGGACCCGACGGTGATGTCGACGCGTAACCCCAGCGCCTCCAACCGTTGGGCCACGACCCGGACCCGTTCCCGGGAGACCGGGTCGATCCCGGTCACGCCGGCCACCCGGACCCGGATCGCGGAGATCGGGTGAGTGTTCGTATCGACCGTCGAGGTGCTGAGCGGGTCGGGGGGGAAGTAGGTGGGGTTGGTGAACGCGTCGATCCCGGCCATCGTGGTCAGCATCAACGGCGGGGCTTGGACGTACCCGGCGATGTTCTCGTTCGGCGCGAGAGTCTGCCCCTTCAACAGGGCCTTGGACCGCTCGTCCGCCCCAGACACCGGCGGCGCCTCGTACGAGGTCGGCATCCGCGAGAGCACCGGCCCCAGATCCAGTTTGGCCGGGTCGAACGAGCCCACCCGCGTCACGTACGTCACCGGGATCGTCGTATTTCCCGCGTAGTCACGGTTGGCCACCTTCCGGAACCAGGTGTCCTTCAAGTCCAACGGAACCCGGATGCCGTCGACGCCGCTGAGCTGTTCCCCGGCCAACCCGCTCAGCGGGTCGGCCGGCACCGGCTCCGCTGTCAGTGTCCCCGCCTCGTTACTGGTGAAGGAGACTGGGCCCGGCTGTGCGTACCTGCGCACCTCGGTTCCGTCAGCGGTGTCCAACGAGGTTCCCAGCGCGTTCAGGGCGGCCTGTGAGACCACCCGGCTCTGAGACAAGATCGTCCCTTGCGACTGAGCCAGCGTCTTCAGCCGCTCCCGGGCCGCAGTGCCGGTCATCATCGCCTGCAGGGCGTCCGGTTCTAGGCGTTCGACCGTGACCTGGGCGGTGTCATCGTCCTGCGCCTTCGAAGACAGGAGAATTGGTACCTGCAGGGTGGGCAGCTTCACGGTGTCTTTCGCCGTAGCGGGTCGAGGCGCGTCTTGCGCCGTCAGGGCCCGGCCGGAGGTCACCGCTGCCGGCAACCCCACCAGCGCCGCCTCCGCCGTCGGGTCGATCGCGGCCAGCAGAAACGGCTGGTTCCACAGCACATAACCGGTCACGGCGCGATCTCCGGTCGTGGTGTAATCCCAAGGGGCGACAGGGACCCGGCCGGTGGCTTTGGACCAGCAGTCAAAGTTCGACTGCGCCTCTGGCGCGAACACGTCCCGTGCGCGGCTGTAGATCTCCATCGGGCACGCCACCGCCCACTTGCCCGAGGCTTGTTTTTCCAGCGGTCCCCACGCCTGGTCGGGATAGATGGCGCCCGCCCACTGCTTGAGCGGGCCAGGGGTCACGTAGGTGTACTCCGTCTGGATGCCGGCTACCCGGGAGAGCCCCCGATCAGTCACCCGGGTCACCGTGAGCCGGTACAGCTGCTTCGGTCCGTCCAACGAGGCCCCCGGGATCGCCACCGGCACCCGCACCTGCTGACGCACCACCCCGATCAACGCGATCGGAGCCGCCACCTCCACCCCGGACACGTCGCGCACCTGGGCCAGCTGCTCCCGCGAGATCCCCCCGTAGGTGCCCGACAAGTAGTCCGAACGCACCAACCCGCGCTTGGTCTCCTCCGGCGTCACGGCCGCGATCGGGCGCACCAACAGGTCATACGCGCCGCGAGCATTGGCAGACACGACCCCGGTCGCCTGCAACCGTGACGCCGCCGAAGCCCCCAGCAGCACCACGAACGCCGTCGTCGCGACCAGGATCCCCGCCACCAACGCCACCGCCCGGCCGGGCCGGTTCCGCACCTGAGCGAACGCCAAACCCAGCACTGCGCCTCCACCCTGACCCCACCTCACGGGAGCCGACACACCACTGTGCCTTCATCCTCGTCCACGGCACCTAAGTGAACGGGGGTGAGTCGCAACCGTTATGAAATGCCAACGAGCGCGCACCGCTTTCAGAGACGTTTCTCGCTCAGTTACTGCCCGCGACGATCCATCGCTGGCCGAAAGTCAACGTCCGCACATCGGCACGACCGCGCGCCGTGCGGCAGATCCGGTGAACGTCTCACGCTGACGATCGGGCAAGCGTAGCCGCCCTCAACGCGGCTGAAAGATCGGGCGTCCCGCCCTCAACGCGGCAGATGGGGACGTGTCGGCAACAGTTTCGTTTCGCCCAGCCCCAGGTGGCCGTCGCCATCCGTACGGTTGAGGCTGCGCCGAGGGTGTCAGAAGGACTCCTCGGTCGCTACCAGGCTGGCGTTGCCGTTGGCGAACTGAGGTCTGACCGACGCAGTACTTGTTACGTTGGAATCGATCAGCTCAGCGCACTCGTTTACGTCGAACGAAAGGAGCCTGACGTGCGTCGTTCTCACCGCCGGGGGAAAGAGGTCAGGGGTCTCCGTCCTCTGTCCGAGGCCATCGCAGACACTGACCAGGAGAAGCTCCGTCTACTGAAGGTCCAGGAGCAGGTTGCCAGTCATCACAGTAACTACGAGTGGGCAGCGGTCCTGCGTGACGAACAGCTCCGGCTGCTCGGTAGCGAGCATCCGCAGGCACCCCAGCTTGGTCCTGGACTGAATCTGGACCAGGTCGTCGACACTCTGACCGACATTGAGAACACGCTTGCCACCTTGCGCGCTGGCACGCCTCAGGATGCCGCTACGTCGGCCGGCCCAGGGCACGGGTTCTCTATGGCTGACGTTGAGCAAAAGATTGCTCTTCTGCGGGCAGAGAGCTCGCGAGTGGCTGCCATGTCGGCCGCTGCCGCAGCAGAAGCCGCCGCGGAGACTGAGGTCTGACCACGAGTGGAGTCTTGCTAACTGAGTAATCAAAACAGCCAGCCCGATGTGCACGTCTAGTACGAGCCGCGCTCAATATTCATCAGGATCGTCACGGCGTAGGTCGCCGACGAGCGTCTCACGCTCATCGGCATGTGGGTGAAGCGCAGACCGACCCCGCCCCCTCGAAACGACCCCGACGCTGAGCACGCGTAGGCGGCAGCGTGGGGCCTGGCTCATGATCCCCGAGCGGGACGTGTCTTAAAAGCCGCACACCATGGGGGAGCCAATCTCAGAATCGTCGACAGCGAACTCCGGGTCGAGCGGCCACTGTCGTACGAACTCCCAGGTCGAGTGGCCTGCCGGTGCGCACCTGCCAACCGGTAGCAGCCGGTCGGCGGGCCGGTCACCCTCGGCGGCATCCGATACGACGCTCGCACCGCACCAGCGTCATAGAGCACGACCGTGACCCCAGCCCTCACTTCAACCCTGATCTGAACCCTGACCGCAACCTGACCTCGATACCCAGGAGGTACTCCCGTGGCCGTTCTCGGTGACTTCACCGCGACCACCCTGAGCGGCGAGAACCGTTCGCTCGGCGAGTACAGCGGTGACGTCGTACTCGTCGTCAACACCGCGAGCCAGTGCGGCTTCACCCCCCAGCTCGCCGGGCTGGAGACGCTCTACGAGACCTACCGGGGCCGAGGACTTCAGGTGCTGGGCTTTCCGTGCAACCAGTTCGGTGGGCAGGAGCCCGGAACCGAGGACGAGATCGGGGAGTTCTGTCAGCAGAACTACGGCGTGAGCTTCCCGATGTTCGCCAAGGTCGAGGTCAACGGCTCGAGCGCCCACCCACTCTTCGACTGGCTGCGGTCGCAGAAGGGCGGCCTGATCGGCAACAAGATTCGCTGGAACTTCACCAAGTTCCTCGTGGCGCGTGACGGCAGTGCGCTGCAGCGCTACGCCCCGAACACCGACCCGGCATCCATCGCAAGCGACATCGAGACGGCCCTCGACGCCTGACTCGCACCTCCGGGCCGGTGGCTTTCCGGGCCTAGTATCGCGGCGTGGACCATGCCCGCTTCGCCGACCGCCACGCCCACGGCGTGGTCGACGTGCGCTTCGGTGCCGATGCGCTCGAAGCGGTTTCGCACGAGGGGTTCTGGGCTGTCGTCGCCACGTTCGAAGGGGCCGTCACCGCGATCCGCTTCGCCGACGTACGCCGCGGGCAACCTGCGCCGCCTGCCGAGACCGAGGCGAGATGGTCTCCGCTCGACCGTCACTGGAACAGCTCTCTCGACCACGCCGCGTATGTCGCGGCGGTCCAGCAGGTGCGCGAGAGGATCGCGGCGGGAACCGTCTACCAGGTCAACGTGTGCCGGGTCGTCAGCCATGCCCTCGACCCCGAGGCCGACCTCGACGGTCTCGACCGCATTCTGCAGACGGGCAACCCGGCGCCGCATGCGGCGCGCATCCGTTGTGTTGGGGCCGGGGTCGACGTCGTGAGCGCCTCGCCCGAGCTCTACCTGCGACGTCGGGGGTCCCGCGTGGTCACCCGCCCCATCAAGGGCACGGCGCCCACGGCGGAGACGATGCTGCCCAAGGACCACGCCGAGAACATCATGATTGTCGACCTCATGCGCAACGACCTCTCCGGGGTGTGCGAACCCGGCTCGGTGGCGGTCGACGAGCTCTGTGCGATCGAGTCCCATCCGGGCCTGGTGCATCTCGTCTCGACGGTGAGCGGCCGGCTGCGGCCCGGCGTCTCGTGGCCGGCGATGTTCGCCTCCGCGTTCCCACCCGGGTCGGTGTCGGGGGCGCCGAAGTCGAGCGCGCTGACCGCCATTGCGGATCTCGAGACTGCACCGCGCGGCCCGTACTGCGGCGCCATCGGCTGGGTCGACGCCGACCGGTCTGAGGCCGAGCTCGCCGTCGGCATCCGCACGTTCTGGGCCGAGCACGACGACGCCGGTGAGCGATGGCTGCGCTTCGGCACCGGTGCGGGCATCACCTGGCACTCAGACCCTCAGGGCGAGTGGGCCGAGACCGAGCTCAAGGCGGCCCGCCTCGTCGGGCTCGCTGCGGGCACCGTGACCTACTGAGAAGCTCCTGAGATGCCCTGGGTTGCCCTGAGGCGCGCCTGAAACGTCACCCTTCTGGCCTGGCCATCACGATCGCTGTGACACCATGAACACCGAGTGAGCACACCGACTCAGGGGAGGCGAAAGGTGAACAGCAGCACTCGAGTGTGGGTCAACGGCGATCTCGTGGACCCCGTCGGCCCGTCCCTGTCGGCCCTCGACCACGGTGTCACTGTGGGCGACGGCGTGTTCGAGACCGTCAAGATCGTCGCCGGTGAGCCGTTCGCCTTGACCCGTCACCAGGGTCGACTGATGCGCTCCGCCCGAGGGCTGGGCCTGCCCGAGCCCGACCTCGAAGTCGTCGGTAAGGGAATCGCCGCCGTGCTCGACGGCCCCGTCATCGACTTCGGCCGGCTGCGCTTCAGCGTCACCGGGGGAGTGGGCCCGCTCGGCTCCGACCGGGGCGACGCGGCCCTGACCTACATCGTGCTCGCGGCGCCGGTTCCGCGCCCACCGGCATCCGCCAAGGTCACCGTGGTGCCGTTCACCCGCAACGAACGGTCGGCGATAGCCGGACTGAAGACGACCTCGTACGCCGAGAACGTCGTCGCACTCGCTCGCGCGCGGCAGGTCGGAGCCGTCGAGGCCGTGTTCGCCAACACCCGGGGCGAGCTGTGTGAGTGCACCGGCAGCAACATCTTCGTGGTCGTCGACGGCGAGGTGCGCACCCCCCCGCTCGACTCGGGGGCGCTGGCCGGCATCACGCGCGAGCTGACCATCGAGTGGGCCGAGCAGAACGGCATCCCCGTGAAGCAGGAGGCCCTCTCGATCGACGTGCTGGGTCGGGCCGACGAGGTGTTCATCACGAGCACGACCAAGGACATCCTGCCGGTGCACGCCGTCGATGACCGAGAGCTCACCGTGCCGGGCCCGGTGACGGCACGTCTTCAGGACATCTTCCGCCGTGCGGCCGAACGGAGGCTCGACCCGTGAGTGACAAACCCCAGCGGACGCCGGTGGACTACAGCGACCGCAACATCACTCTCGATGCGGATGAGGACCGCTGGGCCTGGCGCGCGAAGCTGCGCCGCAACCCCGCCACCCATCTCGCCTACCGGGTTGCGGTGGGGGTGGTCGGCGGCATTGTCACCGTGGTCGGCCTCATCATGGTGCCGGCTCCCGGGCCGGGCTGGCTCGTCGTGTTCTTCGGGCTCGTCATCCTCGGCAGTGAGTTCGAGTTCGCCCAACGGGTGCTCGACTTCGCGCGACGACAGGTGGGCCGCTGGAACGACTGGGTCATGGCCCGGCCGGTCTGGGTGCGCGGTCTCGTGGCGCTGGCAACCCTGGTGCTCGTCTGGGCGCTCTTCTGGGCCTACTTCGCGTGGCAGGGCGTGCCCGACCTGGTGCCCGACTGGATCCAGGGCCCCCTCGAGCAGCTACCCGGAGTCGACTGATTTATCGAGGTTGCGGGGCGGTCGGCGGGCGATTACCGGTGGTGGCGCTCGACCGGCTATTGTTCCTCCGTCGCCCGAGGACGTTTCTCGGGCGCCCGGACGTGTAGCTCAGTTGGTTAGAGCGTTCGCTTCACACGCGAGAGGTCATGGGTTCGAGTCCCTTCACGTCCACCCCGAACGTCCACTGACTTCTTCGAGCCGGTGACCCGGCAACTCGCGGCATCTGCTACCCAAGGTCGTGAGCACCTCTCCGCAGCGACGGGCAGCTAGCCTCGTCGGCGTGCCCCTTGACCATGTCATTTTTGCGGTGACCGACCTTGAGCTGGCCGCACAGGAACTTCAGGACGCGCATGGGCTGGCGTCCGTCCCGGGTGGGCGACATCCGGCCTGGGGCACGGCAAACCGGATCGTGCCGATGGGTGGCAGCTACCTGGAGCTGGTAGCAGTGGTGGATGCGCACGTCGCTACCCGAAGCGCCTTCGGGCGGTGGGTGGCAGCCGCTCACCCCGATGGCGGCGGCTTGACGCCACTGGGATGGGCCGTGCGCACCGACGATCTCGACGCCGTGTGCAGCAGGTTGGGGCTGTCCGCGTCGGCTGGCTCTCGGCAGACGGATGATGGCCGGGTCTTGGCCTGGAGGCTCGCTGGGGTCGAACACGCTGCTGCCGAGCCCCATCTGCCGTTCTTCATCGAGTGGGGGTCTCAGACGCCGCTTCCCGGAACCACGCCGGTGCGGCACCCCGCGGGCCGGAGCGAGATCTCGCGCGTATGCGTCACCGGTGACGTCAGGCGTCTGACGTCGTGGCTCGCCGACAGCGCGGTGCCCGTGACAGCCGGGTCGGGGCCACCAGCCGTCGTTTCGGTCGACGTCGTTTCGGCAGGTCGCGTTTGGACCCTGGGCGGGAGCTCCGTCTGACAGCACCAACCAGCCTGAGTCGTCGAACCGCCGGCACGATTCAATGGCGTGCCCTCGGTTCGGTTGGCCGCTCGCGCTCGAGAGCTGCAGATCAACGGTGGACTAGCCTCTGAGAGATGCAGCGACCCCCCATCGCCTGCGGCTCGCGTGAGCCGAACGGGCCACCGACGATCGGGCCCTGCCCGCGCCGACGGATGCTGCTCAGCGCGCTTCGCACGGACGCGCGGTGAGGTGAGGTGAGGTGTGAGCGACCCCAGTGACGAGCAGGCCGCTCTCGTCGAGCATTCAGCGCTCGAGCTGTCCGACCTCATCCACCGACGGGAGGTCTCGTGCGTCGAGGTGATGACCGCATTCCTGGCGCAGATCGAGCGCTACAACCCCGTGCTCAACGCGATCGTGGCGCTCCGCGACCGGACGGATCTGCTGGCCGAGGCGGGGGAGCGCGACGCCGAGCTGGCGGTCGGTCGTAGCCGCGGTTGGATGCACGGCCTCCCGCACGCGGTCAAGGACCTCGCAGCGGCCAAGGGGCTGGCCCACACCTGCGGGTCACGCATCTTCGCCGACCGCATCGCCGAGACCGACGACCTCGTCGTCGCCCGGATCCGGGCAGCTGGCGCCATCATCATCGGCAAGACCAACACGCCGGAGTTCGGCCTCGGGTCCCAGACCTACAACGACGTGTGGGGCACGACAGGGAACCCCTACGACCCCTCTCGCACCGCAGGCGGCAGCAGCGGGGGCGCAGCGGCTGCCCTCGCGGCCCGGATGGTCCCGGTCGCCGACGGGTCGGACAACATGGGGTCGTTGCGCAACCCGCCTGCTTTCACCAACGTCATCGGTGTCCGACCCTCCTGGGGCCGGGTGCCGGAGCCGGGCTTCATCCCCTACGGGAGTGTGAGCGGGCCGATGGGGCGCACCACGGCCGACGTGGCGATGCTGCTGTCGACGATGTCGGGGCCGCACGCCAGCGCGCCCCTCGGCATCGGCGAGGACCCGGCGTACCTGGCGGCTGACCTCGGTCGGCAGTATCGAGGGACGCGGATCGCATGGGTCGGGGACTGGGACGGCTATCTTGCGACGGAACCCGGGGTATTGGCCTTGTGCGAGTCGGCGCTCGCGACGTTCGAAGAGCTCGGGTGTCAGGTGGAGATGGCGCGGCCGGCCTTCGCCCCGCACGAGATCTGGCGGTCCTACCTGGCGTGGCGCTCCTGGGGGAACCTGCGCTACGTGCCCCTGTACGAGGATGCCGCGACGCGAGCCCTGATGAAGCCAGAGCTCGTGTGGGAGATCGAGCGCGGGCTGCAGCTGAGCGCCCTTGACCTCACCCGCGCGGCCGCCGTTCGGGACGCCTGGTACGCAGCCCTGGTCACCTTCTTCGAGAGCTACGACTACGTGGTGGCGCCGAGCGCGCAGGTCTTTCCGTTCGACAAGGCCATTCACTGGCCCGAGTCGGTCAACGGCCGACCGATGGACACCTACCACCGCTGGATGGAGACCGTCGTTCCGTGGACCATGGCGGGACACCCGGTGGCCGCCATGCCCGCAGGCTTTGATGCGCGAGGGCTACCGACCGGGATCCAGATCATCGGCCCGCGCCACGGTGACCACGACGTTCTGCAGCTGGCTCACGGGTACGAGACGGCAAGCCCCGTCATGGACCGGACCCTTCCGCCGCTGCTGGCTCGCGACCTATAACCCCACCGGTCCACCCACAGACCGGCCGAGCCGATCGAGGGCTCGAGCGCAGGGCCGGACCGGTTGACCGGCATACACCGCGACGGATGCCGGGCGAACCCTTCCTGCATCCACCGCGGTGGTCACGTCGTCTGTCAGGTCGCGTCCGGTGCAGTCAGGACGACACCGAAGGCGACATGATGCGCGACGTGCCGACAACGGGGGTTATCTGGCCCGTCACGGCAGTGTCAAGGCGATGGGGTTTCTTGTTCATCGGGTGCCTTCTCGAGGTTGCCGATCCCGGTCTTGAGGCGACTGTGTGAGTGGCCGTAGGTGAAGTAGATGACGAAGCCGAGGATCAGCCACACGATGAACCGCAGCCAGGTGGCCTCCGACAGGTTGAGCATCAGCCAGACGCAGGCCAGGATCGACAGGATGGGCACCCACGGCACCCACGGCACCCGGAAGGAGCGCTCCAGGTCGGGCCGGGTGCGGCGCAGGATGATCACCCCGGCAGAGACCAGGACGAAGGCGAAGAGGGTCCCGATGCTGACCAGCTTCGACAGCTCGCCGAGTGGGACGACGCCGGCCAGGATGGCGACGAAGACTCCGGTGCCGATGGAGACGACGTACGGCGTGCCGAACTTGGGGTGAACCGCCGCCAGTTTCGTTGGCAGCAGGCCGTCGCGGGACATGGCGAACAGAACCCGGTTCTGACCGAGCATCAGCACGAGGACCACCGTGGTCAACCCACACACCGCGCCGAGCGAGATCAGCGAGCTCGCCCAGTTCACACCGTTCGCCTTGAACGCCTCCGCCAGCGGAGCGCTGGTGTTCATCCGCGGGTCCTTGTAGTTCAACATTCCGGTGATGACGATGGAGACCGCCATGTAGAGAACCGTGCAGATCAGCAGAGAGCCGATGATGCCACGGGGGATGTCACGCTTCGGGTTCCGCGTTTCTTCGGCGGCCGTCGCGACAATGTCGAAACCGATGTAAGCGAAGAACACCACCGAGGCCGCGGCGAGGATACCGAACACACCGAACTGCGACGGGCTCAACCCGAAGAGCGCCTGGATCAACGGCTGGTCAACACCGCTTTCCGTAGCGGGGGCCGGCACGCTCGGGGGTATGAACGGCTGGTAGTTGGCGACCTTGATGTAGAACAGGCCCGCGACGATCACGAACAGCACGACCGCGACCTTGACGACGACCAGCACCCCGGTGAGCCGGCCGGACAGCTTCGTGCCCAGCACGGCGACCACCGTCAGGGCCAGCACGATGGCCATGGCCGCGAAGTCGGGCCGGGCGGCGTCACCGGCCAGCCAGGTGGGCAGGCCGAACAGGCTCGCAAGGTAGCCGGACCAGCCGCGAGCGACGACGGCCGCGCCCAGGGCGAGCTCCAGAACGAGGTCCCAGCCGATGATCCACGCGACCAGCTCGCCCAGCGTGGCGTAGGAGAACGTGTAGGCACTGCCGGCAACCGGAACGGTGGAAGCGAACTCGGCGTAGCACAGCGCGGCGAGTGCACAGGCGATGCCGGCGACCACGAACGACAACGCAATTGCCGGTCCGGCGTTGACGTGAGCCTGCTGGCCGGTGAGAACGAAGATTCCCGTGCCAATGATGACGCCGATGCCGAACACCGTCAGGTCCCAGGCGCTGAGCTCCTTCTTCAGTCGGTGCTCTGGCTCCTCGGTATCGGCCATCGACTGCTCGACACTTTTGATGCGGAAGAGGTTCATCGCTGCCATCCTTCGATGTGCGGACGCGGCGTCGTCCGCAGTCCTGATAATGCACCCGAAAGTAGGGCGGTGACTAGAGCCTCGACAAAGTCGTATCTCAGCAGGTCAGCATGAACGTGCTTGTCGGATCGCCGTATTGCCAACCGCATCCGGCCCCGTTCTCCCGCCCCGTTCAGGCTGCCCTCCCAGGGAGTTTGGGATTAGCGTGGGAGTAGTCGGGTGATGGCCTGATCTCGTTCCTTGCCCAGGAGGGTCTCTTGTCCAACACTCCACAGACGGCGACCGCCCCGGCCGCTCTGCCCAAGAGACGCGTGTACACCATCATCGGTGCCCTCCTTCTCGGCATGCTCTTGGCGGCCCTCGACCAGACCATCGTCGCCACCGCCCTGCCGACGATCGTCGGCGAGCTCGGTGGCCTGGCGCACCTGTCGTGGATCGTCACGGCCTACCTGCTGGCGGTGACGGCTTCGACGCCGCTCTGGGGGAAGCTCGGCGACATGTACGGCCGGAAGCGATTCTTCCAAGCCGCGATCATCATCTTCCTGATCGGTTCGATTCTGTCGGGCCTGAGCCAGTCGATGCTGCAGCTCATCCTCTTCCGGGCCATCCAAGGTATCGGTGGCGGCGGCCTGATCATCGGTGCCCAGGCGATCGTCGGCGACGTCGTGCCGGCCCGCGACCGGGGACGGTACCAGGGCCTGTTCGGCGCGGTCTTCGGGCTCTCGAGTGTCGTCGGGCCGGTCATCGGCGGTCTGCTCGTCGATCACCTGTCCTGGCGATGGGTCTTCTACATCAACATCCCCGTCGGTGCCGTGGCCCTCGTGGTGACCGCCGTCGTGCTGCCGGGGGCTCTGAGCACGGTGCGTCACACCATCGACTACCTCGGCACGGCCCTGATCGCGGGCGCCGCCACGGTCTTGGTGCTGCTGACCAGCCTCGGCGGCAACACCTACGCGTGGAACTCCGGCCCGATCTACTTCATGGCCGTGCTCGGAGTGGTGCTCATCGTCGGGTTCGTGCTGGTCGAGCGGCGCGCCGAAGAACCCGTGCTGCCGCTGTCGCTCTTCCGGAACAAGGTCTTCGCAGCGACGTCAGCCATCGGGTTCGTCGTCGGCTTTGCGATGTTCGGCGCGATCACCTACCTCCCGCTGTTCCTTCAGGTCGTCCAGGGGGTCGACCCGACCGCGTCCGGGGTGCGGCTGCTGCCGATGATGGCCGGTCTGCTCATCACCTCCATCGGCTCGGGGTTCCTCATCAGCCACTGGGGGCGCTACAAGGTCTTTCCGGTGTTCGGCACAGCGGTCATGACGCTGGGCCTGTTCCTCTTCTCCCGCATGGGCCCAGACACCGGAAGCCTCACGACATCGGTCTACATGTTCGTCTTCGGGATCGGGCTCGGCTGTGTCATGCAGGTGCTCATCATCGCGGTCCAGAGCGCCGTCGACTACAAGGACCTTGGGGTGGCGACCGCCGGCGCGACGTTCTTTCGATCGATCGGCGGATCGTTCGGCACGGCAGTGTTCGGCGCGATCTTTGCTGCCGTCATCACCGGACATCTCCAGGACGCGCTCGGCAACGCCAAGCTTCCCGCAGGCCTGACCGGCTCGAGCATCAGCCCGGCACTGCTGGAGAAGCTGCCAACGGCCCTCCGCTCCGGAATCGTCGACGCGTATGCCGCCTCGTTGCAGGAGGTCTTCCGCATCGCCATCCCGATCGGCCTGTTCGCGTTCGTGCTCACCTGGCTCCTGCCCGAGATCGAGCTGCGCACCACCACGGGAGCCGTGGACGCCGGCGACACCTTCGCGATGCCCAACGAGCGCACCCCGACCGAGGAGCTCGATCGTGCGATCACGCTGCTCGCCGCGAGGGAGAACCGCCTCGAGCTCTACTCCCGGCTCGCCGATCGCGCGGGTCTTGACCTCGGACCCCGGGAATGCTGGCTGCTCTACCGGTTCGACGACCATCCCGACGACACCTTGGCCCAGATCGCCGAGGTGGTGAACCGCCCGGAGGAGCATCTCACCCAGCTCGCCGACGGGCTGCGTGACAAGGGCCTGCTCACGACGGTCGACGTCCAGCCCGGTCACCGGCTGGCGCTGACTGCCGACGGGCGCGATGCCATCGCACGACTACTCGGGGCTCGCCACGCCCGACTGGACGAGATGTTGGGCGACTGGTCACCGGAAAAGAACCCAGAGCTCATCGAGCACGTCAAGCATCTCGCGCGGGTCCTGATGGCCGACGACGACAAGATGCTCGACGCTGCGCGCGCCCCGTCGGGCCCACCGGCATCCTGATCCCGGACGGGATCGTCACCACCTTTCGGGTCTCGGCGCTACGAGCGATAGCGTCAGCCCCATGGATGCCATCGTGTCGAGCCTGTTCATCTACCCCGACTCGACCTCACCCGGCCAGCAGCTCTCAACCGTGTCGGTCACGACCGAGGGGCTCGAAGGAAACCGCTCGAAGAAGCATGCGGTGCACCTGGTCACGGCCGGCGAGTACGTTGCCGACCACCCCAAGGCGAACATCGTGCTCGACATGGATGCCGCCCTGCTGGCCAACCTCGTCGGCCGCCTCGTGCGTCTGGGCGAGTGCACCCTGAGCGTGACCCGACAGCCGTCGAACTGTGCCGGCGTCTACGCCGACGTCGTGACCCCCGGCGACGTCAGCGTCGACGACCACCTTCTCGTCGCCGACGACGCCTGAGGCGCACGTGACCATCCACTCGGAGCACCCGTTCGACCAGCCCGAGGGTGACCGTGACCAGGTGCGCCGACTGCGGGGGAGGATCGGCGCCACGGTCTCACTGTGGACGGCCGGAGCGGGGATCGAACGGGTGGGCCTCACGGTCTCGTCCTACCTCGTCGCCTCGGGTGACCCCAGTCGGGTCGTGGCGCTCCTGCACCCTGACTCCGACCTGCTCGACCGGCTGCAGGAGACGGGCACCGCCGTCGTGGCTCTGCTCGCTTGGCGCGACCGGGAGCTCGCCGACGTCTTCGCCGGCCTGATGCCCTCACCTGGCGGGCCCTTCCGGCTCGGCAGCTGGGAACAGACCGAGTGGGGCCCGCGCCTCACGACGATGACCACCTGGGCCGGCGTCCGGCTCGACCCGAGCACGCAGCGCGACGCGGGATGGTCCGTCCTCGTCGAAGCCGATGTCGAGCACGTCGAGGTCGGCGAGGAAGGCGACCCGCTCGTGCACCGGCGCGGACGATACGTGCGACCGGCATCCGACTGAGCCTGGCCGAACCCCGCTCGGTGGCCACGCGGCCGGGGGAGCCGGCGGGTCAGGGCGCGAGGTTGTCGTCGAGCATCTCCGTGGTGAGCCAGGGCTCCGGGATGCCGAAGGCGTCGACGAGTGGGAGGGCCACCCCACGCAGCTCGGCACAGATCTCGTTGACCAGGGCGGTGAGCGCCTTGGTGCGGGCCGGGGTGAGGCGGTCGTGCTCGAGGTACCAGGCCTTGTGGGTCTCGATGGTGGAGAGGATGTACAGGTCGCAGACGCGGGCGAGCACGGCGGCAGCCTCAGGGTCGGGGCAGGTGGCGACCGCGTGGGCGAAGCCCTCGGCCACGGTGCGCTCGACGTGGGCGACGGCGGTGGCCACCAGGTGGTCCTGCGTGTTGTTGAACGCGGCGAACCCGTCCGCCCCCGGCTCGTCAGCGCGCCGTAGGCGTCGAGCGAGTCCCTCGATGAGGTGCTCCTCGCGCTCGGTCAGGAGGGCCAGCTGCGTGGTGCGCGCCGCGAACACGACGTTCTCCTCCCGGCCGGGAGCCACGTCGACGATGCGCTGGAGCAGCCCGCGCGCCGCCGACCGCTCGACGAACGTGCTGGCCGTGAGGCGGGCACCGAACCTGACGATCCCGAGCGTGTCGAGGTCGCCGAACGTGGACGAGTACTGTGCCAGAAGCGATTTCGCCACCAGCTGCAACAGCACCGTGTTGTCGCCCTCGAAGGTGGTGAAGATGTCGGTGTCCGACTTCATCGCGGGGAGCCGGTTGGCCCAGAGGTAGCCCGCCCCGCCGCACGCCTCGCGACACTCCTGGATCGTGTCGGTGGCGTGTCGGGTCGTCACGGCCTTGATGCCGGCCGCCCTGGCCTCCAGCTCTCGTTGCTCCAGCTCTCCTGAGACGCGCCCCGACAGCACGTCGTCCATCGCCACGACGAGATCGTTCTGGGCGAACTGGAGGGCGTAGGCGGTCGCGATCCGGGGCATCAGCCGGCGCTGATGAGTGCGGTAGTCGAGCAGCACCACCTCCTGCCCGTCGCCGCCGTCGGCGACCCCCGGCTTCGCGAACTGTCGGCGCTGGGCCGCGTACCGGGTGGCGACGGTCAGCGCTGACCTGGCCGCCGCGCCGGCCCCCCCGGCCACCGAGATACGGCCGCGCACGAGCGTGCCCAGCATGGTGAAGAACCGCCGCGACGGGTTCTCGATCGGGCTCGTGTAGACGCCGTCGTCGTTGATGTCGCCGTAGCGGCCGAGCAGGTTGGTGCGGGGTACCCGCACGTGGTCGAACATCAAGCGCCCGTTGTCGACCCCTTGCAGCCCCAGCTTCGGGCCACAGTCGGTGATCGTCACCCCGTCGGCCGCACTGCCGTCGTCATCACGGATCGGGACGAGCAGGCAGTGGACGCCGTGGTGCTCGTCGCCCACGACGAGCTGTGCAAAGACGGTAGCCAGGTGGCCGTCGTCGGCAGCGTTGCCGATGTAGTCCTTGCGGGCCAACGGGCTGGGGGAGTGCACCACGATCTCGTCGGTCTCGGCGACGAAGGTCGCCGTCGTGAGCAGGCCCTGAACGTCACTGCCGTGGCCGGTCTCGGTCATCGCGAAGCACCCCTGCAGCTCGCCGCTGATGATGCGCGGCATCAGGGCGTCGTGGCGCTCCGTGCCGAGCATCGACACGGCGCCCCCGAACAGCCCCCACTGCACCCCGGCCTTGACGAAGAGGGAGAGATCGGTGTGGCCGAGCATCTCGAACGCGGTCACGCCGTCGCCGTAGCGGCCGAGACCGCCCTGCCGCTCGGGAAAGCCCTCAGCCACGAACGACTCCCGCGCGAGGGCCTCGACCTGGGCGCTGACCCGAGCCCGGTGCTCGTTCATCGGCAGGGGGGTGGGCGGCGGCGCGAGGAGGTCGTGGTCGAGCCCGCGGCACCGGTCGCGAACCGCTCGCCGCGGGCCGTCGAGATGGGTGCGCAGGGCCGCCGTGAGAGCGGAGAGGTCGGTGAGCACGGGGAGGTCAGGAACTGCAGACATCGGGGTGTCCTCTCTGAACGGTCAGGCGGAGCCGGGCGGGTGGGGTCAACCGCCGGCCCGCGTCGGGTGGGTCAGCTGTGGCGCCAGGCCGCGCCAGGTGAGGTCGGTCAGCGTCTCGACGAGCTGGTCACGAGGAAGCCGGTCGGAGGCCGCCAGCCAGTCGTCGGCCACCGCCTGCACCGAACCGACGAGGGCGACCGCCCAGACCCGTGCGCGATGGTGTGGCCCGTCGCTGGGGTCACCGTCGTGGGTGTCACTGTCGCCGACGAAGGAGCCACGCAGCGCCTGACTGAGGTGGTCGGTCAGCTGGTCGGCCACCTGCCCGACCGTACCCTCGACCGGGTCGTCCGAGAGCGGCCGGTCGACCAGTGGCCGGTTCACGACGAAGCGGTACACCTCGGTGTCGCTCTCGACGAGGGAGAGGTAGGCCTCCACGGTCGAGGCGATCACGGTGCGCGGATCCGGGGGCGAGGCACTCGCGGCGAGCAGGGCGGCTCCGACGTCACCGACCACGCGTGCGTCGATGCGCTCGACCACCGCGCGGTACAGACCGGCTTTGTCATCGAAGTGCCGGTAGATCACCGTCTTGCTGGTGCCTGCCTCGGCGGCGATGTCACCCATCCCCACGGTGGCGCCGTGACGGCGGATGGCTCGGATGGTGGCATCGACCAGAGACGCCCGTCGTTCTTCGCGGTGCTGCTCCCATCGGGAGTCGCGTCCGTCGCGCGGCGCGGCTGCCGGTGCGGGTCGAGCGAGAGACGACCCTTGACCGGAGATGTCCATGCCTCGAAAGTAACAGGTACCCGATGTATCGACTACTGACAGTGCCTCGAAAGTAACAGGTACCCGATGTATCGACTACTGACAGTGTCGGTTACCTTGGGGTGGGCGGGCAGTTCGCCCGCAACACGTAGCCGTGCCACCCGGTGGCGACCCGTCTTCGTGACCCAGCCGATCGCAGGAGTGACCGATGGCTACCCAGCCCAGCCCACGCAAGGCGCGGCGTGCCGCGGTCCTCGGTGGTAACCGCATCCCCTTCGCCCGAGGCAACGGGGCCTACGCCAAGGCCTCCAACCAGGACATGCTGACCGCCACGCTCGACGGGCTCGTCGCGCGCTACGGCCTCGCCGGGGAGCGTCTGGGCGAGGTGGTGGCGGGCGCCGTGCTGAAGCACAGCCGCGACTTCAACCTCACCCGCGAGACCGTGCTCGGCAGCCGGCTCGACCCGCACACGCCCGCGTACGACGTACAGCAGGCGTGTGGCACCGGACTCGAGGCCGCGATCCTCGTCGCCAACAAGGTGGCTCTCGGCCAGATCGAGGTGGGGGTCGCCGGTGGTGTTGACTCTGCCAGCGATGCGCCGATCGCGGTCAGCGAGGGTCTGAGGCACACCCTGCTGGCCGCCAACCGGGCCAAGACACTTGCACAGCGAGCCAAAGCCATGGCGGGTCTTCGGCCCGGCGACCTGCTGCCCTCGATCCCGCAGAACGTGGAGCCGCGCACCGGCCTGTCGATGGGCGAGCACATGGCGATCACCGCCGAGCGGTGGGGCATCACGCGCGAGGCCCAGGACGAGCTCGCCGCGGCCAGCCATCAGCACCTGGCCGCGGCCTACGAGCGGGGTTTCTTCGACGACCTCGTCACTCCCTACCTCGGCGTCACGCGGGACAACAACCTGCGTCCAGACGGGGGCGTGGAGAAGCTCGCGAAGCTGAAGCCCGTGTTCGGTAAGGGCCAGAACGCCACGATGACGGCCGGCAACTCCACCCCGCTCACCGATGGGGCCTCGACGGTGCTCATCGCGAGTGAGGAGTGGGCGAGTGAGCACCACCTGACCCCACTGGCCTGGTTCGTCGACGCAGAGACCGCTGCGGTCGACTACGTGAACGGCGACGAGGGCCTGTTGATGGCCCCAGCGTATGCCGTTCCACGCCTACTGGCCCGAAACGGCCTCGCGCTGCAGGACTTCGACTTCTACGAGATCCACGAAGCCTTCGCGGCAACGGTGCTCACCACCCTCAAGGCGTGGGAGGACCCGGACTTCTGTCGCGACCGCCTCGGCCTCGCCGAGCCGTTGGGCTCGATCGACCGCGCCCGGCTCAACGTCAACGGCTCCTCGCTGGCCGCCGGCCACCCCTTCGCCGCCACCGGAGGCCGCATCCTCGCTTCGTTGGCCAAGGCCCTGCACGAGGCTGGTGGCGGCCGCGGCCTCATCTCCATCTGTGCTGCCGGCGGCCAGGGCGTCGTCGCCATCCTGGAGGCCTGACCATGACCGACCTGTTCACCACCGTCGTGCGCTCAACCGTCGCCAAGAGAGTCGGAGTGCCCCAGCCGACCAGCTTGCGTCGCTACGAACCCGGAGCAGCACTGTGCGCCGACCCCGTGCTCGTGGCGGGCAGTGGCCGCTTCGAAGCGGGCCTCATCAGCTGGCTGACCACCGTGGGAATCGCGACGGTAACGAACGACGAGCCCACGTCCGACCGGCTGGGTGCGGTGATCCTCGACCTGAGTGCGGCGACCGACCCGAGCGAGCTCGACCAGCTTCGGGTCATCGGCGCCCCGGCGGTCAAGCGGCTGGCCAGGAACGGCCGGGTGGTCGTCGTCGGCACCGACCCGGCCACCCTCACCGACGTGGCGGCGGTCAGCACCCAGCGTGCTCTCGAGGGGGTCGTCCGCTCGCTCGGCAAGGAGCTGCGCGCCGGGGCAACCGCCAACCTTATTCTCGCTCGGGGTGAGAGCGCAGCCGGGGTGCAGTCGGCTGTGCAGTTCTTTCTCTCGGGCCGGTCCGCCTATGTGGACGGCCAGGTGGTGCGGGTCGGGGAGTCGACCGCCACCAACCCCGATCCGCTCCGGCCGCTCACGGGGAAGGTCGCGGTCGTCACGGGTGCGGCCCGGGGTATCGGCGCCGAGATCGCCACGGTGCTCGCGCGCGATGGCGCGACCGTCGTGGCCGTCGACATCCCGGGTGCCGGTGACGCCCTCGCCACGGTCGCCAACGACATCGGCGGCACGGCGCTGCAGGTCGACGTCACCGCCCCTGATGCGGGTCGACGCATCGTCGAGCACGCCACTGGTCGGCACGGCACACTCGACATCGTGGTTCACAACGCGGGCATCACGCGCGACAAGCTCTTCGTCAACATGGACGACGCCCGCTGGCAGGGCGTTATCGACGTCAACCTCGGGTCGATCCTGCGGATGAACACCGCGATCCTCGCCGACGGCGGCATGACCGACGGCGGTCGGATCGTCTGTGTCGCCTCGATCGCCGGCATCGCCGGCAACCGCGGACAGACCAACTACGGGGCGAGCAAGGCCGGGGTCATCGGCCTCGTCGACGCGCTCTCAGCCCAGCTCGGAGACCGGGGCATCACCGTCAACGCGGTCGCGCCAGGCTTCATCGAGACCGCGATGACGGCCAGAATCCCCTTCGCCACCAGAGAGATCGGGCGCCGGATGAACTCCTTGCAACAGGGCGGCCGACCGATCGATGTCGCCGAGACGATCGCCTGGTTCGCCCAGCCCGGTGCGGCGGCCGTCACCGGGCAGGTGCTGCGGGTGTGCGGCCAGAGCCTGCTGGGAGCGTGACCGGCGATGACCAGCGTGACCACCCTTTCCTCAGCTCCCGATCTTCGTCGCCTGTACGCCACGGCCGCGTTCCACCGGGGCAACGATCGTGAAACGGTGCCTGACGAGCGCGTCGTCCTCTCCGGCATCCGCGTCGACCTGGGGGAGCTCGCCGACTACTCGCGCCTCTGCGGCTTCAGCCTGACCGGCATCCTGCCGCTCACGTATCCCCACCTGCTGGGGTTCCCGCTCCAGATGGCAGTCATGGCCGGTGACGGCTTTCCGCTTCCCCTGCTCGGTGCCGTGCACGTCGAGAACGTGATCACGGTGCACCGACCTCTCCAGGCTGACGACCGGCTCGACCTCGCGGTGCACGCGCAGAACCTGCGGCCGCACCGCCGGGGGCGGCAGGTCGACCTCGTCACCGAGGTGTCGGTCAGCGGCGTGCCGGCGTGGCGCGGTGTCAGCACCTACCTGGCCCGTGGAGCCGAGCATCCTGACGCAACCGCCGGCCACCCCCCGCCGCTCGACGGTCTCGAGCCGGTGACCGGCACGGCCCCCGGCCCGGTGTGGCACCTCGGTGAGAACACCGGCCGGGCCTACGCGGCCCTGTCGGGCGACTGGAACCCCATCCACGTTCACGCACTCACGGCCCGGCCGCTCGGGTTCAGCTCAGCGATCGCCCACGGCATGTTCACCTACGCGCGCGCCGTCGCAACCCTGGCTCCGCGGGTGCCCGACCGCGGCGTCACCAGCCGCGTCTGGTTCCGCAAGCCGGTGCGGCTGCCGTCGACGGTGCGGCTGCGTTCGGTCGTGGGCCCCGCAAGAACGCTGTCCAGGCTCGAGAGCGCCGACGCCGAGGTGGAGCATGCGGTTCTCGAGCAGCACTGGTAGACCACGTCGCTCAACCGTGTGTCGAACTGCCGCCGGCTACTCGTAGAGCACGTAGTCAGGCTTGGGCCGCAGCGCCAGCACCTGCTTCGGCGTCATGAGCTTGCCGTGTCGCGCGTCCTCCTCGTAGAAGAGCTTGAAGCCGGGGTGCACCGCCGGCGGGAGGTTCTTGGTCAGCGACGTCCACGTCTTGGTCTTGTCGGTCCGGTTGCCGATACCGTCGACCGACTTGATGATGACGACTCCGGGGTGCCGACGGATCGCCTTCTCGTCAGTGACGATCGAGGGCCGCAGCTGGTGGAAGACCAACGCCTTCTCGGGTAGGTCGTGGCGCTTCACGATGCTCGCGAGGTAGGCGGCCACCTCGTCGATCTTGCCGCCCGTCGTGTGTCCGAAGACCTTCATCGGCACCTGACCGGGGCCCATCGCCCACTCCGGGTCGAGGGCGACGCCGACGTCGGGTTGGGTCAGCCAGCGCTCGTACGACTTCACCTCGTCGAGAAAGTCGGCCCGGCCGGGCTGGATGTTGATGAGCAGGATGCCGTTCACCTTGCGGGCCGCGGCCAAGTAGTCGTCGACGACCTTCGGGGACACCCGGCTGCGCCACTTGCCGTCGCGACCGGGGTGCGGCTGCACGATGGTGGCGATCAGCTCCAGAACCGGCATCACCTTGCGACCGTCGGCGTACGGCTTGCCGACCCGAACGAGCTCCTCGGCCCGGTCAGTGAGGCTGCCGATGCCGAGCCGCCCCATCGCGGTTGACCCAGGCACTCCGGCGAAGCCTACGAGACGGTACGCGGGCAGCAGAGTGCGTCCGCCGCCTGGCAGCTGAGGTGGAGCGGGGGTGGATGGCGTTACGGGCGCCGACCCCGTGGCGGTCGGCGGCGACGTGCTTGCCGGAGCCGGGCCCGATCCAGTGGCACCAACGCCCCCGGTGCTCACCGGCCGGGCGACACCCGTCGGTGCGGGTGGCGAGGCCGCGGCGCAGCCACCGACCATGAAGATGGCGCACACGGCGGTGAGCAGTCCGAGGCGGCGAACGAACAACAGATCCTCCCGAGATCTTGCCGCTGGCCAGTGGACAGGTGTCGCGGCAGAACCTGCAGGGTACGTGAGGTCACTCAACAAACACCGAACAGATCGGTGAAGATCGCCGTTCGTCGAAAGCCCGTCGCGACTGCTCACCGGCGGTCGATACGCTTACCGGGCCGACACTCAGCGGCATCCCCCTGGGTGCGGCGTGCTCTGGCCTGCCGTCCCCCACACCCGAGGAGTCACCCCCCATGTCTGCACCGATCACCGTCACCGTCGCTGGAAGCGAGCGATCGGTCGACGAGCAGACGACGGCCGGTGAGCTCTTCGACGGGGCCGGCGCCGGCCGGGTCGTGGTGGCCCGCGTCAACGGCGAGCTGCGTGACCTGTTCCACGTGCTGGCCGACGGCGACGTCGTCGAACCCGTCACGATCGACACCGACGAGGGGCTGGCGGTGCTGCGGCACTCGGCCGCGCACGTGCTGGCCCAGGCCGTTCAGCAGGTCAACCCCGACGCCAAGCTCGGCATCGGCCCGCCCATCCGTGACGGGTTCTACTACGACTTCGACGTCGACACCCCCTTCCAGCCCGACGACCTCAAGGCCCTCGAGAAGGCGATGCAGCGCATCATCAATGAGGGCCAGACCTTCGCGCGGCGCGTCGTGACCGAGGCGGAGGCTCTGGCCGAGCTCGCCGCCGAGCCGTACAAGTGCGAGCTGGTGGGTCTCAAGGGCCCGGATGCCGGTGACGCCGCGGAAGGCGCGAACGTCGAGGTGGGCGGCGGCGAGCTGACCATCTACGACAACCTGCGGCGCGACGGCAGCCGCGCCTGGGGCGACCTGTGCCGGGGGCCGCACGTGCCGAGCACGAAGATGATCGGCAACGCCTTCAAGCTGACCCGTTCGGCGGCGGCCTACTGGCGGGGTTCGGAGAAGAACCCGCAGCTGCAGCGCATCTACGGCACCGCCTGGCAGAGCAAGGAAGACCTGCGCGCTCACCTCGAGCGCCTCGCCGAGGCCGAGCGCCGCGACCACCGGCGCCTCGGCGCCGAGCTCGACCTCTACTCCTTCCCCGACGAGCTCGGTTCGGGCCTGCCGGTGTTCCACCCGAAGGGCGGGGTCATCAAGCGCGAGATGGAGGACTACTCCCGTCGTCGACACATCGAGGAGGGCTTCGAGTACGTCGGCACCCCGCACATCAGCAAGGACGGGCTGTTCCACACCTCCGGGCACCTGCCCTACTACGCCGACACGATGTTCCCCCCGATGGAGCTCGAGGGCGCGAAGTACCGGCTCAAGGCCATGAACTGCCCGATGCACAACCTCATCTACCGGTCCCGAGGCCGCAGCTACCGCGAGCTGCCGTTGCGCTTGTTCGAGCTCGGGTCGGTCTACCGCTACGAGAAGTCGGGCGTCGTGCACGGCCTCACCCGGGTGCGGGGGCTCGAGATGGACGACTCGCACTCGTACGTGACGCGCGAGCAGGCCCCGGCCGAGATCAAGCACCTGCTCGAGTTCGTGCTCTCGCTGCTGCGTGACTTCGGCCTTGACGACTTCTACCTCGAGCTGTCGACCCGCGACGACGGTGAGAAGAAGGAGAAGTTCATCGGCAGCGACGAGCAGTGGGCCGAGGCGACGGCGATCCTCGAGAAGGTGGCCACCGAGTCGGGGCTGCAGCTGGTGCCTGACCCGGGCGGCGCCGCGTTCTACGGGCCCAAGATCTCGGTGCAGGCGCGCGACGCGATCGGGCGCACCTGGCAGATGTCGACGATCCAGTACGACTTCAACCAGCC
>JAKDLG010000056.1 GCA_030452985.1 Humibacillus sp.
CTGGATCGGCCACGGCACCGGCCAAGTCCGCTGCCACCAAGACGGCGGCCAAGACCGCCGCGAGGAAGACGGCGACCAAGGCGGCCCCGGCCAAGGCCGCTGCCACCAAGGCCGCCCCGGCCAAGACTGCCGCGAGGAAGACGGCGACCAAGGCGGCCCCCGCCAAGGCCGCTGCCACCAAGGCCGCCGTGAAGAAGACGGCGACCAAGGCCGCCCCCGCCAAGGCCGCTGCCACCAAGGCCGCCCCGGCCAAGACCGCCGTGAAGCGGACGGCGACCAAGGCCGCCCCGGCCAAGAGCGCCGCCACGAAGACCACGGCCAAGAAGACAACCGCGCGCAAGGCCGCCACGCGCTGAGCAGCCCTTTCCTGATTCGCACAGAGGGCCCGACCGCCGGTCGGGCCCTCTGAGCGTTCCGGCGGGTGGCTGCTGGGGTGGGCCGGCAGAGGTTGGCCGGCAGAGGTTGGCCGTCAGCGGATCGGCTGGTCGGGGCCGATGCCGACGATGCCGAGCCAGACGACCACCTCGCCCGCCATCTCGACCGTCAGCCGCTGACCCAGGCGTACCAGGCGAAGCCCGCTCCCCTCGAAGGCCGCAGCCGTGAACGACACCTGTCGGCCGTCGTCGAGCAGCACGCTGCCGGTGTGGTGTTCGGGGTCGAAGGTGTGCACGCTCGCCTGCATGTCACGCATCCAACCAGATCCGAGCTGTTCCACGACCCGCGACGTGCGCGGACCGAGGCCAAGGTTGCTGGCCGCCGCCAGAGAGGCGAGGTCATCGACGTCGGTGCGCAGCCGGGGCAGATCGAGATCGAGGCGCAGCGCACCGTCAGCGGCGTGGCGAGCCGCGCTGTGCGGGCCGAACCGGGGCTGGAGGCCGGATGCCGCGCTGCCGCACCGCAGCACCGTGCCGATGCCGTCGGCGTCGGGCACGAACGACTGGTCGTGGGGGACGGCCGCGGCCAGCGCGGCCCGAAGATCGGCCGCCGTCAGGGAGGGAAGGTCACCGAGCAGAGCGGCCGGCCGGGTCGGTCCGCCCCTTTCCGACAGCCGGCGCAGCCCGGCCTCGATCGCCGGGTTGAGCCCGGTGCCCAGGTCCGCGACCACGTGGACGCCGACACCGGCGAGGTCGGCGGTGAGAGCGGCATCCGAGGTGACGACGACGACGCAGGCCGACCCGACCGCCTCGACGGCAGCGGCGATCGTGTCGTCGGCGACGGCTCGGCTGAGAACGGCGCGGTCGGCTCCGGTGGCCCGGGCCAGCCTCGACTTTCCATAGCGGGTGTCCTTGACGGGAATGACGACGTGCCACCGTGTCTGGCCGGGTGCGGCCGCACAGGGTGTGCCGAAGGGCGGGGGGCTCGTCAGGTCGGTCATGCTGGAATGAATCGTCCCACTCGCCGCCTGCCTGCTCGACAGGTCACCCCACGGTGACCAAGATGAGGACACGACACGCGCCGACGCGGCACGTGGGAGCGCGAGGAGGCCGACGCTGTGGGCGGTGCACGTGAGAGGCGACTGCCGTTCGCCTACCGACTGGCCGCGCTGCTGCTGCGGCAGCCGCTCATGATGGTGACGAAGCGCGACTGGCGCGGGGCAGAGAACCTGCCCGCGACGGGTGGCTTCATCGTCTCGCCCAACCACATCAGCTACGTCGACCCGCTCGTGTTCGCGCACTTCATGTTCGACAGCGACCGCGCGGCATTCTTCCTCGGCAAGGAGAGCCTGTTCACGGTGCCTGTCGTCGGCTGGGTGCTGCGCAAGTCGGGTCAGATTCCGGTCTACCGCGGATCGGCCGCCGCTGCCGACTCGTACCGCGCGGCCGTCGCGGCGGTGCACGAGGGCAAGCCCGTCGGCATCTTTCCCGAGGGCACGATCACCCGTGACCCCGACCTGTGGCCGATGCGCGGCAAGACCGGCGCGGCCCGGATCGCCCTCGAGACCCGTTGCCCCCTCATCCCGGTGGCTCAGTGGGGGGCGCAGGAGATCCTGGCCCCCTATGGAAAGCGAGTGCGCCTCTTCCCCCGGCGCACGATGCGGGTCTACGCGGGCCCGCCCGTCGACCTGACCGACCTCTACGACCGCCCGATCGACACCAAGCTGCTCCGAGAGGCGACCGACCGGCTCATGGCGCGCATCACCGAACAGCTCGCGGTGCTGCGCGACGAGCCGGCGCCGGTCGACCGCGTCGACCCGCGACACCTCGGCGTGGCCGAGACCGGCAACCCGGGCTCGGCCGACCGTCACACCGCTCGGGTCGGCCTGCGGCGACGACTGCGACGTGCCGGGAAGGGCCGGTCATGACGCACGTCGCCGTGATGGGAACGGGAAGCTGGGGCACCGCGTTCAGCTCCGTGCTGGCTCTCGCCGGGTGCACCGTGACGATGTGGGCGCGCCGCCAGGAGATGGCCGACCAGATCAACGCCGGGCGCAACCTCGACTACCTGCCCGAGCTCGACCTGCCCGAGTCGGTGCGGGCCACCGCCGACCCTGCCGCAGCCTGTCACGACGCCGACATCGTTGTGCTCGCGGTTCCCTCCCAGACCCTGCGAGCCAACCTCGAGCAGTGGGGTCAGGCGATCCCACGCGGCGCCGACGTCGTCTCGTTGATGAAGGGCGTCGAGCTCGGCACGACCAAACGGATGAGCGAGGTGATCGCCGAAGTCGGCGGCATCGAGAGCAACCGCATCGTGATCGCCTCCGGCCCCAACCTGGCCAAGGAGATCGCGGCCCGGCAGCCGGCCGGCAGCGTCATCGCCTGCTCCGACATGGCCGGTGCCGAACGCGTGGCGGCCGCCTGCGCCAGCTCTACCTTCCGCCCATACACCAGCACCGACGTGGTGGGCGCCGAGATCTGCGGGGCCACCAAGAACGTCGTCGGGCTCGCCGTCGGAATGGCCGAGGGGATGGGCTTCGGTGACAACACCAAGGCGACCATCATCACTCGTGGGCTGGCCGAGACGACCCGGCTCGGTTTGAGTCTCGGCGCCGAGCCGGAGACCTTCCTCGGGATGGCCGGTGTGGGCGACCTCATCGCCACCTGCATGTCGCCCTTGTCGCGCAACCACCGCTTCGGCGTGCGCCTCGGGCAGGGGCTGGCCGTCGACGAGGTCGTGGCCCAGACGAAGCAGACCGCGGAGGGCGTCAAGTCGTGCCAGTCGATCCTGGCCCTGGCGCAGGCACACGGCGTCGACATGCCCATCGTCGAGCAGGTCGTTGCGGTGGTTCGCGACGGGCACTCGGCCCGTGACGTCGGGCCGCGACTGATGTCACGGGACCTCAAGGTCGAGAAGCACTGACCTGGATGCCGTGAGCGGCATTGGCGCCGTCCGACTCTTCGCATGAGATCCGGCGCACGACGATGAAGCTACTCGATCAGGTCGAGCTCCGCCTGCCCGTCAGGGCGTCGAGCTGGTGGGCGGCGGCGACCGGTGCGCTGGGCTCCGGCCCCGGCGAGGACGACGAGGGTGATGCCCAGGACCTGCACGGCCGAGAGGGTCTGGTGCAGCACGAGCAGGCCGAGAACGACACCGATGGCGGGCTCAAGGGCCATCAACGTGCCGAACGCCGTGTGTGACAGGTGCCGCAACGCGACCAGCTCGAACGCGTAGGGAAGCACCGGCAGCAGCAGCGCCAGCCCGGTCGCGGGCGAGGACCACCCCAAGGTTGAGCTGCCCGCAGGCTTGCGGAATACCGACGACGGCTGCGGTGGCGGCGGCGATCGGCACGGTCACGGCCAGCCCGCTCAGACCGGTGAACCGGTCACCGACCTGTTGGGTGAGCACGATGTACGCAGCCCGCCCAACAGCGGCCAGGGCTGCGAGCAGCAGTCCGACCGGTTCGAGGGTGCCCTGCCACGGTTGGGTCAGCAGCACGACGCCAAGCAGAGCGAGGGCGGGCCAGGTCAGGGACCGTCTGTGGTGGGCCCGAGCGGCAGCGACGCTCAGTGGGCCGAGGAACTCGATGGCCACGCAGGTGCCGAGCGGGATCCGCTCGATCGAGGCGAGGAAGGCAATCATCTGCACGCCGGTCGCGACTCCGAGCCCGAACAGCACCGGCAGGTCGCGGCGTCGTATCGCGCGCAGTCGCGGTCTGGCGATCGCGAGGAAGAGCAGGCCTCCGATGCTGAGCCGCAGCCATGCGGTGCCCGCCGGCCCGACGTCTCGGATCAGGTCGAGCGACAAGGCTGAGCCCAGCTGCACCGACAACATCGCGGTCACCGCCAGCGTCCAGGGCGGAACGGCCAGCCTCGCGGAGCCTGGCTTCACCGGTTCACTCAACCTCGATGGACGGGGCCCGGATGACGCGCCGGGCGGCACGGACGGACGGTCCCAACCGGTCCAGGTGCGCCAGCAGGTCATCCGCGGCGGCGGTCAGGCCCTGGTCGGTCACGGGGTCGAGGGCGTCGAGGATGAACAACGCGGTCGTGGTCTCGTCGCGCAGCCGGGTGCGGCGGGCCTGACGCCAGTTCCAGCGCCGGCAGGTCACCCCGGTGCTGTCGCACCAGACCACCTCACCTGGCTCGGGATGCTCAACGACCGGTACACCACCAGCAGCCGTGTCGAACGGTTCGGAACCGGTGGCGCGGATCAGCCGCGGCGGGCCGACATACCGGGTCAGGTCCTCGCCTCCGAGCGGTATCTGGTGGAGTACTGAAATCGCGTTGTACACATCGGTCAGCCGGTTGATCCGCGGCAGACCGGCCGCGGCCCTTCGCAGCAGCGCCTCCAGGCTGTTGCGGGTGCGTTGCGGTTTGGCCCCGAAGCCGCGGTAGGCGTCCCGCCATGCGGCCACGTGCGGAACCGCTTCGACCGAACACCCCGCCGTTGCCTGCTTTGATGCGGTTTCCGCTGCTCGTAACAGCTCTTCGCTGTCGTCGTCGCTACGGGCAGGAACGATGCCGTCCACCGCCACCAGGACGGCGCGGTAGTCCGGGCGAACGGCGAACACCGACGCCTCGACGCTGCCCTCCCGTACGAACTGCTCCAGGTCTGCTGACTCAGGCATCAGCCACCGCGGTCTGTGGCGTCGCTCCGACACCGGGTTCGAACACGGCCAGCGAGAACCGTGCTGACGCGGGGCCTGGATTGGCGTAGGCGTGCGGCACGTCGCCCGGGAAGCGCACCGCGTCACCGGCCACCAGGCTCACTGACTGCTCGGCGACCCGAACCAGCACGGTGCCTTCCTGCACGTGGATCAGCTCGGTGGTGCGGGGCGCGTGGGCCTCGCTGGTGTGCTGGTCACCGGGGCACAGCACCCAGTCCCACAGCTCGAGCACGTCAGGTGGCCCACTACCGGCGACCAACCTCGCGCACCCGCCCGCCTCGCTGCGCCACAGAATGGCCCCCTCACCCCGGCGGATCACCTTCACCGGCGCAGTGTGCGGCGGCTCGACCAGCGCCGGCAGCCCGACCCCCAAGGCATCGCCAAGACGCAACAACGTGCCCACGCTCGGGTTGGCCACGCCCTGCTCCACGTTGATCGCCGACCGTCGACTCACTCCCGCCGCCTGCGCCAGCTGGTCCAGCGTCCAGCCACGCGACCGCCGTTCTCTGCGCACCCGAACGCCGATCGCTGCCGACAGCACGGTCGTCGCCTCATCCATGGGTGCACCGTAATGCACGGATAGTGCATCGGATGCTGCGTCTCACCTTCGTTCCCTGCTCAGCCACGAGATCTCAACCCGGTGACACCCAGCCTCGCCGCCGATGCCTACCCGACCCGGGCCGACGGGAGGAGAGTTGAGCGATGAGCAGCACTCCCGGCCGGGCGGCAGGTCCGCGCTCATGGGCCGCGTTCTTCGCGTGGTTGCTGGTCGGTGCAGCGTTCATGGTGGGCCTGCTGTCGATCCTGACCGTCGGAGTGCCGATCCTGTTGGTCGCGGTGGTCGCCACCGTCGCGCTGGGCCTGAGCAAGCGCGCCCGCGCCGGTGTGCCTGGCCTCGTCTCCGGCTTGGCCGTTCCGCTGTTCTACGTGGCGTACCTCAACCGCAGCGGCCCCGGCCAGGTGTGCACCACGACCGCCGAGGTGACCTCGTGCGTCGAGCAATGGAGCCCCTGGGGGTGGATCGCCGCCGGGGTCGTTCTGCTCGTGGCCGGGGCCGCCCTGTTCGCGCGCCGGCCGTAGTTCGCGACCCCAGCAGTTCGCGACCACAGCCAGACCTGCCCATAACCAGACGTCGCTCCTACCGCAGGGCCGCGTCAGGGTCTGAGCGCGACGGTACCGGCGTTCAGGGCCTGGTCGAGGTCGGCCCACAGGTCGTCGAGGTGCTCGATGCCCACCGAGAGGCGCAGCAGGCTCTGCGGCACGGTGTCGGGCTCCGAGGGGTGACGGCGACGCCGTTCGATCTGCGACTCGACGCCACCGAGGCTCGTCGAGTGCAGCCACAGCCGGGCCGCGGCGCAGACCCGCTCCGCGGGCCCTGGATCGTCGGGAGCGCCGGCGACGTCGATGGCCATCATCGCCCCGGAGCCCGGGTAGCGCACCCGGGCCACGGCGGGGTGGGTCTCCAGCCGTGCGGCGAGCTCGGCCGCGTTGGCGCAGGCCCGCTCGAACCGCACCGAGAGGGTGCGCAGCCCCCGCAGGGCGAGGTAGACCTCCATCGGCCCGGCGATGGCGCCGTGCAGGGTGCGGTGTCGTCGTAGCCGGTCACCGAGCTGCCGGCCACGATCGGTGTCAGCCACCACGCTGGCTCCGAGCACGACGTCGGAATGACCGGAGAGGTACTTCGTCACCGAGTGCACCACGACGTCGGCACCGAGCTGGAGGGGCCGACACAGCAGCGGCGTCGCCATGGTGTTGTCGACGACGCTGGTGACCCCCCGATCGCGTGAGCGAGCGAGCACAGCGGGCAGGTCGATGACATCCATCAGCGGGTTCGTGGGCGACTCGAGCCAGAGCAGGTCGCCCGGCCCGAGCGTCTCGACAGCGACGAGCAGGCCGGCGGTGTCGCTCGCGTGCCGACGCACGACCGTTCCGGCGCCGCTCTCGTGGGCCCGCAGCAGGTCACCGGTGCCGTTGTAGGTCTGGTCGGGCGTCACGACCGTGGCGTCGGGGCCGGCGAGCGAGAGGGCCGCCGAGATGGCGCCCATCCCGGACGCGTGCACGAGCGCCAGACCGCCCTCGAGCCCGCCCAGCGCCTCCTCGAAGGCGTTCCAGGTCGGGTTGTCGACGCGCGCGTAGTTGACCGGGCCGTCGGCGGCGTAGGTCGACGTGAGCTCGACCGCCGTGTTGACCGAGGCCCCCGGGGAGCGGGCCGGACGCCCTGCGGCGACGAGGAACGTGTCGGTGTGCATGGTGTTCGGATCGACCGGGTGGCTCACCCGTCGAGGGTACGAGTCGGTCGGCTCACCCCGGGATAGAGTCTCGCGTGATGACCAGCGACCAGCCAGCCACCCCAGCCGACGCGCCCCCGTCGGTCGAACCGGCCGAAGCGGAACTGACGCAGGGCAGTCCGACAGGGGAGCCGAGCCGCCCTCGTGTCGCAGTCGTGTTCGGCGGGAGGTCGTCCGAGCATGCCGTCTCGTGCGCCACGGCCGCCGGGGTGCTGCGCGCCATCGACCGCGAGAAGTACGACATCGTGCCCATCGGAATCACTCGCGACGGGCAATGGGTGCTGGCGGCCGATGACCCGGAGCGCTTCGAGCTGACCGCCGGCCGCACCCCCGAGGTCGTGCCGTCATCGGCCCACGTGGTGCTACCCCTGTCGACGCGTGAGACCGCGCTGACCGTGCTCGAAGCCGGGCAGCCCCCGCTCGAGCTCGGAACGGTCGACATCGTCTTCCCCGTGCTGCACGGACCCTTCGGCGAGGACGGCACGCTGCAGGGGTTTCTCGAGCTGTCGGACGTGCGCTACGTCGGGTCGGGGGTGTTCGCCTCCGCCGCCGGGATGGACAAGCACTTCATGAAGGTCGTGTTCGCGGGCCACGGCCTGCCGGTCGGCCCCTACGTCGTGATCACCGACCGAGCCTGGCGGGCCGACCCCGTCGCCGCCCTCGAACGGTGTGCGGGCCTTTCCTACCCGCTGTTCGTCAAGCCGGCCCGGGCGGGTTCGTCGATGGGAATCACCAGGGTCGACGCCCCGGGCGAGCTCCGGGCCGCCGTAGAGGCGGCCCGACAGCATGACCCGAAGGTGCTCGTCGAGGAGGGCATCAGCGGCCGTGAGATCGAGTGTGCCGTGCTCGAGGGCCACGGCACCGATGCGCCCCGCACGTCGTACGTCGGCGAGATCGAGGTGCACGAGAACCACGCCTTCTACGACTTCGAGGCGAAGTACCTCGCCGAGGCCGACGTCGACCTCAGCTGCCCGGCCGATGTGCCCCAGCAGTTGAGCGACGAGGTGCGCCGGCTGGCGGCCGAGGCGTTCGAGTCGCTCGGGTGCGAGGGACTGGCCCGTGTCGACTGCTTCTACACCGACGACGGGCGCGTCATCGTCAACGAGATCAACACGATGCCCGGGTTCACGCCCAGCTCGATGTACCCGCGGATGTGGGCGGCATCCGGGCTGGGCTACCCCGACCTCATCGACGAGCTGCTCACGCTGGCTCTGCAACGTCGCACCGGGCTGCGCTGAGCGAACCGCCGGCGCCTACGGCAGCGAGGTGCAGCGTCGCCCGTTGCTGGGCAGCGACTTCGCGACGTCGCCGAAGACCGGCAGGAGCAGGGGGACCGGACCGTAGTCGGCCGGCACGAGCACCTCGATCGCAGGGTCGCGGCCGAACGTGGTGGCCGCGCCCCCGTCGCTGAGGGAGCGAACCACCCAGTCGACCCCGTTGACGGTCACACACTCGTCGGTCGTGGGGGCGAGCGGGTCGAGCCCGCACCGCGCGATGATGGCCGGGTCGCCCCAAGCCGCGACCGACGGTGAGGCGGGGGAGGTGGTCACCGCCTCGTGCCCGCTGACGGATGCCGGCCAGTGCACGGCGGCGCACACCGGTGCGGCCGCCTGGGGGGCGAGCGAGACCTCGGGGGCCCGCGAGCAGGCAGAAAGGGTGACGGCGGCGCCCAGCGCCGCCGTCACCAGTGCCACCGAGGCGGTGGTCGAGAACCGGCTCAGACGTGCACGACCGTGCAGGTGAGCGTGCGGGTGATGCCCGCGACGTCCTGCAGCTTCGCGATGACCAGGCGTCCGAGGTCATCAACGTTCGGCGCCTCGACCCGGGCGATCACGTCATAGGGGCCGGTCACGTCCTCGGCCATCGTGACGCCGGTGATCGAGGCGATCGCCTCCGCCACACTCGCCGCCTTGCCGACTTCGGTCTGAATCAGGATGTAGGCCTGAACCACGTGTCACCTCACTGTGTTTGACGGGGCCTGCGGGAGCCGCGAGGGCTTTCGGTGCCCACCTGCGCGAGCCACCGTGCCCTGACGCTACCGTGCCGGAGGAGGTTTCGTCCTTCGGAGTATCAGCCAGTGCCTGACCGTCGCCGCCCCAGGGCGCCCGTCGGCAGAAAGAGAGCGACATGGTGGGCAGGCCAGGCCCGATGATGACGGGCGGAACGCCGCTGAGCGAGCTCGATGAGGACGACCTGCTCAGCCGCATCCTGCCGCGCTTCCCGGTGTCGGAAGACCTCCTCGTGGCTCCGGGAGACGACGCCGCCGTGTTCGCGACCACCGGACGCACGGTCGCCACGACCGACACGGTGGTGCTCGGCCGCGACTGGCTCGATGCCTGGAGCTCGGGCGCCGACATCGGCCACAAGGTGATCGCGCAGAACCTCGCCGACATCGCCGCGATGGGAGCCCGCCCCACCGGGGTGCTCGTCACGTTGGTCGCCGACCCGCAGCTCTCGCTCGAATGGGTGCTCGACCACGCCGACGGGCTCGCGCAGGCCTGCCGACAGGCCGGCGTGGCTGTACTGGGCGGCGACCTGTCGTCGGCGCCACCGGGCGTGGTGATGGTCTCGGTCACCGCGCTCGGCGACCTCGACGGCGAGCCCGTGCTGAGATCGGGGGCCCGGCCCGGTGACGACCTGGCGGTGTGCGGTTCGCTGGGTCTGGCCGACGCCGGTTGGCGGCTGCTGCGCGACGACCGGGCAGACCGGCATCCCGCTGCGGTGGCGCGGCAGCGTCGCCCGCAACCGCCCTTGGCGGCGGGGCCGCAGGCAGCCCGGAACGGAGCCACCGCCATGCTCGACATCTCCGACGGGCTGCTGCGCGACGGGGGTCGGCTCGCGCGGGCAAGCGCGGTCGTCGTCGAGGTCGAGGCGGCCACCGTGGTCGACGACGTCGCTGCGCTCGCGGGCGCGTTGGGCGTGTCGGTCGCCCTCGAGTGCGTGTTGGCCGGGGGAGAGGAGCACTCGCTGCTCGCAACCTTCCCACCCGGGCGGATGCCGCCTGGCTGGCGACGGATCGGGAGGGTACGGGCGCCCGGCCCGGGCGAGACGCCAGGAGTGCTCGTCGACGGCGAGCTGGTGGCCCATGTCGGCTGGGACCACTTCCGGTCCGACCCCACCTGAGCCGGGCAAGGGCGGCGGCCGCCCTTGCCTGCAGGATCCGGCTTTGCTACACCCGATGGGTGGATGATCGCGTCATCGCGGAGCAGATCGACTACTACCGACAACGGGCGGGGGAGTACGACGACTTCTGGGCCCGGTCGGGTCAGTACGCGTTGCCACCCGACCAGCTGTCAGCCTGGCGCGCCGACGCCCGAGAAGCCATGGAGGCGGTGCAGGCCTGGGCCCCCGGAGGCGACGTTCTCGAGCTGGCCTGCGGTACCGGGCTGTGGACCCAGGCACTGTCCGCAACCGCATCGAGCGTGCACGCCGTCGATGCGGCACCCGAGATGATCGCCCTGAACGTGGCTCGACATTACCGGAGTGGCGCACCCTCCGGTCGTGTCAACTACGAGCGAGCCGACCTCTTCTCGTGGGCCCCTGTCCGGGACAGCGCCGACGGCGTCTTCTTCGGCTACTGGCACTCCCACGTACCGGACGAGCTGCTCGCCGCCTTCTGGCACACCGTGGGTGTCGCTCTGCGCCCTGGGGGCACCGTGATGCTGGTCGACAGCGCGCCCCGCCCCGACGCAGAACACGATGACGACTCAGCGTTCGCGGCCCGTCACGAGCGCCGCACCCTGCGCGACGGCCGACGGTACGGCGTCGTCAAGCGCTACTGGAGCCCGGAGCGGTTGCAGGAGACGTTGGCGGCCCTCGGGTGGGGTGCCCGGACCCGCACGACGACGCACGGAATGATCCTGCTCGCAGACGTGACGCGCAGCCGGTGACGAGCGAGCTACCGGCTCGAGGTGGCCTCAGGGAGCGCCGAGGCCCCAGACGAACTTCTGGGTCGGGAAGTACTGCCAGATGCTCGCCCTGACGATGTCGAGCACGGAGTAGCTCGTGCCCGTCGGTGCACTGCTCCACAGGGTCTTGCCGGCCGGGCTGACCACCTGCAGCTGGGCCTTGGTCGTCAGCCGGGCAGAGGAGCCTTTGACGTGGGTGTTGCTCTGCCACTTGACCGTCGTTCCGTCGCGGTAGATCAGGTTTCCATCCGTCTGCATCGCCAGGGTCTGCGGCACCGCACCGACCACGTCGTAGGTCGAGCTCAGCAGCCTGGTGTTGCTCGGCAGGATCGAGTTCGCGGGCATCGCGGCGCGGCCCGAAGCCGACTGCCACACCGCCTCGCCCTTCGCGTTCTGCAGCAGCAGGGTGCCGCCGCTGGTCAGGCTCAGGCGGACGACGCCCCTACCGGCGGTGTTCGAGTGCCAGAGCAGCGTGCCGTCGGACCGGCGGAAGGACAGGTCGCCGTTGCAGTACAGCGCGAGGTACGAGCCGTTCGAGGTGGATGCCGGGTCGAACTTCGTCCAGCTCACGGCCTCGTACACCTCGGGGCCGCTCGGACCGTTCATCACGACCGACTGGCGCAGATCCACTGCTCCGTCGAAGACGGTCAGCCGGTAGGGGCCGTTGACGAGGCGGTCATTGGTGGTCATCGACCGGAGGTTGTAGCAGGCCTTGAGCACGGGTCCGGGGGCGGCGTCGGCCGGCGGGGCGAGCGATACCTGGAGGCCGACGCTCCCCAGCGTCAGGGTAACGGCCGCCGTGATGGCGTGAAAGGTGCGCAACATGTCGGTGTCCTCTGCGAGGGGAAGGGCCGGCAGGTTGTGACGGGCTATCAGCGGCACTCTGCGGGCAGCGTCCGGACGGGACGAACCGGAGCATATCCTCACCCCTGCTGCTCGCAACCTCGATCGCGTCGGGTCGCTCAGGTCGTCGCCGCCACCTCGGATCCGCTCGTGTCAACGACAAAGGCCGGCCTCCCGTGGAGGGGAGCCGGCCTTCGAGGTGATGCGGAAGGATGGTCAGCGGGCGACCTTGCCTGCCTTGAGGCAGGACGTGCACACGTTGAGCCGCTTCGGGGTCACGCCCCCGACCATCGTGCGCACGCGCTGGATGTTGGGGTTCCAACGACGCTTGGTACGACGGTGCGAGTGCGAGATGTTGTGACCGAAGCTCGGCCCCTTGCCGCAGACGTCGCAGTTGGCAGCCACGGGAATCTCCTGAAAATGTCGGTGATGACGAAAGGTCTGACGCTCCCCCTTGGGCGAGACCGGTCGACACACGCGGGGCGTACGTCACCCGCCGTGCACGAGGGGAACCGGTCAAGAGTAGCCGACGGCAGCGGCGGATCACAAAACGAGCAGCTCAGGCGAAGCGGCGGGCGGCGTCGACGAGCGAAGTAGCGTACGAGGGCCCGTGGGACGCGGTGTGTGTGGCCAACGGGTGCAGCTGGTGCAACGAGAGGAGACGCGTCCAGTCGCGGGGCACGGCCCGCACCTCGTGGTAGCCCGCCCGCACCCGGGCCAGGTCGGGAAAGCCGAACAGCTCGAGCATCGCCAGGTCGGTGAGGCCATGCCCGCCGTGGGCCGCCGGGTCGATGAGCACCGCTCCGTCAGCGGTGAACACGACGTTGCCCGACCAGAGGTCGCCGTGGATGCGGGCCGGCGGCAGGTCGTCGTCGAACTCACCGGCCGCGATGCGGTCGCAGGCCCGGTCGACGACGCGGGCCTGTTCGACCGACAGGTGGCCGGCATCGACCGCGCGTCGCACGAAGGGAGCGACCCGCTGCTCGGCGTAGAAGACCCCCCAGGTGGCGCAGGGCCGGTTCGACTGTCTCTGGCGACCGATCCACGCCGGTCCGCTCCAGCCCAGCGGAGGTGCGCCGAACGCCGTCGCGCCGGCCGCGTGGGTGCGGGCCAGGGCCCGACCCAGCCGTTCAGCGGCCTGGGCCGTTGGGACCGCCGTCTCCAGAAGCTCGAGGTCGATGTGGTGGCGGCCGACGGCGCCGACCCGCACCACGCGGGCACCGCCCGACGGCTCGGCCGCTGCGAGCCATCGCAGACCCGCTGCCTCGACCGCGTAGAAGCCGTCCGGGGCATCGGGGCGGGTCTTGCGATGCAGGGTCTCCAGGTCAGGCTCCGGGTCGGGCTCCATCTTGCCCAAACTAGTCGCCGGCCCTGCGCGAGGCGACGCGCTGTCGCGCCGTGCCGAGAACGTCTCGCGGTCGAGGGTGGCATGCGACTGTGGGAACGAGACGCTAGCCTCCCACCAGAGACCAGCAGGAGGAGTTCGATGCCCGACGCGATGGCAACGCCCGACGAGGCCCTGACCTCGCTCGACGCCGATGCCGTGCGTCGCTGGGCCGTGCTCATCCGGGCCGGCTTCGCCGAGAGGCGGTCCGAGATCGATGCCCTCAACGTGTTCCCTGTGCCGGACGGGGACACCGGCACCAACCTGTTCCTCACCTTCGACGGCGCGCTCGATCGCGACCAGAGTTTCGAGCCTGGCGCCGCCGCTGGTGTCGATTCCGGCGTGGCGGCAGTGGATCCGGGGGCGGGTGACCTGCTCGCCGGCTTCGCGTCGGCGCTGCTGTGGGCCGCACGGGGCAACTCCGGAGTGATCCTCAGCCAGCTGGCGAGGGGCATCGCCGACGCCGCACGCGGCCACCAGGAGATCGACGCGGTCACGCTCGCCCTCGGGCTGCAGCGAGCCGACGAGATGGCCTGGAAGGCGGTCACCGATCCCAAGGACGGCACCATCCTGTCGGTGTCGCGGGCGGCTGCAGCGGGGGCCGCGGCCGCCGTTCCGCGCGGTCTGCACGCCGTCGCGGCAGCGGCGTTCGCTGCCGGCGCCGAGGCCCTGGCGCGCACGCCGGAGCAGCTGCAGGTGCTGGCCGACGCGGGGGTCGTCGACGCCGGTGGCGCCGGCTACGTCGTGCTGCTCGAGAGCCTCGAGCGGGTGTGCGCCGGCGACGAGGGGATCAGCGCCTCGCAACGTTGGGGGGAACGGTGGGGGCAGCGACCCGACCGGCCCCGTGGCTACGAGCGCAGGTCCCCGGGCGACCGCAGGGATCCCGACGCCCAGCCGGGCAGCCCCCGTGAGAGCGGCGAGGACGCTCCGGCCGCTGCTGTTGCCGGGCCGCAGTACGAGGTGATGTACCTCCTCGCCGACTCGAGCGACGCGCGGGTCGAGACCCTGCGAGACCGGTTGGTCGAGCTCGGCGACTCCGTGCTCGTGGTCGGCGGAGACGGCGAGTGGAACGTTCACGCCCATGTCGACGATGCGGGTGCGGCGGTCGAGGCCGGCATCGTCGCCGGCCGTCCGCACCGGGTGCGCATCACCGGTCTTGAGAACGTCATCCATCGCCACGTCGGCCACGACGTCGGCGCCGTGCGCTCGCTGTCACACGGGTCAGGTGCGCGACCCTCCGGGTCTGCCATCGTGGCCTGCGTCTCGGGTGAGGGGCTGATCGGGCTTTTTCGCGAGATCGGTGCGGTGGTCGTCACGTCCGCGCCCTCGCGCCGAGCGTCCACCGGTCAGATCATCGAGGCGATCCGGTCTCAGCACGCGGCTGGAGCCGCCGGGGTGGTGGTGCTCCCGAGCGACGGCGACACCGAGCTGGCGGCGGGTGCCGCGGTCACGGCGGCCGAAGACGAGGGCATCGAGGCCTACGTGGTGCGGGCCCGGGCGGCGGTCCAGAGTGTGGCTGCCCTCGCGGTGTTCGAGCCCGGCAACACGGCAGCGGCCAACGTGCTGGCCATGCAGTCGGCGTCGGCGGCCACCCGTCACGGCGCTGTCACGACCGCCACGCGTTCGGCCCTGACGAGCGTCGGCCCCTGCGAGCCGGGTGACGTGCTCGGGATCGTCGAGGGCGATATCGTGGTCGTCGGCCACGACCAGCACGAGGTCGCCGGCCTCGTGGTGGGCCGGCTGCTCTCGAGCGGAGGCGAGCTCTTGACGGTGATCATCGGAGACGGGGCCACCGACCAGCTTGCCCAAGCCATCAGCCGCGAGGCCCGAGCCGTGCACCTCGGCCTCGATGTCTCGGTGATCGATGGTGGGCAGCCGGTGTACAGCGTGCTGCTCGGGGTCGAGTGACGCCATGGTCGCGCTCACCGAGGACTCGCTGCTGAGCAAGTTCGTCAAGAAGGGGGATGCCGCCCAGCTCGCCCGCACCAAGAACCTCCTGACGGTCGCCGACCTGCTCGAGTTCGCCCCCCGCCGGTACCTGCCCCCCGGTCAGAGCACCGACCTCTCGGCGCTGCGCCCCGGTGACGACGTCATGGTGGTCGCTGAGGTCGCCACGGCCACGACCCGACCCATGCGCGGGCGCAAGGGCAAGATGCTGACGGTCGTGCTCGCCGACGATCGTGGCAACCAGCTCGACCTCACCTTCTTCAGCGCCTACGGCCACTCCGCCAAGCTGGTGCCCGGTGCCCGCGGGGTGTTCGCCGGCACCGTGGGCAGCTACGGCAGCCGGTTGCAGCTCACCCATCCCGACTACGAGCTCGCTGCCGACGACGAGCAGGCTCGCGCAGCGGCCCAGTACTACGAGAGCCACCTGATCCCGGTCTACTCGGCCACCGGAAAGATCTACTCCTTCCACATCCGTCGGATGGTCGACTACGCCCTCGACACGGTCGACCGGGTGCGTGAGCCGCTGCCCGACGGCATTCAGGTCGCCCGCGGGCTGCTCTCGCGTCGCGAGGCGCTCGAGCTGGTGCACCGCCCCGGCCTGACCGACGACCCGCGACGCGGGATGCACCGGCTGAAGTTCGACGAGGCGTTCGTGCTGCAGACCATCCTCGCCCAACGCCGCCGGCAGGCCGAGGCCGAGCTCGCGACCCCCCGCCTGCCCCGCCCCGGGGGGCTGCTCTCGGCGTTCGACGCTCGACTGCCCTTCGAGCTGACTGCGGGTCAGGTGGCCGTGGGCGACGAGCTGACCCGCGACCTCGCCAGTGACCGCCCGATGAACCGGTTGCTGCAGGGTGAGGTCGGCTCGGGCAAGACCATCGTCGCCCTGCGGGCCATGCTGGCCGCCATCGACGCGGGCGGCCAGGCGGCGCTGCTGGCGCCCACCGAGGTGCTGGCCTCTCAGCACCTCCGCTCGATCAGCGCGATGCTCGGTGACCTAGCTCAAGGGGGCCGGCTCGGGGGAGCCGAGATCGGCACCACGGTGGCTCTGCTCACCGGCAGCCAGAGCGCGGCGACCAGAAAGCGGTCGCTGCTCGCCGCTGCCTCCGGCGAGGCCGGCATCGTGATCGGCACCCACGCCCTCATCCAGAAGCACGTGCAGTTCGCCGACCTCGCGCTCGTCGTCGTCGACGAGCAGCACCGGTTCGGCGTCGAGCAACGGGACGCCCTGCGTGAGAAGGCCCTTCGCCCCCCGCACGTGCTGGTCATGACGGCCACACCGATCCCGCGCACCGTGGCGATGACGGTGTTCGGCGACATGGAGACCTCCACCCTGCGCGAGCTGCCACGGGGCCGATCACCCATCGCCACGCACGTGGTCGACGCCGAGAAGCCCGGCTGGATCGAGCGCACCTGGCAGCGAGTCGCCGAGGAGGTCGCCAAAGGGCACCAGGCCTACGTGGTGTGTCCGCGCATCGGTGACGACCCGGCCGCCATCGCCGAGGCCGTGACGGTGCCCCTGACCGCGAAGACCGACTCCTCCGACGAGGAGGCCGGCGACTGGGAGCTCGAGTGGGGCGAGCCCGGCCCCGGCCCCGAAGAGGCGCCACGTGAGCTGACCGGGGTGTACGCCCAGCTGAACGAGCTGCAGTCGAACCCGGCTCTCGACGGCATCCGCATCGAGGTGTTGCACGGCCGGCTCGACGCCGACACCAAGGAGGCGACGATGCTGGCCTTCGGAGCGGGCGAGGTCGACGTGCTCGTCGCGACGACGGTGATCGAGGTCGGGGTCGATGTGCCGAACGCCTCGGTGATGGTGGTCGTCGATGCCGACCGGTTCGGGATCAGCCAGCTGCACCAGCTGCGCGGCCGGGTTGGCCGCGGCGAGGTGCCCGGCCTGTGTCTGCTCATGACCGCGGGGGCCGGTGACCGCGCCCTCGAACGCCTGGAGGCGGTCGCAGCCACCACCGACGGCTTCGAGCTGGCTCGGGCCGACCTGATGTTCCGGCGAGAGGGTGACGTGCTGGGCGCCCGTCAGAGCGGCCACGGCAACTCGGTTCGTCACCTGCGTCTCGGGCGACGCGACGACGAGCGGATCATCGCCGACGCGCGTGAGGACGCCTTCGCGGTCGTGGCCGACGACCCGCAGCTGCGCCGGCACCCGGCGCTCGCGGCGGCCGTCGCCATGCGTCTCGACGAGGAACAGGCCGCCTACCTGGAGCGAGGCTGACCATGACGCGCATCATCAGCGGCTCGCTCGGAGGCCGACGCCTGCGAACGCCCCCCGGCAGCTCCACCCGGCCGACCTCCGACCGGGTTCGAGAGGCGCTGTTCAGCCGCCTCGAGCACCGCGGCCTGCTTGATGGCACGCACGTGCTCGACCTCTACGCCGGGTCCGGTGCACTCGGCCTCGAGGCAGCCAGCCGGGGGGCCTCGCTGGTCGTGCTCGTCGAGAGCCACCGGACCGCTGCGGCGGTCATCCGCACGAACGTCGACTCCCTGGGCATCGACGGCGTGCGGGTGGTCACCGACACCGCCCTGCACGCGCTGACGGTGGGCCCGGTCGACGGCATCCGGATGGATCTCGTGCTGCTCGACCCGCCCTACGACGTGGGTGAGGCCGACCTCGCGGCGGTGCTGACGGCCCTCGTCGACCAGGGCTGGCTCGCACCCGAGGCATTCGTCGTGGTCGAGCGCGCCGCCCGCACGCCCCAGCCGTCGTGGCCGGCGGGTCTCGAGCTGTCGGGGGAGAGGCGCTACGGCGACACCACCGTGTGGTTCGCTGAGCCGACCCCGCCCGAGGTCGACGCCTGACGCTAGGTTGGGCCCGTGACGACTGCAACGGGGCCGCGACGGTGCGTGTGTCCGGGGTCCTACGACCCCGTGACGAACGGGCACGTCGACGTGGTCGAACGGGTCAGTGGTCTGTTCGACGAGGTCGTCGTGGCGATCCTGCACAACCCCGCCAAGCGCGGCGCCTTCACCATCGATGAGCGGACCGAGCTCATCGAGGCCGCCATCGGGCACCTGCCCAACGTGCGGGTGGCGGCCTGGGCCGACACCCTCGTCGTCGACGTGTGCACCGAGGTCGGGGCAAGCGCGCTGGTCAAGGGCCTGCGTGGTGGCACCGACTTCGCCTACGAGCTGCCGATGGCGCACATGAACCACCACCTGAGCGGCGTTGAGACGCTGTTCCTCGCGGCCGACCCTGCCCTCACCCACGTCTCGAGCTCGCTCATCAAGGAGGTCGTGCGCTACGGCGGCGACGTCACCGGCCTCGTGCCGGATGCCGTCGTGCGGGCGCTGCACGACCGCCTCGGCTGATTTGGGCGCGCGCCGACGCTCCGGTAGCGTGTGACGTCGGTTCACGTCCGTCTGACGGGGGCCGAACCATCAACTGTGCGCAGGAGCCATGAACCGTCCCGATCTCCGCTCTCCCTGGGTGTTCGACACCAGGGAGCTGGTACGGCGACCCGGCACGATGCATGAGCTCTCGCGCACCTTTGCCCTTCCTGACGACATCGGCACCGTAGTCATCTCGATGAAGGCCGGTTCGTCGGTCGAGCTCGAGGCACGGCTGGAGTCGGTCGTCGAGGGGGTGCTTGTGACAGGTTCGGTCAGCGGCAGGGCGACTGGTGCCTGTGTGCGGTGCCTGGACCCCGTCGACCGCGCGGTCGGCGGCCGGTTCCAGGAGCTGTTCGCGTACGCCGACCGCATGGCCCACCGCCATGAGGTGGGCGATGACGACGAGGATGATGACTACGAGATCGTGGCCGACCTGATCGACCTCGAGACCGTGGTTCGTGACGCAGTCGTCCCGAGCCTGCCGTTCAAACCGGTGTGCCGTAAGGACTGCCCGGGGTTGTGTTCCGAATGTGGAATCCACCTCGCGGACGACCCCGGTCACCAGCACGACTCACTAGACCCACGATGGTCGGAGCTCAGCAAGCTGCTGGAAGCCGACCCGCAAGAGAAGAGGAACTGACGTGGCTGTCCCGAAGCGGAAGACGTCTCGCTCCAACACCCGTTCACGACGGGCCAACTGGAAGGCGACGCCGACCACCCTCACCACGTGCCCGTCGTGCGGCGCTGCGGCCCAGCCGCACATCGCCTGCCCGTCGTGCGGCACCTACAAGGGTCGGCACTACGCGGTGGCTGAGCGCACCGAACACCAGGCCTGATCAGCGTCGTGAGCAGCCCTGACCAGCAGGGTGTTCCCGGGGTTGTCAGCGTGCCGCAGCGGCCCGTCGATGCTTTGATCGCCCACCTCGACGAGGTGGTCGGGCAGAGGATCGACGAGCCGCTGTTGTTGCGTGCCCTGACCCACCGCTCCTTCGCGTACGAGAACGGCGGGCTGCCCAACAACGAGCGGCTCGAGTTTCTCGGTGACTCCGTGCTCGGTCTGGTCGTGACCGACCGGCTCTACCGCCGACATCCCGACCTGGCCGAGGGCCACCTCGCCAAGCTGAGGGCAGCCGTCGTCAACATGCGGGCGCTCGCCGACGTGGCGCGCAGCTTCTCGCTCGGCGAGTACGTCATGCTCGGCAAAGGAGAAGAGGCCACCGGCGGACGCGACAAGGCCTCGATCCTCGCCGACACGATGGAGGCCCTCATCGGCACCGTGTTTCTCTCGTGCGGTATCGAACGGGCCGGCCGGTTCGTGCAGCACCACTTCGACCCCCTCATCGAGGCGGCCTCGAGCCTCGGCGCCGGCCTCGACTGGAAGACCAGTCTGCAGGAGATGGCCGCCCTGTCAGCGCTCGGCTCACCCGACTACCGGGTGTCAGAGCAAGGCCCTGACCACGAGAAGGAGTTCCACGCCAAGGTCGTCTTCGGCGATGAGGTTCTCGGCGAGGGCCACGGCCGCAGCAAGAAGCAGGCCGAGCAGCAGGCCGCCCAGGAGGCGTGGGCCAGCCTGAGCGAGCGCCGTTCAGCCGAGGTCCCGGCTGGCGAACCTGAGCCCCAGAGCCTCGACTGAGGCATCGGCGTGCCCGAGCTGCCCGAGGTGGAGGTCGTGCGTCGCGGCCTGGCTGAGCACGTGGTCGGCCGCCACGTCGAACGCGCGCGGATCAGCGGCATCCGGGTAGCGCGTCGGCACGCGCCCGGCGCGGCCGATCTCGCCGACCGGCTGCACGGCGTCACGGTGACGGCGGCCGCGCGCCGGGGCAAGTACCTGTGGCTCGCCCTTGACGGCGAGGACGCCCTCATCGTGCACCTCGGGATGAGCGGCCAGCTGCTCGTCGAGCCGGCCGAGGCGCCGCTCGAGAAGCACTGTCATGCCCGTTTCGACTTCACCGACGGGGGCCCGCAGCTGCGGTTCGTCGACCAGCGCACCTTCGGGGGCCTGGCCCTCTCGCCGCTGACAGCTGACGGCATCCCCGAGAGCGTGGCCCACATCGCGCCCGACCCGTTCGACCCTGCCTTCGACCAGGTGACGGTGGTGCGCCGCATGAAGCAGCGCGACAGTGCCGTGAAGCGGGCCCTGCTCGACCAGACCCTGGTCTCCGGCATCGGCAACATCTACGCCGACGAGGCGCTCTGGCGGGCGGAGGTGCACGGCGAACGACTCTGCTCGGCTCTGACCAAGCCCACGCTCTCGCGGCTGCTCGACCACGCACGCGAGGTCATGGAGGCGGCCCTGGGGCAAGGCGGCACCAGCTTCGACGCGCTCTACGTCAACGTCAACGGCGCCAGCGGCTACTTCGACCGCTCGCTGCACGCGTACGGTCGCGAAGGAACGCCGTGTGATCGGTGCGGTGCGCCCCTGCGTCGCGAGCACTTCATGAACCGCTCGTCGTTCTCGTGCCCGGTCTGCCAGCCCCGCCCGCGTCGACCTCGTGGGGTCGTGACCAACCGCGCCTGACCACGACGCTCGGCAGGCGACGTTTCTGCCGGCCGGCGCGGGTCAGGAGGGCGCCGGCGCCAGGAGGAAGCCCGCGACGGTGGCCCTGGCCCGGCGGTCGTTCAGCACGGTGATGTGCCCTCGGCGAGCAACCACGTGCAGGTGGGCCCTCGGGATGAGCTGCGCGGTCTCCTCGAAGAGCGCACGAGGGTAGAAGCGGTCGTTCGCCGCCGCGATGATCAGCGTCAGCGCGCTGACCGTGGGCAGGTCGGCCAGGTCGAAGGAGTCCTCGGCCTCGATGGTCGTCGCCATGTCAGCCAGAGCCTGGCGATCGCCGAGCGCCCTGGGCCCCACCAGGTAGGCGGCGGCCCGGGCGATGGTTCGACCCCGCCAGGGCGGCACGAGTGCGCCGGCCATGGCGGCCAAGGCGGGCCGGGTCTGCTCGGCCCGGACCAGCTCGGCGACCTGGCCCTGGAGCCTTCGGGTCTCTGGCGCGAGACGGCAGGCACTGCTGACGATCACCAGCCGACGCACGAGCTCGGGCCGGTCGGCCGCCAGCTGCTGCGCGATGCTGCCGCCCGTCGACGTGCCCACCAGGTCGACGGGCGGCTCGACGATGGTGGCCAGCGCCTCCGCGTGTTCGGCGGCCAGCTCGGTCATGGTCATGCCCGCAGCCAGGCGCTCGCGCCGGTTGAGCACGATGACGCGCCGCGAGCCGGCCAGGCCGGCCAGCGGCGAGATCACCGAGCGCACCAGGGAGTCGTTCGCGACGCCGGTGATGGGGGCCAGCCCAGGCAACGCCACCACCGGTGGCCCGGAGCCGACGCTCGCGTACGGCAGCCGACCGGCCACGCCTCGTTCGATGTTCACGCTCCTGAGCATGAACCCATCTCCTGACAGCGGAGCCGCCCGCCGTGCGGTGGCCCCGCTGTCACGTCACTGTCAGTCAGCCAGTCAGTGCTGACGGTTGTCGTCGGCGGCGCCGAGCCTAGGGTGTCGGCCCGGGCCCGGCACCGTCGTCGGCCGTCTCGACGTGCGCCGGGACGATCGTCGGCTTCAGGCGGGCCCACGTGATGAAGATCGCACTGACGATGAGCAGCCCGATCCCCGTGTAGAGGTTGGCGTTCCAGCCACCTGTCTTGTCCAGCTCCTGGTCCCCGAAGAGGCCCATCAGCGTGAGAATGATGCCGTAGAGGCCGAGCAGACCCCCGATGAAGTTGCGGATGTCGAAGGCGCCCGCGGTGTGTCGGCCGCCCTGCGCCGTGTCGGTGTCCTGGTCTGCGGAGTGCTGGTTGTCGGTCATGTTCGCTCCTTGGTCAGAACGCGAAGTTGAGGGCGATGACGAGCACCAGGGCGACGCTCGCGAGCGGGATCGTACGTCGGTACCACGGCAGCTTCGCCTCTTCGGGGTCGACGAGGTCCTCCTTCGGAGTCTCCGAGTAGACCAGGCCGCGCAGTTCGGAGACCGGCTTCGACTCGGTTCTGAACGTGACGAGGATGCTGAGCACGATGTCGACGACGAAAGCCGTCGACGCCGCGAGGAAGGCTGCGCCCTGGCCCCCGATGGGGATGACTCCGAGGCTGGCCGAGCCGAACGCGTCCTCGCTGAGGAAGGCGAAGATCACGGCCCCGATCGTGCCGGCGGAGAGCCCTACCCAGCCGGCCGTGGCCGTCATCCGCTTCCAGAACATACCGAGGATGAACGTGGCGAAGAGCGGCGCGTTGAAGAAGCCGAACAGGGTCTGCAGGTAGTTCATGATGTTCGAGAACGAGCTGGCGATGATCGCGGTGAAGATGGCGACGAAGGTCGCCGCCACCGTCGCGAGCCGGCCCACCTTGAGGTAATAGCTGTCCTCGCGCTCCTTGACGATGTAGCGCTGCCAGAGGTCATAGCTGAGCACGGTGTTGAAGGCCGAGATGTTGGCCGCCATGCCGGCCATGAAGGCGGCGAGCAGGCCCGCTATCGCCAAGCCGAGCAGGCCGTTCGGCAGCACGTCACGCATCAGCAGGATGAGCGAGTCGTTGTACTGCACTGTCCCCGACGCGCCGCCGGTCGGGGCGCCACCGGCCTTGAGCTCGCGGATCTCGTTGACGAGGACCGCGGCGATCATGCCGGGGATGATGACGATGAACGGGATGAACATCTTCGGAAAGGCGCCGATAATCGGGGTCTTGCGAGCTGCCGAGATCGAGTTGCTGGCCATCGCCCGCTGCACCTCGACGAAGTTGGTCGTCCAGTAGCCGAACGAGAGCACGAAGCCGAGGCCGAAGACGATGCCGATGACCGACAGCGTGCCGGACCCGAACCCGGTGAGAGCCTGACCGGGCCACGAGTGCAGCTGGTCGTCGGCCGACGGCACGCCCGCCGCCACGGCGGCCGGGGTCGACGCGAACTCGGTGATCTTGTCTTTCAGGCCCTGGTAGCCGCCGACCCGGTTGAGCCCGATGAGGGTCAGGGGCAGCAGGGCGGCGACGATGACGAAGAACTGGAGTACCTCGTTGTAGATCGCCGCCGAGAGGCCGCCCAGGGTGATGTAGGACAGCACGATGATGGCGGCCACGATGAGGGCCACCCACAGCGGCCACCCGAGCAGCGCCTGCACGATGGAGCCGAGCAGGAAGAGGTTGACCCCGGCAATGAGCAGCTGGGCCACGGCGAAGCTGATGGCGTTGACGAGGTGCGCCCCGGTGCCGAAGCGCCGGAACATGAACTCGGGTACCGAGCGCACCTTGGAGCCGTAGTAGAAGGGCATCATCACGACGCCGAGGAAGAGCATCGCCGGAATGGCGCCCACCCAGAAGTAGTGCACGGCCGAGATGCCGAACTGGGCCCCGTTGGCCGACATGCCCATGATCTCGACCGCACCGAGGTTGGCCGAGATGAAGGCGAGGCCGGTCACCCACGCGGGCAACGACCGGCCGGAGAGGAAGAAGTCGAGCGAGTCGGAGATGGCACGACGGGCCATGATGCCGATGCCGAGCACGAACACGAAGTAGAGCGCGATGATGGTGTAGTCGACCAGGTTGGCGCTGATCAGAGTGTCCGCGGTACGCAGACCCGCCAGTGCAGGCATTGGGGCCGTCCCTTCGTTGGGCGAATCATCACGCTAGCGCAGCAGCAGCCTTCGTAGACAGGGCGACACGGCCTATTTCAGCCGGTGTGAATCTTGCTCAGGCGGGTACGAGCAGCCGCTTCAGCGGCACGGTCAGGTCGGCAGCGGCATCCGGGTCGACCGTCATGCCCTTCTCGAGCCCACGCTTGGCCGCCACGTAGTCGGCGGAGGCCCCGACGCACTCGGCGGCGATGAGCAGCCCGCCACGAAAGCTGAGCACCGAGAACGTCTCGGATGCCGGGTCGCCGCGCAGCACGCTCAGGTCGGCGCCCATCGACAGCCCGGCGATCTGCAGCCGCAGCTCGCCCTGGTCTGACCAGAACCAGGGCACCGCGTCGTAGGCTGCGTTCTGACCCAGCAGCGTGGCGGCTGCGGTGCGCGACTGGTCGTCGGCGTGGGCCACGCTCTCGAGGCGGGTGGGCCCGGTCAGGCCACGCAAGAAGGGGTTCGGGCCCACGGCGCAGTCTCCGGCGGCGACGGTGACGCCATCGGAGGTGCGCGCCTGACGGTCGACCACGATGCCTTGAGGGTTGACGTCGAGGCCGAGCCGGCTGGCCAGGCGGGTGCGCGGCGCTGCCCCGACACCGACGACGACGACGTCGGCGGCCACGAGGGTACCGTCGGTGAGCACGGCTGCGGTGACGGCCCCGTCGCGGCCGTCGAGGCGGGCGAGGCCAGTACCGAGAACCACGGTGGTGCCGCGACGTTCGTGCGCGTCACGGTAGAAGCGCGACAGCTCGGGGGTGACCGCCCGGCCCATCAGATGCTCGGTGAGCTCGACGACCGTGACCCGGCATCCGAGGGCCTGCGCGCTGGCCGCGACCTCGAGGCCGATGAACCCGCCACCGACCACGACAACGTCACGAGCCGCCCGGAGCCGCCGGGCGAGGTCGTCGGACTCGGTCAGGGAGCGCAACGAGACGACCCCATCGAGGTCGGCGCCCTCGACGACGATCGGGCGGGACGCGGCGCCGGTCGTCAGGGCGAGGCGGGCGAACCCGATCGAGCGACCGGATGCCGTTCGGGCGGTGCCGCCGGCGGCGTCCCTGTCGATCGCGACCACCTCGTCGCCCGTGACGAGGTCGATCTGCTGGGCCTCGAACCACCCGGGTTCACGCAGGAAGAGCGAGGAGCGGTCGTGTTCGCCGCGCAGGTAGGTCTTCGACAGGAGCGGCCGCTCGTAGGGCGGCGCCGGCTCGTCACCGGCGAGCGTGATGGCCTGGTCGTCGCCCAGGTCACGCAACCTGGTGACGAGGGACAGGCCGGCTTGTCCTGCGCCGACGACGAGCGTGCCGGACGGTGCACTGGCCATGTCGCCACCCTATGCCTGCCCGATGCCCGCTCGGTGAACCGGGCTGAGCCTGCTCTGCCGCTCGCTGCGGAGCAGGACTAGGTTCGCTCAGACAGGCACCTGCTACCCCGGAGGAACCATGAGCTACCAGCCCGACCATGCCGAGACCGTCTTCACCTACGGCTCACCGCAGCTGAAGTTCGGCCCGGGCGCCTCGGCCGAGATCGGCCACGACCTGCGCCAGCTCGGGGCGCGCCGCGTGCTCGTGGTCACCGACCCCGGGGTGGCGGCCACGGGTTCCCCCGGGCGGGTGGCCGAGCAGCTCGCCTCCTTCGGGATCGCCGCCGTGGTGCACGACTCCGCTCGGGTCGAGCCGACCGACGCCAGCCTGCTTGCTGCGATCGAGCGGGCCCGAGCCGACGGTCCCTTCGACGCTTTCGTGGCCGTGGGCGGCGGTTCGTCGATCGACACGGCCAAGGCCGTCAACCTCATGCTCACCAACCCGGGCGAGCTGCTCGACTACGTCAACGCCCCGGTCGGCGGCGGGCAGTCCCCACCGAACGCCCTGGCGCCGCTCGTGGCGGTGCCCACCACGACGGGTACGGGGGCCGAGAGCACCACGATCTGCGTTCTCGATGTGCTCGACCAGCACGTCAAGACCGGCATCAGCCACCCCCGGCTCCGCCCGGTGCTGGCCGTGGTCGACCCGCTTCTGACGATGACCCAGCCGGCCGGGGTCACCGCCAGCGCCGGAATGGACATCCTCTGTCACGCCCTCGAGAGCTGGACCGCGCGCCCGTACTCCTCCTACGAGCAGAAGACCGCTGACCAGCGGGTGCCCTACTGCGGCGCCAACCCGATCTCCGACCTGTGGTCCGAGAAGGCGATGCGGCTGCTGTCGACGGCCTTTCGCCCCGCCGTGCACGAGGGCGACGGAGCCTCGCGCAACGACATGTCCATGGCGGCCACGTTCGCCGGGCTGGGTTTCGGCAACGCGGGCGTCCACGTGCCGCACGCCAACGCGTACCCGATCGCCGGTCGGGTCACCGACTTCCACCCGGTCGACTACCCCGCGGGTGAGTCGATGGTGCCCCACGGCATGGCCGTCTCGCTGACCGCCCCCGAGGCCTTCCGCTGGACGTTCGAGAGCAACCCCGAACGGCACCTGTCGGCAGCAGGCTTCCTCGACCCGCGCGCCGAGGCCGGCGACGACCCCGCCGGCCTGCTGCCGAGAGTGCTGCGCGATCTGATGCGCGACATCGGGCTGCCGAACGGCACGGCTGCCGTCGGCTTCGGCCCCGGTGACACCGACGCCCTCGTCGAGGGCGCGCTCAAGCAGCAGCGTCTGCTCGCCACGAGCCCCCGGCCGGTCGAGGCCGAAGACCTGGCCGGCATCTTCGAGCGGTCGCTGCGACTGTGGGACCTGTGACCTCCGTGGCCTCGTCGGCTGCGAGTCTCGGGGTGGACGGGCGCTCCTGGGGGTGAGTGCGTGGGTCGCGGAGCTCGGGGGACCGAGCGCCGCCTGCCGCAGCCCGACGCGGACGTCGTGTGAGCAGAGAGGGGTGCGACAGCTCTCCCTGTCACCGACAGACCGGTGATGAGCTGTCAGCGGGGCCTCCAGTGATCCTGCCGCGCAGCCAGAAGAGTTCTTCGACCAACGTGAGCAGGTGTCAGTTCCGAAGCCCGCCGGACCGGGTGCCAGAGGTCGGGCTCGCATTCGAAGTCCCGCAAGAGGATCGGCCTGCGGCCCAGTGGCCCGCCGATTCGTGGGTTGGTCAGCTCACGGAGATCAGCGCGATGGCGGTGGCCGCAGCTAGGAGCCCGACCATCTGAAGTCGTGTCCATCGCTCAGCAAGAAACACGCGTGCCAAGATCACGGTCGCCGCTGGGTACAGAGCGGTGATGACCGCGACGACCGCGAGCCTCCCAGTGCCAGTCGCGACAAGAAACAGCAGGGTTGCCGCAGCCCCGGAGATCCCGGTGAAGATGGCCAGGGGGACCGCCGGCCGCCAGGATCGTGTCGACCGGTGGCCACCCGTGACGACAAGCGCCAGAGTCATCGCCAGGGCGACGGCCTGGCTCGGCAGGACCGGCCATGCACCGGTCTGGGTACCCGCGCGGTCGAGGGCGATGAACAGCAGCGCGAACCCCATCCCGGACAGTGTTCCGAACCCGATTGGTGCCCAGGCGTAGCGCGATGCGCCGAAGCCGGAGGTCGGCTCGGGTGTGCTCGTGGCGGAGACCAACCCGATGGCCAGTACCCCAACCACCAGCCCGACAAGACCGGTCACGGGCAGCGTTTCCCCTCCCAGCAGTCCGACCACGGCCGGTAGTGCGGCGGCCAACACCGCGGAGACGGGAGCAACGACACTCATCGCCCCGATCGAAAGCCCGTGGTAGAGCGCAAGACTCCCCACCCCGAGGCCGACACCGCTGATGGCACCCCAGGTCAAAGCCCCTGCGCTGGGGCCGGTGCCGGGGTAGACCAGCACCGCGGCGACGATGGCCAACAACCCCACCGTCTGGGCCACGACGGCTACCGGCACCGCCGCCACGCGGCGGGCGGCCACCCCGGCTGCAAAATCACTGCTGCCGTAGGCCAGCGCGGCCAGCAGCGCCAGGACGAAACCCACTATCACCACCCCGCTCGTTCGTAGCGACCTGAAACGGTCGAAGACCCAGCTCCGAGACCGTTCGGAAGCGGACACCCGCACACTCGGAAACCCGACCACCAGAATCCCACAAGCCTCGTGAGTGTTCGCGGTGAGTGGCGGTGTTCCGGTCCTGCTTGATGGCGGTTGCCCTGTGCGTCAGGATTGGGTGAGACAGGTCGGTGATTTCCTTCCCTCTGCACGG
>JAKDLG010000228.1 GCA_030452985.1 Humibacillus sp.
CGCGGCGCCCGGCGGCCCCGGGCGGGCGCCGGGCGCCGGGGTACCGGACGCGCCCGGTGTGACCGCTGCGGGGACCGTGCCGGGCGGCGACGACGCGGAAGGGACGACCCGGTGAGCGAGAACGGCCCCGGCCACGGCACCGCCCGGAACACGACGGCCCCGGAGACGGAGAAGGACACGAAGCCGGAGGCGGCGACCGCGGACGCCGGCCCCGCCGACCCCGCCGGCGACCCACCACATCGCGGATCTGGACGATGTGACCGTCAGCACTTCCTCCTCGCGAACCTGGGAGCCAAGGGTGGCCGTGACGGTTCTGGACGCGAATGGCGTGGCAGTCGAGGGCGCCATCGTGAACGGGTCGTTCAGCCACGTCAGCCAAGGACAGACCTGCACCACGGAGGCGAACGGCACCTGCATCATGGGTGAGTACCTCTCCCTCAGCCGGTCGTTCCCATCGACGGCGTTCACGGTGACCGACGTTATCCGGGTCTCATCAACGTACGTGCCAGCGGCCAACAGCGACCCCGACGGTGACAGCAACGGCACCACCGAGACCGTGCGACTTCCCTGACCGACAACCGACAGAACCGGGCCCCCGGCCCCGGGTGTTCCACCGCAACGATGATGACCCACCGCACCGCCAGCCCGGCCCACGGCCCAGCTGGCGGTGCGTTCTCGCTTCAGCCGTCCTTCTCGCTTCAGCCGTCCGAGCCGGTCCCCCGAAAGCGACAGCGAAAGACCATCCATCGGGCAACCCCACCAACTGCAGGCGTTCGCCCACCCGCCGAAACTGGCACCACCCGCCGACCACCCGGACTGGCTCGCCGCCAAAGGTGTCCCATAACCCGATCGGTCTACGGATCTTGGCACCGTCCGACGTCGATGACCGAGCAAAAACTGCCAACGACACGGAAACGGCGATCAACTGCATACCGGCCGCTGGCCGTCCTTGCATGACTATGCACGGACGTCCACCCCCGGCGACTTCCCCAACTGCCGCTCTGAGGATGTTCGCGAGCGTTGCCGTGATGTGAATCCCGGGGGCCACGCTCGTGGATGACTACTCCTGAGAACGTCCTGGTCCCGATTCTGCTCCCACCCGAATCGAACCCGCTCAGGCTGGCCGTCGCGGCCTACCTGGCCCGGTTCAAGGGCCAGTCGCGGATGCATACCGACTCTGACCTGCGGGCCCTTCTGACGTGGTGCCGCGAACGTGAGCTTGACCCGTTGAAGGCGCAACGAGCCCCCACCTCGAGCTGTACGTGCGCTGGATGCAAGAGATCCGCCGGTACAAGCCCTCGACTGTCAGCCGCCCGAACGTGCCGGCCGAGTCACCGACCCTGGGCCTGACCCACCTGCAGTTCGAGGCCATGCTCGCTACCGCCCGTGTCTCCGCCAACCGCAACGACTTCGCGCTGGTGGCCATGCTCGGCCTGCTGGGCCTGCGGATCTTCGAAGCGTGCGAGGCCAGTATCAGCGACCTCGGTGAAGAACACGGCCACCGCGTGCTACGCGTGAACGGCAAGGGTGGCAAGGTCGTGCTCACCACGCTACTTCCGGCGGTGGCCCGCGCGATCGAGCGGGCGCGTCGGGGGAACGAACCACCGGCCCCGTCCTGCGCACCAGCCGTAGCAGCCGGATGGACCGGCACTGCGCCACCCGCCGACTGCACCGTCTCGCCGAGACTGGTGGGGTCCACGCCGCGCGGATGCACCCGCACATGCTGCGCCACACCTTCGTGACCACCATGCCAATCCGCAGAGTTGCATCTGCTGCAACTGCGGGGAGTATTCGACGGGTCGCGTGACCGTTGCCCTTGCTGCGTTTTGGGTTTCACGTCTTTGTGCCATGAGGGCGGGGTTGCTGATGACACGCCATGTGACCTGCGGTGACGCCGCTCTGTTGTGGCTGGTGCCACGATGAGGCATCCGGTTCCGTTGCTTTGAATGCCACGATGAGGCAGCTGATGCCGGGCTGCGGGAGGGGGGTGTTGGCGTGGAGCGGTCAAGCGTGACGGCGCTGGCGTTGGTGACGGGAGCCACGCCGCTGGGGGTGGAGTCGGCGTTGTTCGAGGAGATGCTCGGCGGGTGGGGTCGTCAGCAGCTCAGTCGTCGGCTCGGCGCGTCGTTGATCGGCGGGCGCGAGCGGACGGTGCGCCGGTTCCAGGCGTTCACGGGCGACTGGCCGTGGGGCTGGCGGGCTGAGGACCTGGAGCGGTGGGTGGCCGCGAGCAGCTGGGCGCATTCGACGGTACGCGCCTATCAGGGCGCGGTCGCCGCGTTCTGCGCGTATGTGACGGATCCTCGTTACGGCTGGGTGGCCGAGTGCGAGCAGCGGGTCGGGGCGCGTCCGAGTCAGATCTGCCACGAGGACAACATGGTCGCGCATGTCGCGGACTATGAGGGTCGTCCGGCGCGGCGGCCGCTGTCGCGGGTGGAGTGCCAGGCGTTGTTCGACGCCGCTGATGACCGGGCGCAGCGGTTGGCCGCCTCGGGCCGGAAGGGATGGTTGACGGCCTTTCGGGATGCCACGCTGTTGAAGGTGACCTACGGTTGGGGACTGCGATGCCGGGAGGTCACGATGCTGGATCTGACTGACTGCACAGCGAATCCGGCGGCCCCCCAGCTCGGTGGGCTGGGGGTGTGTCACGTCCGGTTCGGCAAGGCGATGCGAGGTTCCGCGCCGCGTCGGCGGGCGGTGGCCAGTGTGATGCCCTGGGCCGTCGAGGCGCTCGAGGAGTACCTGGTGGAGGTGCGGCCACGTTTTGACGGTGCGGACCCCGCGGCGGTGTGGCCGACTGAGCGAGGGGCTCGGATCTCGACTCGGTCGGTCGATGACCGGTTCGCGCTCTACCGGGCCGCGGCTGGGCTGCCGGTCGAGTTGTCCGTCCATTGCCTGCGCCACTCGTATGTGTCGCACCTGATCGAGGATGGCGTCGACCCGTTGTTCGTGCAGCAGCAGGTCGGGCACTCGTGGGCCTCGACGACCGCGATCTACACCTCGGTCGGTGCGGACGCGAAGAACAAGATGCTGCGTTCGGCGTTGGCCCGGGCGTTCGGTGCCGACACGGCGGGAGGATGAGATGAGCAGGCAGGTGGGCTATCACTGGCATCTGCGGCGGCTGATGGCTGAGCGTGGGATGTTCGCGACCACGGATCTGGTTCCGCTGCTGGCCGAGCGTGGGGTGAGCCTGTCACGGGAACAGGTCTACCGGCTGGTGGTCCGGGTCCCGGAACGGCTCAACCTGACAGTGTTGGCGGCGTTGTGCGACATCCTGGACTGCTCGCCTGACGAGCTGCTCGAGCCCTATGCCGGTGGGCCCGCTACCGCGCCGGGTGCCTCGACGGGATCCACGCCACCGGCCAGGCCACGGCGCGCACGAGTCGCCCCGGCACCATCGAAGTAGGCCGTCGGTGAGGCCGCACGCGAAGACGTCAGTGGCCGGCGAGCAGCGTCGAGCCCAGGTGCTGGCCGCCGTGCTGGCCACCGACCCTGCTCTGAGCACGGCTCCGGTCGAGGCGGCGTTGGCGGTCGTGGCGTCCCATCCGGCCGCGTTGCGCAGCCTGGCCGCGGCGTTGGTCGCCGACCCGGCCGCGCTGCGGATCGGGGCGCCGCCGGTGGTCGGCCGGCTGGTGGCGGCCTTGCGCGCCGAGGGCGTCACCACTCTGCCAGCGCCGCGTTGTGCGCTCTGTTCACGAGAGGGCCTTGCCTTGACCCGGTCCGCGACCCATGGCGGGGTGTGCGCTCGGTGCCGGGCCCGTGAGCTGGCCGAGGCCTGCGCCCGCTGCGGCATCGTTAAGCCCGTCGCGGGCCGGGACCCGGACCGCCGGCCGGTCTGTGCCCGCTGCGCGGACCGGCCACGACGTGAGTGCGGACGATGCGGCCGAACCCGTCGGATCGCCCGCCGCGCTCACGGCGACGAGCCAGACATCTGCGATGCGTGTTTCCGTCCACCCCGGGCGCTCTGCTCGGGTTGTGGGCGACTGTGGCCGTGTAGTTTCGCCGGCAGCGATCGCCCGGTCTGCGCGTCGTGCGCCCCGCGCCGAACCGCGGTCTGCGCCCGCTGCGGTCAGGACCGGGCTCCGAGCGCGAACTGGGCCGAGGGGCCGGTGTGCGAGCCGTGCTACACCGCGGCGCTGCGCCATCGCGGCACCTGCCGCGGGTGCCACGCCGAGCGCCGGCTGGTCCATCCGCCCGGACCGCAGGCACACACCTGCGCCGACTGCGCCGGGCTGCCCACCAGTCACGCCTGCACCGACTGCGGCCGCGAGGACAAGCTCTACGAACGCGGCCGGTGCGAGGGCTGCGCGCTGGCTCGACGCACCGGCGAGCTGCTGCGTGCCGGTGACGAGCAGATCCCCGCGGAGCTGCTCCCGGTCCACGACGCGATCCTGGCGACGAGCACCCCACGCAGCGCGTTGAACTGGCTACGCGGCGGTGCCGGCGCCGCCGTGCTGGCCGATCTCGCCGCCGGGACCACGGCCCTGACCCATGACGCGCTCGATGCCCACCCGCGCCGCCGCGGCGCCGACTACCTGCGGCACGTGCTCGTCGCGGCCGACGTGCTCCCCGCCCGCGACGAACCACTGGCCCGCATCGAGGCATGGGTGGCCACCGTGCTCGCCGACGTACAGGACGGCGAGCACCGCCGGCTGCTGCAGGGCTACGCCACCTGGCAGGTCCTGCGCCGACTACGCCGACGAGCGGCACGCAGCGCCACCGGGCACAGCCCGACCGGCTATCCCCGCACCCAGCTGCGCACCGCCGCACGCTTCCTGAACTGGCTCGATCAACAAGGCCTCACCCTGGACCGGTGCCGTCAAGGCGATCTCGACGGCTGGCTCGCCATGACACCCACCGGCTACCCGGTCCGCGACTTCCTCGGCTGGGCCGCCGAGCATCACCACTGCATCCCGATGCTCGTCCCGGCCGCCGCGCGCAACACCGGGACCGCCATCGACGCCGACGAGCGCTGGGTACTCGTGGCTCGCCTCCTGCACGATGACACCGTCGACCTGGCCGACCGGGTCGCCGGCGCCCTGCTGCTCTGCTACGGCCAGCAACTGTCGCGCATCGCCGTCATGAGGACCGATCAGGTGCACCATCGAGGCAACCCCGACATCGTCTCGTTGCGCTTCGCGGCGCACGAGATCATCGTCCCCGAACCGCTATCGGGCCTGCTCACCGACCTGGCCGATGCCGGCCGCCGCAGCCACCGCGGCGTCGGCTCACCCGCCACCAGCCCATGGCTGTTCCCAGGACATCTGCCCGGACGGCCCATCACCGCCGCCCGCTTGGGCGAACGCCTCCGAATGCTCGGCATCCGAGCCCTTCCCGCACGACGAGCCACACTGGTCCAGCTCGCCGCCGAGGTCCCCGCAGCCGTTCTGGCCGAACTGCTCAACCTGACCCCAGCAACCGCCACCCGCTGGACCCGAGACCCCGGAGCCGACTGGTCAGGCTATGCGGCCGAGCTGGCCCACAGACATGATCACCAACCATGACGAATAGCCACATCAACAGATCAACCATGAGGGGCTATTCGACCGGATCCGAACATTGCTGGTTACCAGTATCGACGCTGGCGTCGACCTGCGCGACGTGCAGATCGCCGCCCGGCACGCTGACCCCCACACCACGATGCGCTATGACCGGGCCCGCAAGAATTTGGACCGGCACCCGAACTACATCCTCGCCGCGTACATGGCCTCGGGCACGTGATCAGGACAGCGGGGTTCACGCCCAACAAGGTGGTCTCAGGCCTGCTCGCACTAGCCTGAGCCGTGACTGCGAAGTCAGATCGGCAGGCCGCCGGTCAGGCGATGGCGGCCTACCACGAGGCCCAGCTGGGTGAGCTGGTAGCGCGTGCCGGCGACGGCATCGACGGCTTTCGCACGGGGCAGCTGGACGCGTTCGACGTCGACCGGATCCTGTGCCAGTACTCTCGGCGACGAAGGAGCTCTGGAAGTTCGCCACCCTCGCAGATGCCGAGTTCGCCGCGAACCTGATCCTCGAACGACCCTCCATCGACTGGTGGCAGCGCGGAGCCCCACGAAGCAATGACCTCCTAGGCGTGATTGCTTGCACCGCGCGTTCCTGTCGCTCCTCTGCCGATGGTCGAACCTTGCCCAATTGGCCAGCCGTGCGTCGACGCCGGTGACAATTCGTGGAGCCGGTCGTCACGCGATGGGTCGCGACTATCGGTCGAGGAGGTGAAAGACGTTGGTGTCGCGTCCGGTTTGCCTGATCCTCTGGAGCGCCCCGGAGCGCGGCGGCCGCACTACCGTGCGTCATTGACGGCAGTACCGAGCCCAGCGTGCCGGTCCACCGGCTCTCTTTGACGTCGTCCGACATCGGAGGACCCTCCTGCGACGACCCCGCTTCCGACCAGTAGCAGCCCGACAGCCACCAGCGTCACAGGTCCGACGTAGCGAAACCCGACACCGGATGAGACCACATCTGCCGGCAGTCCGTCGCCCAGCGCAGGTGCCTCTCGCTCGTCGACGCGCGCCTGGACCCGGTCACCGACCGCGCGCACCTGCTCTGAACTGCGGCTCAGGTCAATGAAGGCGTTCGGCTGTCCCGGTACGTCGACCCAAACGGCTTCGGCGTACCCGTCGCTGCCGACCTCGCCGAGCTCGATCACGCGATAAGACCCGGTCGGGGCTTGCTCACGCAGCCATCCCAATTCGGAGGCGTCGTCATGCACGTTGATCAGCGCCAGGGCGCCCCAGACGACGGCGATCACACCCATGACGACGGCTACGGCCACGCCGAGATGTCTTAGGGCTGGATGGAAGCTAGTAGACATGTCATCCCTTCGGATGGGGACGCCTCGGGCGTCTCGTAAAGCGTAGACCCAGCAAGCCACGACCACCCGGAACGTCACGAACCCGAACGAGGTGAGGCCGTCGGCCGGACGAAGCAGGAATGCACTCACGAACTACCTGATCCGGCTCGTGCGAAGTCGCCCATGCCGGTGACCGGCAGCACTGGCTGGGCCAGCCCCAGGCCGCTGCCAGGCGAATGACCTCGCAGCGGTGATCGTCGCGGCGCCCCCGGCGCGGACGTACCGGTATCAACTATGCACGGGGGCGACCAACGCCCAACTTCCAGTCTTGCCGCGATTCGGTCGGTCGTAGCGAGGTGAGGATGGTCAGAACCTGGTGACGTC
>JAKDLG010000229.1 GCA_030452985.1 Humibacillus sp.
CGCTCTACGCGCGCATTCCTGCATGAGTCAACGAACCCCTCTACGCGCGCACTTTTGATGAGTCAACGCGAGGGCTTCTTGGGCGGCCCGGCGAGATGCTACAGTAAGCAGAGTGAGTCGACCCAGCCATGTCGTATCCTTGTCGACAGCGGAGCCTCGTTGTGTCAGTGGCCGGTTCAGTCGTTTCGGCCCGGTCCGCGACGAACGCGGCCGGCTGGTGGTCGTGACGCAGTTGCCGACGGACGCATGAGCGGGCCGATCCGAGTCGCGCTGTGGGCCACCGGGGCCGTCGGCAAGACCATCCTGCGCGGCATCATCGACCGGCCCGACCTCGAGCTCGTCGGGCTGTACGTCTACTCGGACAAGAAGGTGGGCCGTGACGCAGGTGATATCGCTCGACGAGAGACCACCGGTGTCGTCGCCACCCGCGACCGCGACGAGCTCCTCGCGACGAAGCCACACGTCATCCTGCATGCACCGCGGGTGCAGGTGCCGTACGAGACGCATGACGACGACCTGCTCACGTTTCTACGGGCCGGCATCAACGTCATCACCACCTCTGGGCAGCACTTTCCCCGCGCTCATGGATCAGCACGCGAGCAGATGTTCCTCGAGGCGTGTGTTCAGGGCAACAGCACCCTGTTCGGCGTCGGCGTCAGCCCCGGCATCATCGGCGAACGCCTGGCCCTGGGCCTGACGGGGGTGAGCATGACGCTGAACCAGATCACCATCGAGGAGGTGCTGGACACGCGGGCGATGCCCGACCCCGACTTCGCCTTCACCGTGATGGGCATGGGGTCAGACCCGGCTCGGCTCGACGGCTCGGGCCCGCTGCCGAGCCTGTACGCCGCGCTGTACCTCGAGACCATCGCGTTCATGTGCGAGCGGATGGGCGTGACCTACGACGAGGTCCGGCCCGACCACCGGATCCTCGCGGCGAGCCGTGACATCGACGTCGCAGCGGGGCACATACCCGCCGGCACGGTCGGCAGCACCGAGTGGCGCTGGCACGCGATGGTCGACGGTAAGCCCTTTCTGACCCTCGCGATCATCTGGACCATGGAGCCAGACCGCGAGGAGTACGCGGGCCGCGACCACTGGACGATCCACCTGCATGGAAAGCCCGAGATGGTCGTCCGGGTCAACCTGATAGAACCGGACGAACCCGGAAGCCGTACAACGGCGGTCCAGTACGTCACGGCCGGGCCCGCCCTGCGTGCGATCAGCTTCGTGGTCGACGCACCACCTGGCATCTTCGAGCCTCCGGTGTTCGCCCCGTTCCGAATGCCGGCCTGACCCCAGGGCGGGCCCCACGTCCAGGGGGTCGCCGGCCGCCACCGTGAGCGGTGACAGGGGCTTGCGACGGGAGCTGGCCACCATTGAACCAGCAGCGTCTCGACCAGATGAGTGAGGAAGACATGTCCGAAGCCTTCGTCCTGGACTACGTCCGGACCCCGCGTGGCAAGGCGTCGTCGCGCGGCTCCCTCTACTCGCACTCTCCTATCGACCTGGTCGTCCACCTGCAGCACGCTCTGGTCGAGCGGACCGGTCTGGACGTCGAGACGATCGATGACGTGATCCTCGGCTGCGCCACCCAGGTCGATGACCAGGGTGCCAACATCGCGCGGGCGGCCGTGCTCCTGGCTGGGTGGGACGACACCGTGCCGGGGGCCACCATCAACCGGTTCTGCGCGTCGGGGGTGGATGCCGTGGGCCAGGTCGCGGCCCGCATCCGCGGCGGCGACCTTCGGCTGGCAGTGGCGGGCGGGGTCGAGAGCCTGTCGCGCGTGCCGATGTTCGCCGACCGCGGGCCGTTCTTCACCGATCCTGAGACCGTCCGCACGATCGGCTCGGTCCACATGGGGATCGCCGCGGACCTCAACGCGACCCTGGAGGGGTTCACCCGGCAGCAGCTGGACAGCTACGGGCTCGAGACCCAGCTCAAGGCCGCCAAGGCCCGGGCCGACGGAGTGTTCGATCGCTCGCTGATCCCCGTCCTGGCAGACGACAGCGGCCCAGGCCTGGATCATGACGAGCTCGTCCGCGCCGGCACCACCCTCGAAGGCCTGGCGCAGCTACCTCCCGTGTTCGCGCAGCTCGGAGCCGATGGAGAGGACGCCATCGCCCTCGGCGCGTACCACGGCGTCGAGGCCATCGAGCACTTGCACACCGTGGGAACCTCGCCGGCCATGGCTGACGCCTCCGCCCTGCTCCTGCTCGGTACCGCCGAGGCCGCCCAACGCGCAGGACTGGCGCCCCGGGCGCGGATCGTGGGTTCCGCGGCCACGTCGGTGAATCCTGTCGTCATGCTGACGGCTGGGCAGACCGCGGTGGAGCAGGTCATCGCGCGCGCCGGACTCACTCCCGCTGACATCGACGTCTTCGAGTTCGCCGAGGCGTTCTCCGCGTTGTGCCTGCGGTTCCGCCGCGACCTCGACGCCGGCCCCGACCGGATGAACCCGAACGGCGGCACCATGGCGATGGGGCATGCCTTCGGAGCCACCGGGGCGATCCTGGTCGGCAGCTGCATCGAGGAGCTGGAGCGCCGCGACGGTCGCTACGGGATCGCCGCCGTCAGCGGTGCCGCCGGGCTCGGTGTCGCCGTCCTGGTCGAACGGATCACCGCATGACCCCGCTGGCCGGGCAGGTCGCGATCGTCACCGGCGGCGGCAAGGGCCTGGGACGCGCGTTCGCCCTGCATCTCGCGGCCCTGGGGGCTGCGGTCGTGGTCAACAACCGCAACCGCATCGTTGGTCTCGACGGTCGAGGTGCGGCCGACCACGTCGTCGAAGAGATCCTTGTCCGCGGGGGACGGGCCGTGGCCGACCACGGCGACGTGTCCGACCCGGCCACCGCCGAAGCCCTCGTGGAGGCCGCCATCAGCACGTGGGGTCGGCTCGACATCTGCGTCACCAGCGCGGCGATCACCGGCCCCCAGCTGTTCCACCGCACGACGGCGGAGAACTTCGCCCACGTCATCGACATCAACGTCGCCGGCACGGCGCTGGTCGCCGCAGCCGCGTTGCGCGTCATGCGTGAGGCCGGTCACGGCCGGATCATCATGGTCGCCTCGACTGCCGGGCTGCACGGTGAGCCGACCGTGGCGGCCTACGCCGCCAGCAAGGGCGCGATCATCGCGCTCGGCCGGACGGTCGCTTCCGAGGGTCGACGCCGGGGGGTGCTCACCAACGTCCTGCTGCCCTACGCGACGACGCAGATGACCGAGGGGAGCCTGGACCCTCAGCAGGAGCAGGCGCTGCGGCCCGAACTGGTTGCGCCCGTCGTTGCCGCTCTCGCCGATCCGGCCTCCACCACGAACGGCCAGGTCATCATCGCGGCCGGGTCGGGCCTGCGCGTCGCCGATGCCGTCGAGGGAGCCACCGTGTCCTTCCCCGACCAAGCCCTCCTGCCGCCCGCAGAGCTTGACGCCCTGCTCGCGAGCAGTCGCGCCGGCACGTCCCACACCTACCCCGACGCGCAGGCGGCCTTTCAGGACTTCGCTTCCGAACTGGCCCGACCGCCCCGACCGGAAAGGTCTTCGTGAACGACGTGCCCTGGGCCGACCTGGCCCTCAACCTGCTCGCCGTGACAGCCGCGATCGTCGTCTTCGTCGGCGCCATCATGGCAACCGCCATCCGCATCAAGAACCAGTCGATCATCGACATCTTCTGGGGGCCGGGCTTCGTCGTGGCCGCGATCGTCTCCTACCTCATGTCGAACGGGTCCGGCGGCGATGACACCCGCCGCATCGTCGTGTTGGCCCTGACCACGATCTGGGGGCTGCGGCTGGGCTTGCACATCGGTCATCGCAACCGGGGCCACGGCGAGGACAGGCGCTACACGGCCCTGATGCGTCACCAGACAGGCTCGCTCGTGGGCTACCTGGTTCGCCGCATCTACGGCCTGCAGGGCGTTCTCATCATCGTGGTGTCGCTGCCGGTCCAGTTTGCGATGTACCAGCGCACCTCGCTCGGCGTCATCGGCGGGCTCGGAATCGCCCTGTGGGTGATCGGATTCGCTTTCGAGACCATCGGCGACTGGCAGCTCGCGAGGTTCAAGGCCGAGCCGGGCCATGCCGGACAGATCATGGACCGCGGTCTGTGGGGCTGGACCCGGCATCCGAACTACTTCGGTGACGCGTGTGTGTGGGCCGGGCTGTTCCTGCTCGCACTCGGCGCCCCCTGGGGCCTGGTGGCGATCATCTCCCCGATCGTCATGACGAGACTGCTCGTCAGCTTCACCGGAAAGGCACTGCTGGAGAAGGGGATGCGCCGCAGCCGCGGCGAGGCTTACGAGAGATATGTCGCCAACACCAGCGGCTTCATCCCCCGACCGCCCCGACGTCGGCCCGCCGACGAGCGGCATCGCCCATGAGGCAACGGACCCGCGGCCTGGCCGAGCTGTTCGACCTGCAACGCACCGGGCAGGACACCTGGGTCGGACTCACCGACGGTATGCGGCTGCCTCAGCTCTTCGGCGGCCAGCTCGTCGGCCAGTCGATCGTCGCAGCTGCCGCCAGCGTCGAGGGGAAGTCGGTGCACTCGGTGCACACGACCTTCCTCCGCGGGGGCCGCTCCGGGGTCCCGGTGACCTTCCGCATCGAACGACTTCGCGACGGCCGGACGATCTCCACCCGCGAGGTCAGCGCGTGGCAGCAGGACCGGTTGCTGTGTCGCTCGATGATCTCCTGCGCTGTGGAGTCCGACGGCCTCTCGCACAGTCGTTCGGCCCCGGTGACGCCGGGACCCGACGAGTGCCCCGACCTTCGCGAGGTGGCCGAGGCTGCTGGTGGGCTGGGCGAGTACTGGGAGGACTTCGCCGCCATCGAGATACGCGTCGCACCCAACGACAGTGGAGCCCACCCGCACTCGGCGAGCCCGCCAAGCGGCATCTGGATGCGTTCTGTCGACCGACTCTCAGACGAGCCAGGCCTTCACCTCGCCGCGCTCGCCTATGCCAGCGACCTGATGATGATCGGCACTGCAGTCACCCCCCACGGACACGTCACGGGTCACGAACGCACCTTGGCCGGCCGATGGAGCGCGGTCTCGCTCGACCACACCCTGTGGTTCCGGGGGATCCCGCGCGCAGACGAATGGATGCTGTTCGACCACACCACCCCGATGGCCGGGTCGGGGCGTGCGCTGATCGAAGCGGCCGTGTTCGACCTCGAGGGGAACAGCCTGAGCCACGTGGCCCAAGAGGCGATGTTCCGCGACTAGCGGTGTGTCTGCCGTCTGTCGTGGCGGAGGGTCTCGCGGCCGCGGGTGAGCACTCCCCAGAGGCGTTTGTCGGTCCGTTCTGCGAACCACCGCTCGATGAGGTCATCCTCGCGCCGTGGCCGCGTTGTATCGGGAGTCAGGGCTGGGTGCGGTCCAACGCCTGGCTCCGGGTCTTCTCATCGAAGCTGAACACGGCAGCCCGCTCGATCCCCAGATGCGCGGCCATCGGCCGGGTCTACCAGTGCGCGCTCGACCGTTGGCGATCGCCTCGACCCAACAATCCCTCTGTCGTCGGATAGTTTCCGCTACCGGCGGACACACCCCTGGTCGCTCGAAGACTCACGGTGGCGTTGGTCGATGATGCGTTGGCATGGGCCGTGGATGAGTGGCTCAAGGGGAGGTGCGGGCCCGCGTGTCGGGTGGCCCGCCGCTTCCGCTGTGCCGAGCGGTGTAGATGGCGGCGCCGACGAGAAGGGCGCCGACGACAAGCAGCACGACAGCGGCGCCCACGGTGGGGAACCATCTGGACACGGCAGTTGGGAGGCTGACCAGTACTGTGATCGAGGCGATGGCAAGGAGGACGAGGTCGCGTCGGTGGAGCGCCAGGGCGAGCAGTCCGACCGCAGCGATGAGGGCGAGGGCCGGCCCTGCCGGGTTACCCATCCCCATGATGGCCCCGACCATCGCGATGATCGCGCCGATCGCGAGGGCGGCCTGCTCCGGGTGCAGCACACCGCTCCAGCCCAGGCCGAGCCACAGCACGCCGAGCAGCCAGACGACCAGCGCGGTGAGGCTCCACGGAACGTCGACCACGGCCGCAGCGGAGGCGAGGGCAAGAGCTATCGCTCCGGCCGCGACGGCCTGTTGCAGGATCGTCGGGCGCCAGGCCCAGAGGGGGACGGCGACCAGCGCCGTGATGGCCCCGATCAGGGTCGGCGCCCAGTTCTGCGTGGTCTCAAGGATTTCGTAGACCAAGACGCTGGCGGACCCTGTGACCGCGCCGACGGCGAGCATCCACAAGACCGCGCGGAGTCTGGTCCCCACGCGACCGGAGCCGGCCGGAACCAGGGCCCCAGCCGCGAGCAAGGCGACGGCGACGCCGCCGACGATGAGCAAGCGTGTCAGGTCGCTCAAGTCCGCCCAGAGCTGCGAGACGACCAGGGCGGTGCCCACGATGACGATGACTCCGCCGAGGTAGCCCAGGGCCTCGGTGCCCAGAGACCCGACGGGATGCCGGCGCGACCCGTCGGGCGATTCGTGACCGGTCGGGTCGGTGTGCACCCCCGCCGCGAGCGAGCGCAGACGCTCGGCCTGCGCCGGCGTGATCGTTCCCTCGGTGACGCCGCACGTGATGACCGACTCGACGCCGCGAGGGTGTCGCGGTTCGGAGTCATCGTGCGGGTAGCGGCGCGGATCTGGTGTGGTGGTCATGACACCCTCCTTCGGCGCGAGGAACGCCGCCAACGGTGTTTCCGGGGGAAGGAAACCCCTGTGCCACAAGTGTATTCCCGTTCCTAATCGCTGCCTGTGAGCACGGGTACTTAACCGTGGACGGCCCAGCGACCTCGACACCCATACTCGCCGCGCACGATGGTGACCAGCTTCGTCGACCCGGCTTCTCGACTCCGTGACGAGGTCGAGACCGCGGAACCCAGCCGTAGGCCGCCGAGCCCCTTACGCCGCGCCAGGTCAGCGGCATCCGGCCGGGCTGATGTTGGTGCAGAGTCGTCCGTACTCGGGTGCACGGTCGTTGCCCTGTTCGATGGTCGTGTGCGGCGGCCCGCGGTTGACGGTAACGACACGCCCGGAGCGCGCCCTGCTGGTTCTAGTGTCGCGCGTCGTTAATTGATTTACAGTGGTTCTTGGCCGAGAATGGGGCA
>JAKDLG010000230.1 GCA_030452985.1 Humibacillus sp.
GCGAGCGCACCCGTGAGGGCAACGACCTCATGGTCGAGATGGAGGAGGCCGGCGTGCTCGGCCAGACCGCCCTCGTGTTCGGTCAGATGGACGAGCCGCCGGGCACGCGTCTGCGCGTTGCGCTGTCGGCCCTGACCATGGCCGAGTACTTCCGCGATGTGGCGGGGCAGGACGTGTTGTTGTTCATCGACAACATCTTCCGTTTCACGCAGGCCGGTTCCGAGGTCTCGACCCTGCTCGGCCGGATGCCGTCTGCGGTGGGCTACCAGCCCACCCTCGCCGACGAGATGGGCACGCTCCAGGAGCGCATCACCTCCACGCGTGGTCACTCGATCACCTCGATGCAGGCGATCTACGTGCCGGCCGACGACTACACCGACCCCGCTCCGGCCACGACGTTCGCCCACCTCGACGCGACCACCGAGCTCTCGCGTGACATCGCCTCGATGGGGATCTACCCGGCCGTCGACCCGCTCAGCTCGACCTCGCGCATCCTCGACCCGCGCTACATCGCGGCCGACCACTACAACACCGCGGTGCGCATCAAGTCGATCCTGCAGCGCAACAAGGAGCTGCAGGACATCATCGCGATCCTGGGTATCGACGAGTTGTCCGAAGAGGACAAGATCCTCGTCAACCGGGCCCGTCGCATCCAGCGCTTCCTGTCGCAGAACACCTACGTCGCGAAGCAGTTCACGGGCCTCGAGGGGTCGACGGTGTCACTGGCCGACTCGATCGAGGGCTTCACGAAGATCGCCGACGGCGAGTACGACCACGTCGCCGAACAGGCCTTCTACATGTGTGGTGGGCTCGACGACGTCGAGCGCCAGTGGGCCGACATCCAGAAGACCATCTGACCACACCTGACTGACCGTCCGGCGATTCCGGGCAAGGTCGTGCACGAAGCCGGCGCCGGTGCCCCCCAACGGGGCACCGGCGCCGTTCGTCGTGGCGGCTGACCGGCCACCAGGCCCTCCGAGCCACCGCTGCTTTGGGCGGGAAAACGGGCGCGCCAACGGGGCATTACCGCACGGGATGCGGTGTTGTACCGGGCACAGCAGACATCCAGACAAGGCCGGGTGCGACAGTCGCCCCAGGAGAGGAAGCATCGTGACCACCCCCAGCAGGAACTCCGACCGCCACCACGTCGTGGTCATCGGATCGGGGTTCGGCGGGCTCTTCAGCACCCAGAAGCTCAAGCGGGCGGACGTTGACGTCACGCTCATCGCCAAGACCACCCACCACCTGTTCCAGCCGCTGCTCTACCAGCTGGCGACCGGCATCCTGTCCGAGGGCGAGATCGCCCCGGCCACCCGCGAGGTGCTGCACGCCCAGAACAACGCGACGGTGCTGCTGGGCGACGTGACCCACATCGACCTCGAGGCGAAGACGGTGACCCACCGCAGCGTCGGGCGTGAGACGGTCACCACCTACGATTCGCTGATCGTGGCCGCGGGCGCCGGCCAGTCGTACTTCGGCAACGACGAGTTCGCCCGTCACGCGCCCGGGATGAAGTCGATCGACGACGCGCTCGAGCTGCGTGGTCGGATCTTCGGTTCGTTCGAGCTGGCCGAGCTCGCTTCGAGTCCCGACGAGATCGAACGCCTCATGACGTTCGTCGTCGTGGGAGCGGGGCCCACCGGGGTCGAGATGGCCGGCCAGATCGCCGAGCTCGCGCACCGTACGCTCAAGCGCGACTTCCGACGCATCGATCCGAAGAACGCACGTGTGATCCTGCTCGACTTCGCGCCGGCCGTGCTCGGCTCCTTCGGCGACAAGCTGGGGGAGCGGGCCGAGGAACGGCTCGAGTCGATGGGCGTGTCGGTGCGTCTCGGCGCCAAGGTGGTCGGGGTCGACGCGACCGGCATCGACGTGCAGCACCAGGATGGCACCCACGAACGCATCGAGTCGGTGTGCAAGGTGTGGGCGGCCGGGGTGAGCGCCTCGCCACTGGGGCGGACGCTGGCTGAGCAGTCCGGGGCCGGGCTCGACCGCGCCGGACGGGTCGAGGTGAACGACGACCTGACCCTGCCAGGGCATCCGGAGGTGTTCGTGGTGGGCGACATGATGTCGCTGAAGCAGCTGCCCGGCGTGGCGCAGGTGGCCATCCAGGGCGGTCGTTACGCGGCCGAACAGATCACCCGACGCCTGTCCGGGCGGGAGCCGAAGGGCGCCTTCGAGTACTTCGACAAGGGCTCGATGGCCACGATCTCCCGGTTCTCGGCCGTCGCGTCGGTCGGCAAGGCCCAGTTCAGCGGCTTTCTCGCCTGGGTCATGTGGCTGGCGGTACACCTCGTCTACATCATCGGCTTCAAGCACCGGATCACGACCCTGCTGCACTGGGCGATCAGCTTCCTGGGCCGGGGCCGAGCGGAACGGGTGGTGACCGAGCAGCAGGTGTTCGCCCGAACTGCCATCGAAGATCTCGGCGACGATTTCAACCCCGAGCTGCCGCGTTTGCGCCAGGACCGTGAGCCGGAGCTGGCCACGACCCGCCGCAGCGTATGACGCACGGCGGACGGCGGTCGGAGCAGGTTGCTGGAGGCACTAAACTCATGAGCACCACCCCACCGATCCGGAGGAACACGTGAGTTCGCTCAACGTTGAGATGGTCGCCGCCGACCGCAAGGTCTGGGAGGGCGAAGCCAAGTTCGTTCGCGCCCGGTCTATTGCCGGTGAGCTCGGAATCATGCCGGGGCACTCCCCGCTGCTGGGCATCCTCGTCGAGGGGGAGGTGACGATCGAGTCGATCGACGGCGAGCGCCACACGGTCACGGTCGACGGAGGCTTCCTCTCGGTCGACTCCAACGTCGTGACGATCGTCGCCGAGCACGTCGACGCCTCGTCGCTGCAGACGTCCGGCCGCTGAAGGTCTGATCGTGCCGACCGCGCTCTTCTCCACCGAGATCGTGGTTGGCACGCTGCTCCTGCTGGTGGTCTTCGTCCTGGCCACCACCTTCCTGCGCCGACGCGTTATCGCTCGTGGGCTGCCGCTGACCCTCTGTGGGCTGCGGGAGTCAGGCCGTAGACGCTGGCGGCTCGGTCACATCCGGTTCGGCGACAACGCCCTCGAGTGGTACTCGCTCGGGGGCGTCTCCCTGCGCCCGCGTCACCGGTGGGACCGACAGTCACTGATGCTGAACGTGCCGCAGAAGCTGGCCGCCGACGACAGAATCGCTGTGCTCCCGGATGCCAGCGGCGTCTCGGCCAGCGCCGGCAACGACACCTTCGAGCTCGCCCTTCAGGGCCCTGCGTACACGGCCCTCCGGTCCTGGCAGGAAGCGGCACCCCCGGGCTACAACGTCAACGTCGCCTGACCCTCAGACCAGCCGGGGGCTCTCCGCGCCCCATCGACCCTTCCGACGCCGCACCCGCTCGCGCGTCGCGCCGCGCGTCGCGCGGTTGGTGTCGTGAAATCGGCACTGGTTGCGCGTCGCGCCGCGCGTCGCGCGGTTGGTGTCGTGAAATCGGCACTGGTTGCGCGTCGCGCCGCGCGTCGCGTAGATGGTGTCGCCGGCAACTGCTTCGGGCATGGATCGCGGTCACAGGTCGGAGCGAACCGATCAGGCCTCGGCTGCCGAGGCATTCTGTATCCAGAGGCCGGCGCGGGGTGTCGCCGTGACGTTTGCCCGGAGGCCTGAGCTTCGGGCCGTGAGGTAAGCATGCTCGATTCGTGCGAGCACCCGCGCCGGCTCCCGGGAGATGGACCTAGGCGTGACTCCCACCACGACCACCCTGCAAGCAGCCAGGTCAGTGTCGGTCTCAACGGTGTTCTCCCAGTCGAGCTCACCACCATGAAAACGTCGACTGTGGACCATGACTGCCATGGCCACATCGTCGATCCAGGCGTCGGGCGTTGTCAGTCTGTTCCCGGCGGCATCCTTCAGCTCGGGGTTGCCCATGACAGGGGGCAGCACCGTCGACCCGCTCAGCAGGCGCAGCAGGTCTGCCTCCGGGAGTGACCAAGCCCCCGACGCGGCTTCGGCGAGCGCGCGTCGCAGCCGGGCCCCGTTCTGAGTTCCACGGATGTGCACCCAGTGTTTGAGGTCGTCGACGCGAGCGAGCCGATGCTGGGCCGCCTCGATCATGATCGACCGGGCGTCGTCCTCGGTGGGAGCCACCGCCGCCGCATCGACCACCGCGCGGGCAACGCACGAGATGCGCAACAAGCCGCGGTCGACCAGCCGCTCGTCAACGAGCGTGGTGTTCTTCACGGTGACCCACCCACTGGAGCGGCTGCGCCGCGGAACCGGAACCCGCACGTGAATGGGATTGGCGACGCGACACGATGTGAGCCCGTGCAGGGCCGCAGCGGTCGGGCCCGCCAGCCACGAGTCCGGCCCACCGAACAGCAGGGCCGCCAGCAGTCGTTGCTGTGTGTCTGGCAGCTCCCGGTTGAGCATCACGACGCCGGGCAGCAGCACTCGCCAGCTCGCCCCTAACCGTGACCGGATCTCCGCTTTGGTCACGCCGGCGTCAAGCAGCTGGTGACGGGTGAGCATCCCCTGCTGCGCTTCGAGTAGCGCGCGACCCTGCGAAGACATCTCCATGAGGGGATGGTTCCGAACGATGAGGTGGAGCGGAAGGGAGCGGCCCCTGACTGTGGACAGGGCCAAACAGACGGCAGGCGTGTGGACAGGTGCTCGTCAGGCAGCAGCATTGTTGCGCGTCGCGCCGCGCGTCGCGCAGGTGGTGTTGTAAATCCAACACTTCTAGCGCGTCGCGCCGCGCGTCGCGCAGAAGGTGCGGCCGGTGGGGAGGCCGAAGCAGGTCAGGGTTTCGGATGCCGCTCGGGCTTGGCCACGCGACCGCCGCCGGGTTGCCACAACACGTCGCCACCGATCGAGAGGTTGGCCACTCGCGCGAGGATGAACAGCAGGTCGGAGAGGCGGTTGAGGTAGGTCGCGGTGAGGGGGTTGACCCCACCAACACCCTTCTCGTCACCGGGCTCGCTGCCGTACGCCTCGATCGCGGCCCACGCCGCGCGTTCGGAGCGACGCACCACGGTGGTGGCCACGTGCAGGTAGGCCGATCCGGGCGATCCGCCGGGCAGGATGAACGATCTCAGCTTCTCGACCCGCGTGAGGTAGTGGTCGCAGTCGGTCTCGAGGTCATCGATCCACGGCTGCTCGACCCGCAGCGGTGGGTACTGGTAGCTCTCCTGAAGGGGGGTGCACAGGTCGGCGCCCACGTCGAACAGCTCGTTCTGCACGCGCAACAGGGTGGCGCGGATCTCGTCGGGCAGCTGGCCGCTGGCGAGCGCCACCCCGATCGCGGCGTTGGCCTCGTTGGTGTCGGCGTAGGCGTGCAGCCTCGGGTCGTTCTTGCTGGTGCGCGAGAAGTCACCCAGGCTGGTGGTCCCGTCGTCGCCGGTCCGCGTGTAGATCTTCGTCAGGTTGACCATGGGGCCATGGTCTCATCCGGGGTCACCGGCCCGTCTGGCCGGCTCACCGGCCCGTCTGGCCGGCTCACCGGCCCGCTCGCAGCGGGGTCTGCTCGCCGTGACCAACGGGAATCGGTGCCGGATAGGGTCTCAGGGTGAGAGAGCGCTTCAGGATCGTCGGTGGCGCCCACCTGACGGGCGAGGTTCGCGTCGTCGGCGCGAAGAACAGTGCCCTGAAGCTCATGGCCGTCGCCCTGCTGGCCCCCGGACCGACCACTCTGACCAACGTTCCCGAGATCGCCGACGTGACGATCATGGCCGAGCTGCTGCGCCGGCTGGGCGTGGTGGTCGACCACGACCCGCAGGCCGGCGTCGTGCGCCTTGACGTACCGCAGGTGCTGGGCCACCGGGCCGACTACGAGCTGGTGCGGGCGTTGCGTGCCTCGATCTCGGTGCTGGGGCCCCTCGTCGCGCGGGTCGGAGAGGCCGATGTGGCCGTGCCGGGTGGTGATGCCATCGGCTCACGCGGTCTCGACCTGCACGCCGCGGGCCTGGAGGCACTGGGCGCCACGGTGCACGTGACGCACGGTTACCTGGTCGCCAAGGCTCCGAACGGCTTGTCGGGGGCCGACATCCGCCTCGACTTCCCGAGTGTCGGCGCAACCGAGAACGTACTCACGGCCTCGGTGCTCGCGACCGGCCGCACGACGATCGACAACGTGGCCCGCGAACCGGAGATCGTCGACATCGCCGAGATGCTGGTCGAGATGGGCGCGCGCATCGAGGGCGCCGGTACCTCGCGGATCGTCGTCGACGGGGTCGCCAGGCTGACGCCGACGACCCATCGGGTGGTGCCCGACCGCATCGCCGCGGGAACGTGGGCCTTCGCGGCGGCCACCACGCGCGGTTCCATCGAGGTGGTGGGCGGCGTGGCTGAGCACCTGGCGGCGCCGCTCGCCGCGCTGCAGACCGCGGGATGCCGGGTCGAACCGACCGCGCGTGGCTTCCGGGTCTCGTCGGGGCCGCACCGACCGCAGGCCTTCGACGTGGCCACCTTGCCGTACCCGGGGTTCCCGACCGATCTGCAGCCCTTCGCCCTGACCTACAACGCGGTCGCACAGGGCAGCGCGATGGTCACGGAGAACCTGTTCGAGGCCCGGTTCCGCACCGTGCAGGAGCTCGCCCGCCTCGGCGCCGACGCGCAGATCGACGGGCACCACGTGATGACCCATGGGGTGCCGCTGCTCTCCGGGGCGCCGGTCGAGTCGAGCGACATCCGTTCCGGGGCAGCACTGGTGCTCGCCGGGCTGGTGGCCGAAGGGGAGACGCTGGTCAGCGGGGTGCACCACATCGACCGTGGCTACCCCCGCTTCGAGGAGGCGCTCCGCGCGCTGGGCGCCGACGTGCGGCGCGAGCCCGACGAAGACTGGTTCGACTGACGGGAAGCCTTGCGTCCGTTAGAAATCCGGCGACACTGTCAGAGAACGGCATCCACGAGGCGATGCCTTGCGCCCACCTGGTTGAGAAGTGAACTTGGCCGTGGTATTTTCTTGACCTTTTCTTGACTCCGATGAGCAACACTTTCGCTTGCTGGCGCGTCATCATGTGTGACAACAGCAGCAGTGGGTTATCCATTTGACTGCCGGGTCTCGGGTAGCCTTCTGGCGTGCCGTCT
>JAKDLG010000057.1 GCA_030452985.1 Humibacillus sp.
AAGGCCGCCAACTCGGTCATCACCCGCATCGCGATCTTCTTCGTCGGCTCGATCTTCCTGCTGTCGGTCATCCTGCCGTGGAACTCCAGCGACCTCGAAGCCTCACCGTACGTCGCGGCCTTCAAGCAGATGGGCATCCCCTACGCCGACGACGTGATGAACGCCGTGGTGCTCACGGCGGTGCTGTCGTGTCTGAACTCCGGGCTGTACACCGCGTCCCGGATGCTGTTCGTGCTGGCTGCGCGCCGTGAGGCTCCAGCGTCGATGGTGGCGGTCAACTCGCGCGGCGTGCCGGTCGTCGCCATCCTTGCCTCATCGGTCGTCGGCTTCCTGGCCGTGATCATGGCCGCCGTCTCGCCCGACACGGTGTTCTCGTTCCTGCTCAACTCCTCCGGCGCCATCATCCTGTTCGTCTACCTGCTCATCGCTATCTCGCAGATCATTCTGCGCTATCGATCCGACCAGTCGACGCTCAAGGTGAAGATGTGGTGGTTCCCCGGGCTCTCCGCAGTCACGGCGCTGGGGATCATCCTCGTGCTCGTGCAGATGGGGTTGACCGCCGACGTGCGGATCCAGCTGATCCTCAGCCTGCTGTCGTTCGGCGTGGTGCTCATTCTGTTCTTCATCAACAAGCGCCGGATCGCCCGGTTGCCCGAGCGGGTCGAGTCCGAGCCGACGGGTGAGGCCCGTCGGGTGCTCGTGCTGGCCAACCAGACGCTGGAAGCCGACGAGCTGATCAGCGAGCTGGAGCGGATCGACGCGACGGGCAAGGCGACGTACTACGTCTGTGTACCGGCGAGCCCGGTGGAGACAGGGACCGCGTGGACCCACGGCGCCGTGTCCGTTCACCAGGCCACGGTCGAGGCCGCCCAGGGGCGTCTGGACCGGACCCTCGAGACCCTCTCGGCCCACCACCTCGAGGCCGCTGGCAGCCTCGGGGACTACCGTCCGATCCGGGCTCTTCAGGAGGCGGTGAAGGAGTTCCACCCCGATCAGATCGTCGTCGTGACCTTGCCGGCGTCGGACTCGGTGTGGCAGCGGTTCGAGGTGGTCGACCGGGCGATGGAGCTGGGGGTGCCGGTCACCCATGTCGAGGCCGCCTCGCTCGTGGCTCCGGTGTGACCCATGACGATCGTCGTCGCCTACACCGCGCAGGACAGCGGCACGTCGGCCCTTGAGCTGGCCAGCGTGCTGTCGCGTTCCACCGGCGAGCCCCTCCTCGTCGCCGTTGTCGTGGCGACCCCGCTCGCCGCAGGGGTGCCCGACTTCATCGACGGTGACTACCTCGGCCCCCTGACGGAGTGGGGCCGGTCGGTTCTCGACAAGGCGAAAGCCGGCCTCCCGCGGGATATCGAGGCGACCTTCGAGGTGCGCCAATCCTCCTCCATCCCCCGCGGGCTGCTCGAGCTGGCCGCCGACCAGGGCGCGTCGGCGCTGGTCGTGGGGTCGTCGAGCAAGGGTTCGCTGGGCCGGATCTCGCTCGGCAGCATCACCGACCGACTGGTGCACGCAGCCCACCTGCCGGTGCTCCTGGCCCCGCGCGGGTATCGTTCCGGGCCGACCTCACGCATCCGTCGGGTCAGCGTCGGCTTCGGGGGAGCGCCGGGGGGTGCCCACGTGGCGACCGAGTCCGCGCGTCTCGCCGAAGCCGTCGGTGCGGACCTGCGCGCCGTGTCGTTTGCCGTGCGGCCGCCCAAGCGGTTCTATGGGAGTGTCGAGGAGTCGGCCGACGACCTCGTCGTCGACGTGTGGGTGACCCGCACGAAGGCAGTCATCGAGACCCAGGTAGGGGCGACGGATGCCGCCCTGGCTGACCGGCTCGCGCGCTCGCTCGTGGTCGGAGAAGGCATCTCGTGGGGCAAGGCGATCTGGGACGTCCCCTGGAGTGACGGCGACCTGCTCGTCGTCGGACCGAGCTCGTCGGCGCCGGCCGCCCGGCTCTTCCTCGGGTCCCGCGCGTCCAAGGTTCTGCGGTCGGCGCCCGTGCCCGTCTACATGGTGCCGGCCCCGAGCTCCGGCTGAGTCCTTCCGGTCTGCGGGTCACCACGTCCGAGTCACCGCGACCGAATCACCCCTTCGCTAGCCTGTGGCGATGGCGACCTGGATCGTGTTCCTGCGTGCGGTCAACGTCGGCAAGCGGACGTACCCGATGGCTGAGCTGCGGCAGGCGCTGACGGAGGCCGGTTACACCGACGTCGAGACGCACATCCAGACCGGCAATGTGCGCCTCACCTCGTCGTTGCGCTCGCGGGCCAGGCTCGAGGCCGCCGTCGAGCAGGTGCTGGCCAGCGACCGGGGCTTCGAGGTTGCGGTCGTCGCGCTGACGCCGGCAGAGCTGACCGTCCTCGCGGACGACGTCGAGGAGATCTCTGCCACCGCCCCGCCGAGCGGCGGGCACTACGTCAGCCTGCTCAAGAGCTCTCCCACGGCGGCTGCGACGACGACCATCGAGACCGACCCGCCCGACCGGGAGCGTCTCGTCGTCAAGGGCCGTGCGGTGCACCTGCTCTACGACAAGCCGTACCACGAGGCGAAGCGCTCGAACGCCTCGGTCGAGAAGGCCATGGGCGTGGCCACCAACCGCAACGCCAAGGTGATCCGCGCGTTGACGCAGAGGTGGGGCGGCTGAGCCGTTGACTGCACTACTCGCTCGGATGTCGGGGGGTATGCGACGGGCGTTGCGGATCCGACGCGCCGACGGTCGGCGTCGTGGCCCGGTTCTGGCCGGGGGTGTGCTCTGGTCGTTTTGAAAGGCGAACAGAGAGGCGGTGTCAGGATGGGAGAGCAGGAGCGCAGCATCTCGGCTCGAGAGGTGACGCGGTGGTCCCCGGGCTTGGCCGGGTTGCGGCGATCGAGGAGTCTCCTGGAACTGGCGTTGCTGGGTGCGTCCGGTGAACCTGTGGCGGAAGTCAGCGAGTTCTTCCGCACGATGCTGGCCTGGGGTGCCAGCCACAGCTCATTGCGTTCTTACGGGCTGGCTCTGTTGCGGTGGTGGCGGATTCTGGCCGCGGTCGACGTGCCATGGCAGCGGGCTGGTCGGATGGAGGTTCGCGGCTTCGTGTTGTGGATGCGGCTGGTCGGCCCGCAGGACCGGGCGGCAGGGTATGCGCCGGCGACCATCAATCACGCGTTGGCGGTGCTGAAGACGTTCTACGCCGACAGGGCTGCCGCAGGTCAGGGGCCGCTGGTCAACCCGGTCCCAGACGCGGGCATCGCGACGGGCGACGGGTCCAGTCGCACCACAACCCGATGCGCCCCCTTCGCGCCCGGCGCACGCGCTCCGTTTCGGCCGAAGCTGCCCGAGCGGGTGCCGCGGAGTCTGCCGGACTCCCTGTTCGATTCGTTGTTCGCGGCGGTGGGTTCGATCGGGACCGTGCACCGGCTGGCCTATGTCCACTACGGCAACCACAAGCGGGGCCAGGAACGTCAGGACCGGTACGCGATCTTGGCCGGCTCCCTGCAAGGGCGGGCGCGGAAGAAGAATCTCGGCCGGTGTGCCGGCGCGAAGTGCCCCCGCAGCTATCACTGGGCGCGGCCCGATTCTGCCCCTTGGAAGAGACCGGTGCCTACTGGCTCCTGGCCCGCCGCAGCCTGACCGACCCGAGCGATCTCGCCTACTACCTGTGCCCGGGTCTGAAGTCACGCCCCGTCGCGCGAGCTCGTCGTGTGGTGGGGCCCGCTGGGCCATCGAGGGCCCTTTCAGAACGCCAAGGGTCAGGTGAACCTGACCAGTACCAGGTCCGCCGCCACGACTCCTGGTACCGACACATCACCCTGGTGATGCTGGCGCATGCGTTCCCGACCGCCACCGTCACCGACGCCGGACCCCAAGAAGGGGGCCGCGACCTGTTCAGGAGCTGATCTCGCTCACAGGGCCTCGGCGCCTGCTCGCTCACCCTCACCTGGCACCAGCGGCCGACCACGGCCTCGCTCGGGCTTGGTCGCACTGGCGACGTCGATACCAAGCCCGAGCACGACGATGCCATCACGCTGCCCAAGGCGCCTCCCCACAAGTACAGCTGCAGCTACTCAAGAGCGAACCTCATCGCCGGCCGAACGATCCCAACGGATCACCGTCGTACACCATGGTTTCAATCTGGACCAAAACCCCCGACGCCACGGCAATCAAGATCACCAGGGTCAAGAAGGCAACGACGGCGGCGACGTTGAGTATCTGACCAGCGACCGACCGTTGGCTCGGAGAACGCCTCTCGCTCACGACGGTGTCCGGCTCAGTGTGGCAGCCAGAGACACAGGGACGACCGCCACGGTCGACCCATCACGAGGAAGGCCCCGACACCAGCGACATGTCCGGTAGCTGCGCAAGTGTTTGCTACTGGTGCCTGGACGTCTGGGCGGGGACACACGACCGTGGTGTTGAGCATCAAGTCGTTCGAGGGGTACCGCGCTGTACCAAAGGGTGGTTCCGTTCCACGGCGTCTTCTTCATTTCCCCTCCGCGACTTCGAACAGTTCGTCGGCGACCAGGCCGTGTGCGTCGCGGTGTACCTCGGTGGCGGTTTCGGCAGTGGGGGCCTCGACCAGGCAGAAGATCGTGCCCTGGGGCTCGCTGACCCAGTAGGGCAGGTACCGCACGCCGTGGGCGCCTCGAGCGGTGAGGTCCGCGGGCGTGGGCGGCGGTCACGTCGGCGACGGTTACGCCTCCGCTGATCGTGTGAACATCCATGGAGAGAGGCATTTTTCGCTCCTTGTGGTTGGGTGGTGCAATTCGGGGGGTGGCATGCCGCGGCCGCCGACATCGGGATTGACACCCTGGTCTCGACGCAATCACCCTCACGTGTGTCGACCGCGAGGGAGTACTGCTCGCCCCGGGCCGGGGTGGCGCCCAGCCGGGGCCCTCACGGCGCGTCGACGTAGCCCGTGAGGTCCCCGGGGTCGACGCCAGCGGGGTGGTGCTGTGGGCCTTCTCCGGCGGCGGGCCTTTGGTCGCCCCCTACCTGGACGGCTCACGTCCGTGGCTGCGGGCTGTCGCATTGTCGTGTCCACTACTGCGTTTGGCGGAGCACGGCACGCAGCCGACCAGTCGCTGACCTCTTACGACGTCGTGGAGCATCTTTCACAATCTGGAAGCGGCCCACCCATCGTGCTGACGGTCGTAGGTAACGAGATGGAAGGCCTTGTCCCGGCCCAGCAAGACTTCATTAACCGGGCCGAAACGCGCAAGGCACCACTCGACGTGATCCGAATCGAAGACGCGCCGCATGCGTTCGATGTCTTCGCGACGACGGCACAGGCGGTCATCGCGGCCCGAGCCGCTCAGCTTTGGGAGACACGCTCGAGTCATACCCGGTGGGGGGATCAGCGCAGCCATCTGTGAGGTGGGGTCACCGATGTCACGCCTGCTACGACGTCGAGGACCAGCTCGGCGAGAGCGGCCGGAGCGTCCAGCGGCGGGAGGTGGGCGGTGGACTGCAAGGTCACCAGGTGGGCATCCGGGACGCGCTCGGCCATGGTGGCGGCGACGACGGCAAAGCCGGGCAGGTCGTGCTCACCCACGACGAAAACTATTGGCACCGAGAGCGATTCGAGCGCGGTCCAGATGGGCCGGGTAGGAGTCGGATCGCCGGTCGGGAGGGCTCGCAGCGCGGTGCCGTTCATCTCGGCGAGGAGCTCGCGCGGGGCGCCCGTGACCCGGCCCTCGGGCTGGCCGATCCCATCGAGCCAGTAATGCAGGTCGAGCCGGTTCACCAGATCGAGATCGCCGGATGCCGCGGCTGCCGCGCCCTCGGCGTCGCGTTCCTCCTCGGTCGGCGCGAGCACCCACAGGTCGTCGGGAGTGTCGTCGGGCGCGGAGCCGATGACGATGAGCGCGAGCACCTCGTCGGGATGTGCGATGGCCAGCTCGAGCCCTAGGGCCCCGCCCATGCTGTTGCCGACCACGACGGCGGGCCTGCAGTTGGTCGCCGCAGTGACGGCTCTGAGGTCGGCGAGCGGGTCGTGCGGCTCCTCCTCCCAGGTGGTGCTGCCGAAGCCGCGTCGGTCGTAGGCCACCACACGATGCCCCGCGTCTGCCCAGGCCACGGCGCAGCGCTCCCAGACCCGGCTGTCGGCGACGCCGGCGTGCAGGGCGAGAATCGGAGTACCACCCGCATCCCACTGCCGTACTGCGAGCCGTGACGCAGCGTTGGGGACAAACGTCATACTGCATGGCTTCATCGGTGAGGTTCTCCCTTGGTGTCCAGCGCGTGCCGGACGACCAGACCCGGTCGCCCGACATTGTGGTCATGGTGTGCTTTCCTGGTCGGCTTTTTCAGCTGCGGAACCGAGCCTAGGGACACCGACTCAACGAGAACTCAATGCGACCTCAACCGACCTCAGTACCTACGAGCGGAGTCGACCCGCCTGCGCGCGCCGCTCGCCTGTTCGCGCAGTGCCGCCAGTCGGCAACCCGCCACGACGCACCGGGCGCGCGGGTCGAAGCCGAGCGCGGTACCGGCGATGAGGACGGGCAGGGCAGCAGCGCTGCTGTACGACATCCCGATACCCACCACGAACAGCAGCCCGGCGCCCGCCCAGGGGGTGGAGACCAGGGCGAGCGTCGTGAACATGGCCGCCTCCACCAGCGTCATGCGGATGATCAACAGCCCTCAGCGACGCGGCAGGCCGGTCACGAAGCCGGCGAGGGCCCCGCCGAGCTGGCGGGCTCCCCACCCTGCCACCATCAGGCCGAGAGCGCCGGCTCCTCCCATCGATGTCGCGGGCACCGGCAGACCCACGACCAAGACGCCGCCGTAGCTGAGCGTCGCAGGCCCTCGCCGATCTGCCGGAGAATCTCTGTCGGTGAAGCTGCCACCGCTGGCCCGGACCGTCTTCGGAGCCACCAGCACCGTGAACGCGGCGAGCACGAAGGTCAGCGCATTGAAGCCGAGCACCACCCAGGTGCCGGCGACAGAGATGAGCACACCTCCGATGACCGGACCGACGATGAGGGTCGTCCGTTCGAAGAGTCCGTGCACCGCGTTGGCCTGGGCGAGCTCATCCTCCTCGACAAGGCTGGGCACGGTGCTCTCGGATGCCGGGCTGCAGAACGCCGCAGACGCACCCATCACGAGCCCGAGCCCGCGAGGTGCGACAACGCCAGAGTTCCTGCGACCGAGCCAAACGCCATCAATGCAAGTGCGACGACGCGCGCACCATGGGTCACGATCATCACGGCCCGCGCCCAGTACCGGTCGACAACGGCGCCGCCCAGTAGGAGCAGGACGCCACGGGGACGGCCTAAAGGAGCAGCACAACCGCCAAGGCGGTAACCGGCCCGGTGAAACGCAGGACCGTCCAGGCCAGCGCAACCTCGAAGGCGGCATCCCCGACCATGGAGCCCCCTTCGCCGATGACGACCGTGGCGAACCGCCGCCGCCTGAAGACAGTCATGGGCTTGTTCATCACACCTCCGTCGATGACGTCACCTGCGTGAGCACCCTGACATCGCCCACGTGGCGGTTAGGCGGGGACCGCGTCGCCCAGCCGGTGTTCTTCTCCGCGCCGCAGGCTGCGGGAGTAGACGGTGGTGTCGAACCAGGTGGGGAAGGCCTTGGCCAGCCGGCTGGGCCCGAGGAAGCGGGCGTGGCCGTTCGCCAGAAGGTCTCGGAACGGAACGAGCCCGAGGAGCCAGCGCTGCATCTGTGCGGTGTCGGCCTCGAGGGCGAGGTCGACGGCCAGGCCCTGGTCGTCCTTGCAGACCGTGATACCCGGGCGTTGGATGTCGAGCCAACCCTGGGCGCCGCCCACGCCGGTGAGCACGAGGTGCACCACGGTGCGGGTCACGGGCAGCTTGGCGGGGATGGCGAACTGGTGGGTGCGCCAGATCAGCGACAGCCCGTCGATGTCGTCGTCGCTCGGGTCGCCGAACACCCATTCCGCGGCCCAGTGACCCATCGCCCAGACGATGGGGGTCAGGGCCTGCCCGGCTCTCGTCAGCTCGTAGGCCCCGGCCAGGCCCGGCCCCCCCGCGGTGTGCTCGACCAGCCTGCGGCGCTCGAGGTCGCGCAGCCGCTGGGCCAGCAGACTGCGGCTCGCCCGCGGTATTCCGCGGTGGATGTCGTTGAAGCCGCGCGCGCCGATCATGAGCTCGCGAATGATCAGCGGGGTCCAACGGTCACCGAGGACGTCGACCCCGCACGCGATCGGGCAGTACTCTCGGCGGCTTGTCATCGGTCCATCGTCCACCCTTCGCGGCATCCTCGGGTAGTACGGGTTCTGTACCTGCAGAGGCTTCGGCCCGCCGCACGGGTTCCCGTTCTCTCGGGTTCGATCGTGGATGTCGGTGGGCACGATCGAGCCCCCGGCCGGTACCACATCGTCACTCGCTGTGGCGTTGCCATCCGGCGCATCATCGTTCCGGACGAGCGAACACACGGTTCGACCGCCAGCACGAACATCGAGGAGACCTGTCATGAAAACGGACTTATCCACAACCGAAGCCGTCGTCCGCGAGCACCTGCGAGCCTTCCTGGAGCAGCAGGGCGTCGACGCGATCGTGAAGGACTACCACGACGAGGCCCGGCTCTACACCGAGACCGAGATCTACCACGGCAAGCACGAGGTCCATGGCTTCTTCGAGGGCTTTCTCGTGGCGTTGCCGGACGGCGCGATCGAGAGGTTCGAGCTGAGGAGCCTGCAGATCGAGGCGAGCATCGCCTACATCACGTGGAGCGTGGGCGGTGACATCCCACTGGGTACCGACACGTTCGTGGTCGAAGACGGCAAGATCGTCTCGCAGACCTTCGCCATGCACGCTGCGCCGGCCCATTAATTCGACCGCCGGCCCGATCCGCCGGCACCCCGCCGATATTCACGCGTCATCCGGCTTCGGTCGCGCGAGAATGGAGCGTGGACAGTCAGCCGGACGTTCTGGTGACGGAGTCGCCGCCTGCGACGACGGAGGCTTCACGATGCCCGCTCAGGCGCACCGCCCGAGTCGGCGTCAGCGGGCGCGGTCCGTGATCTCGGACCGCGCCGGCTGGCGGGTCCAGCTGCTCGGGTCGTTCGGCGTGACCGCCGATGAGGGTCGGGTCGACCCCGACCGATGGCGCCTGCGCAAGGCGAAGTCGCTCGTGGCGATGCTCGCCCTGGCTCCCGGCCAGCGTCGTCACCGGGAGCATGTCCTCGACCAGCTCTGGCCCGACCTGGATCCGGTGGCCGCTGCTCGAAACCTCCATCAGACGTTGTACGTGGCCCGTCGTGCGGTCACCGGCGACGGCCTCCCGCAGTCCGGGCGGTTGTCGATCCGCGACGAACAGGTCGTGCTCGACGTCGCCGGCCCGGTTGAGATCGACGTGCTGCAGTTCGAGCGCGCCGCAAGCGAGGCACTGGCGAGCGACGACGAGGCGACGTTGCGCGCCGCCACCGACCTTTACGTGGGTGATCTGCTTCCCGATCTGCCGGACGCCCAGTGGTTGGCACCGCGGCGCGACGAGCTGCGCGCCACCTACCGGGAGCTCGCGGTGAAGCTGGCGACCACCTTGGGGCGCAGTGCTCCCGAGGAGGCTAGCCTCATCCTGACGCGGGCGCTGGACTCTGATCCGGTCCATGAGGGCGCCGTGCGTGCGTTGATGGTGGTGCTGGCCGGGATGGGCCGACGGTCGGAGGCGTTGGCGCGCTACGAACGGCTGGTCGATGACCTGCTGGAGACGTTCGGGACCGATCCGGACGCCCAGACCGCGGCGCTCTTCCGGGAGCTGTTGACCGGTTCGCCGGCGGGGGAGCCAGTTCGGCTCGCCGCCCCGACGACCCCAGCCCTCGTCGGGCGTCTTCCGACCCCGTTGACCAGTTTCGTGGGGCGTGATCGTGAGCTGGTCGACGTCGAGAGGCTGATCTATCAGGCCCGGCTGCTCACCCTCACGGGAGCGGGCGGAAGCGGTAAGACGCGGCTTGCCGTCGAGGCGGCGCAACGAGTGCGTTCGAGCTACCCCGACGGCGTGTGGTTCGTCGACCTGGCCGTCGTCGGTGAGTCGGCGCAGGTGGCTGACACTGTGGCCGAGGCCCTCGGCCTGGACTCCGACGTCGCTCCCGATCGGGCGCGCGCCCTCGTCGACCAGCTGCGCCATCGACGGCTGCTGATGGTGATCGACAACTGCGAACACCTGCTCGCCGCCTGCGCCCGGCTCGTCGGCGCCGTGCTCGCCGGGTGCCCCGGTGTCGTTGTGCTGGCGACCAGCCGCGAGCCGCTGCACGTCGACGGGGAGTACACGCTCCGCGTGCCCTCGTTGGCGCTGCCGACATCCGATTGGAACACGGCGACGGACGTGACGGACCTGACGGCGCTGATGGCGCTGGCGCGACTGCCGAGCGTGGTGCTGTTCGTCGAACGGGCCGCCCAGGTTCGGCCCGGCTTCGTGCTCGACGCCCAGAACGCGGCCGGAGTGGTCGAGCTGTGTCGGCGCCTTGACGGGATGCCGCTGGCCTTGGAGCTGGCGGCAGCCACGGCCGCCGTTCTCGAGCCCGCTGAGATCGTGGATCGCCTGGGGGATGCCCTCACCCTGCTCGGCGGTGAACACGTCTCGATCACGCGTCGTCAGACCCTTCGGGGCACGCTCGAATGGAGCCACGACCTGCTCACCGAGCCCGAACAGGTGCTGCTGCGTCGGCTCTCGGTGTTCGCGGGCAGCTTCACCCTCGAGGCGGTCGAGGCGGTGTGCTGCGCCTCACCCGTCGAGCAAGGCTCGGTCTTCGGGCTTCTTGCCCGGTTGGTGGACCAGTCGCTCGTGGTGCCAGAACGAACCGTCTCCAGCACCCGGTACCGGCTGCTGGAGACCGTTCGTCAGTTCGCCCACGAGAAGCTCGGGTTCGCATCCGAGACCATGCAGTTCGCGGCCGCTCACGGCGCCTACTTTCTAGGCGTCGCCGTCGCTCACAACCCTGAACGAGCCACGGCCGTCGTGATCGAGACGCCGAGGCTGCTCGATCGCGAGCACGACAACCTGCGTGCCGCCCTCAGCTGGGCCTGTGCACATGACCCCGAGACCGCCCTGCGCCTGGCCGCGAGCCTGTGGCGCTTCTGGTTCGTGCGCGGTCACGCCGTCGAGGGGGCGAGGTGGATCGAGCGCGCGTTGACCGTGGCGCCCGAGCCGACCCGTTCTCGGGCGGCCGCCCTGATCGGCCTCACCGGCCTGGACAGTCGGCAGGGCCGCAGTGACCGGTACCGGTCACTGGGCGCGCAGGCGGTGGCGATCGTGCGACGCATCGGTGAGCCCGACGAGGTGGTGATGGCCCAGATCGTCGAGGCCACCCTGGCGTGGAGCGCCTACGATCTCGGCGAAGCCGAGGCCATGGCGGTCGCCGTGCGAGACGAGGGAGTGGAACGGAGCCGGCCGGAGCATGCGGCGGCGGGAAGCTGGCTCCTCGCCCAGTGCGCGTTGTTCCGCGAGAACGGGCCGCTCGCCGCAGAGCGCCTCGACCGCTGCCTGAGCGAGCTATCCCAGGCGGATGCCGGTGCGCGTCCCTTCCTGCCGGCCATCACGCCCTGCCTTCAGCTGGTTTCAGTGGCCGGTCGTCTGGTGCCCTACATGGAAGAGACGATGCTGCTCGGCCGGCGGGTAGGCGTGGCACAGGCCACCGGGTTCGCAGTGTCTGCCTACGGGTACGCGAACCGGTTGGTCGGTGACCTTCAGTCAGCGATCGCCCCCGTCGCCGAGGCCGTCGAGCTGTTCGCCGACCTGGGCGACGAACTCGCGAGGGCACAGGCCCTGCACCAGCTCGGGTGCATCCAACGCGACACCGGCAGCTTCGAGGAGGCCGGGCGCTCCTTGACGTTGGCGCACGAGATTCGGGTTGTCGTCGGCGACCGTCGGGGGGAGTTGCTGACCGAGATCAATCTGGCCCTGCTGAGGGCGATGGCAGGTGACGTCGAGGGCGGTCTGGGTAGCGTTCGGGGTTCGCTGGCGGGGTTCGAGGCCGCCGGTGACCGGGTGGGCATCGGCGCCACGTTGACGACTCTTGGGGCCATGGAGCTGTTGGCGGGCGAGACCAGGGCAGCCCGGGAGATGTATCGCCGGGCCGCGGAACGATTCGCGCCGTGGCCGAGGTTCGCCGGTTGGCTGCGGTTGGAGATGGCCGAGCTGTCGGCGGAGTTGGGTGACGGCCGGCGAGCGGACCGTGAGACGGCATTGGCCGCAGCTGTCTTCGACCGAACGCAGTGTGTCATCGCCGGCGGTCGGCTCGCGGCACTCCGCGAACACGCAGAGACGCCCGCGGGTCGACTCCACGTGCTGGGCACTGACGTCGATGGTTGACGAACCGGAATCCAGCTCGGCATCCATTGCCGCTCCGACCGAGCCGACACGCCTCGGTGTGACCTTCTACCTCCCGTTCGTGCTGTTCTCGTTCGCAGCCAACTCGCTGATCACCCGACACGTCGTCTCTGACCAACTGTTCGACGCCGGCCTGCTGAGCGGGGTCCGCTTCCTCGCCGGCGCGGCGGCGTTGGTCGTCATCTGCATCGTGCGCCGAGAGCGAGTGGTCATCGGACGGCCCAACCTGCGCCCCGCGCTCTGGCTCGGGGTGTACGCGGTGTCGATCTCCTACGGGTACCGCCACATCGGTGCCGCAGCAGGCACCTTCGTGTTCTACGCCAGCGTGCTGCTCACCCTGATCACACACGACCTGTCGACGGGTGCGCCGGTGCCGCTCCGCCGCGGGCTCGGTGCGGCGCTCTCCCTCGCGGGGATCGTGGTGTTGACCTTCGGATCCATCGGCACGGTGACCGCGCTCGGGGTGGGCCTGCTTGCTGCCACCGGGCTCGCCTGGGGCCTGTACACCGCAGCTGGGCGAACGGGCGCCGACCCCAGGGTGGCCACGACCGGCCACTTCCTCGTGCTGGCCGCCGCCCTCGTGGTGCCCACTGCCCTGGGCGCGGTGGCCGGCCTGCACACGTCGGCAGCCGGGCTGGCTTGGGCCACCACAATGGGGGCCGGCACCACAGCCCTTGCCTACGTGGCGTGGTACGCCTGCCAACGATCGATGTCGGCCACCACGGCCGGTTCCGTCCAGCTGGTCATCCCGGTGCTCACGGCAGCGGGTGCCGTCGTGTTCCTCGGCGAGGAACTCTCAATGACCCTGCTGATCGCCGCTGCACTAGTCGGCGCCGGCATGTGGTTCGGTAATCCATCACCCTCGTGGCGCCGATGACGGCCGATACCAAGAGCGGTTGCCGGATAGCCACCAACGGCTTGCCAGGCACCGATCCGGCGTCAATGAAACAAGCAGCCGAATTACGGACGTGCTCCGATCGTCAAGTGGGTTGCACTGATAGGCATGCGGTCGAGTGCCAGTCAGGTTCTGTACGGAAGAGTGGTCTGCGCACGGTGACGCCGTTCCGCGGGCTTCCCGGATCTGGCAAAATCATCCTGGCTAATCGACGCGGCCTATGAGGGAGAGCAGTGATCCCCGGATGATCCACCTTCTGGGGACCACCGTCCTTCACCATCTCGTGGTTGCATCCGGCCCGGGTTCGAGGCCGCCGGCCACCAGGTGGGCATCGGCGCCACGTTGACGACTCTTGGGGCCGTGGAACTACTGGCGGGCGAGACCAGGGCGGCACGGGAGATGTACCGCAGGGCCGCGCAACGATTCGTACCGTGGCCGAGGTTCGCCGGCCGGCTGCGGTTGACGATGGCCGAGCTGTCAGTCGGATTGGGCGACGACCGGCGAGCTCGACGCGAGACAGCACTGGCTGCAGTCGTTCTCGACCGGACGCTCTCGCCGGGCACTGAGGCCGGTTGAGGTCACATTGAGTTCTCGTTGAGTAGGTGTACCTAGCGTCGGTTCCGCAAGTAGGAACTGACCAGGAACACACCATGACCACACTTTCGGGGGACCGGGGTCTGGTCGTCCAGCACGCGCTGGACACCCAGGGAGGACAACACCGATGAAGACACGCAGTATTGCCGCTGGGGCTCTGGCCCTCGCCGCCGTAGGAACCGGATTGGCCAGCGCGTCGAGCGCGTCAAGCGCCTCGAGCGCGACCTCTGCGGGGCCGCGCATCAGCTTCGCCATGCAGCGTTCGCCGGGCATCGTGACCGCGGGCTGCCTTCCGCACGCCCAGGCCAAGGTGACCGTGCGCCACGACGGGCAGGTGGAGCGGATGCGGATCCAGGCCTGGGGGCTGCCGAAGAACACCGACTTCGACACCTTCGTCATCCAGGTGCCCAACGCCCCGTTCGGGGTGTCGTGGTACCAGGGTGACCTTGAGTCGAACCGCTACGGCAAGGCCGAGGTCGAGTACGTCGGGCGGTTCAGCCAGGAGACGTTCGCGATCGCTCCCGGGGTGGCGCCGGCCCCGTCGGTGCACGCCGCGCCGACGCCCGACGCGACGAGCAACCCGGCGTTCGGGCCGGTTCACACCTTCCACGTGGGGATCTGGTTCAACAGCCCGGCTGACGCGCTCAAGGCCGGTTGCCCGGGCGGCACGACGCCGTTCAACGGGGAGCACAACGCCGGCGTGCAGGTGCTCAACACGGGCTCCTTCGCCGACACCGCCGGCCCGTTGGGCCGCTTCCACCCCTGACCCACCACTGCCCGAACACACCGGAGTGCACGTGACTGCACCGGGAGGGAGACCGACGGCGACGCCCACACAAGGGCGTCGCCGTCGGTGTGGGCAACTCGTCGTTCCAGGTGACCACGCGAACAAACGGAACCCCAGCGACCGAACCCCGCAAGGCCGGTTGCCGTCGCCGCCCATATCGTTGGGGGCTATTCCTGAGATGGGGCGGTCAGACCACGGCACCCTGAACAACGCCGCGTGGCCACGGCTGTTTCGCCACCGAGCCGGGGCCTTTGAGCAAACCCAATTCTTCTTCCGCCTTCACCAGGAGTGTTCCGTGACACCCACGTTGTCGAGGTGCTCTTCTTCGTCGGCGCCGTCAGTCAGCCCAGGCCTCGCCCACGTCGCCGGTGCCGACATCCTTCGGGGCGACCGGCGGGCCGGCCGTGGTCCTGGATCGCGGCAACGCGGCGCTGTCAGCTCTGACCATCAGCGCCTCCCTCGGGCTGAGTGGGACCGGTGCCTCACCGTGTGGTCCGGTCGGGACACCATAAGTTCATGGAACACGTAGCCGAGGCGCTTGACCGCGCCCACGCCCATGCCCTCACCTGGCTGGAGTCCCTGGACACCCGAGACATTCCAGCCCGCGCTGGGATCGAGGCGGTTGCCGATCGACTCGGCCGCACGCTCCCTGAAGGCCCAACGCCGGCAGACCAGGTGGTTGACCTGCTCGCCACTGCCTGCGCTCCCGGGCTGACAGGGATGCCGTCGGGGCGGTTCTTCGGCTTCGTCATCGGTGGCACCCACCCGGCGGCTCTCGGGGCTGACTGGCTCACCAGCGCCTGGGACCAGAACGCCGGCCTGCGCGCCGTCACCCCAGCCCACTCCGCCGTCGAGGAGCTGACCGGGGACTGGCTGGTCGACCTTCTCGACCTGCCTGGTGGCACCACCGTCGGGTTCCCCACAGGCGGCACGATGGCCAACTTCACCGGGCTGACGGCCGCGCGCGATGAGGTGCTCCGCCGTGCCGGGTGGGACCTCGCCGCCCGGGGGCTGGCGGGGTCACCCGGGGTCCGGGTGCTCGTCGGCGCCGACCGGCACGACACCGTCGACCTGACCCTGCGCTACCTCGGCCTCGGCCAGCCGGAGCTTGTCTCGGCTGACCGGCAGGGGCGCCTCGATCCCGCGGCGCTGGCCGCGGCGTTTGACTCCGGCGACGGACGACCGACGATCGTGGTGCTGCAGGCCGGCAACCTGCACTCCGGCGCCTTCGACCCGTTCGCCGAGGCGATCCCGCTGGCCCACGAGCACGGGGCGTGGGTGCACGTCGATGGCGCCTTCGGGCTCTTCGCCGCGGCCACGCCGGCGTACCGCCACCTCGTTGAGGGGTACGACGAGGCCGACTCTTGGTCCACCGACGCCCATAAGACCCTCAACGTTCCCTACGACTGCGGCGTGATCGCGGTGCGCGACCCTGCCGCGCTGCGCTCGGCCATGGGGATGCAAGGTGCCTACCTGATCCGCGACGATACCGGCGAACCCTTCGAGAAGGTGCCAGAACTATCTCGGCGCGGGCGGGCGTTCCCCGTCTGGGCCGTGCTCCGGGCCCTCGGACGCCAGGGAGTGGCCGAGCTGGTGGAGCGGATGGCCGGCCATGCGGCGCGCTTCGCCGAGGGGATCGCAGCAATCCCCGGCGCCGAAGTGCTGCACGAGGTGGTCTTCACCCAGGTGACCGCCAGCTTCGGTGGCGACGAGCGCACCGAGCGCGTCGTACGCCGCATGCTCGCCGACGGCACTGCCTGGACCTCCGGTTCGCGTTGGCAGGGGAGATCGGTGCTCCGGATCTCGGTGAGCAACTGGTCTACCACCGATGACGATGTCGAGCGCACGCTGGCCGCGCTTCGCCGGGCAGCGCTGGACTGACTGCCGACCCTCCCGCGGCTGATCAGTGCAGCGGCTGCGATATCGAGAGTTCAACTCGGTGTTCGTGTGGGTCCGGTTCGGTTCCTCGGGTGGGTATCTCGGCAATCAGAGGGTCTAGCGAACGATCGAGCTCGTGAGGGACCGGGCCTGCCTCGAGTCGACTGACCTCTTCGAGGCTCTTGCGTCGAACGGCACCGCGGTGGCCACCTTTCACGGCGCCGAGGTCGCCGAGCGGCGTGGGGTGGAGGTTCGCTGAGATCGTATTGAGTTCTCGTTGAGTCCCGGTCTCTAGCGTCGGTTCGAACGTGAAACCAACGAGGAGGAACCATGACCACCAACCAATCCCCGACCCAGACCGCATCCGGCCCGATCGGGAGCGCCACTCTTGCCGAGTTCGCTGACGGGCTTCGCGGTACGGCGGTGCTACCGGGTGACGCCAACTACGACCAGGCCCGCAGCGTCTGGAACGGAGCGCACGACCGGCATCCGGCAGTGATCGCCCGATGCGCCGGCGTGGCCGACGTGATGCGAACGGTCGACCTCGCTCGCAGCGAGGGGGTACCCATCGCGGTACGGGGCGGAGGTCACTCCATCCCCGGGTTCTCCACCCTCGATGACGGCATCCTGCTCGACCTGTCCACGATGACCGGCATCCAGGTGCACCCCGATCGGCGAACCGTGACGGCGCAGGCCGGTTGCACCTGGAAGGACCTCGACGCGGAGACCCAGCAGTTCGGACTCGCGGTGACCGGGGGCCTGGTGTCATCCACCGGTATCGCGGGGTTCACCACCGGTGGTGGCGTCGGCTGGCTGATGCGCAAGCACGGGCTGGCCTGCGACAACCTCATCGGAGCCGACGTCGTGACCGCCGACGGCCAGTTCGTGCACGCCAGCGCCCACGAAAACCCAGAGCTGTTCTGGGGTCTGCGCGGCGGCGGCGGCAACTTCGGGGTCGTGACCTCCTTCGAGTACCGGCTCCATGGGGTCGGACCGACGGTGCTCTCCGGGCTGGTGTTCTACCCGGCAGAGGAGGCAGAACAGGTGTTGGCGGGCTACCGGGCAGCCTGCGCCGACGCCCCTGACGAGCTGACGACGCTGGTCAACCTGACCACCGCGCCGCCCGTCCCGTTCCTGCCCGAGTCGGTGCACGGCACTCCGGTCATCGGGGTCGGCGGCTGCTGGTCTGGCGACCCCGAGGCCGGTGAGGCGGCCACCGCCCCCTTCCGTGCCCTAGGCACCGTCATCTCTGACGTGTTCGCGGCCAACCCGTACGCCGGATGGCAGCAGGCCCTCGACCCGCTCTGGCCGCGCGGCATCCACAACTACTTCCGCTCGGCCCTTCTACCCGCCCTCGACAACCAAGCCCTGGGGGTACTGGCCGAGTCGTTCGCGACGCTGCCGGGCCCACTGGCCGAGATCCACGTCCAACATCTTGGTGGTGCCGTGGGCCGGGTCCCCGCCCAGGACACCGCCTACGCCTTGCGCGAGCAGGAGTTCATCGTCAACGTCATCGCCCGCACCCCGGACGCTGACGGGTTCGAGCAGGCCATCGACTGGGCGCGTGGAGTCACAGCGGCGCTCGGGCCCGACGCCGGCTCCTACGTGAACTTCACCGGCGACGCCGACCCGGCCCTGGTCCGGGCCTCCTACCCATCCGAGACCTACCAGCGGCTGGTGCAGCTGAAGAACCGGTACGACCCGACCAACCTGTTCCGGCTGAACCAGAACATCGTGCCCACCGAGTGACCCCGACACCTCTGGTTTGAACGCAAACCCTCGCGGGCTTCTTTCCGGTCAGCATCCTCCAGCTGGTGCTGGGGATGCCCTGCGTGGGGTGGCCGCCAGGTGCGCTCTGTGCCGTGGTGGTCGGGCTTGGCTCGAGTCCGGCCGACTGACGCGAACTCACCATCAAGAAGAACAGGAATAGGACAAATGAAGATCAACACAGCAATGAGGGCCGCGGCCGTCGCGGCGGCGGTCGGTGGGGTGCTCACCGTGGCGAGTCCCGCCAGTGTTGCCCTGCCTGGATCGTTCGGCGCTTTGGTGCCAAGCACTTTCGTCACGCAGTACAACACGGTGGACCTGCCCACAGAAGGCGTGGGCAGCGGGTCCGTGGCGTGTCCGAGCGGGATGGCGCTGGTCTCGGCCGGCGGGCTCGCTGCGGGGCTGAGCAGCATCACCCCGTCCCCGGGCTACACCGGCACCACCGTGACGGGCCGTGCGGAACGCGGAACCAGCCTCCGAATCGTCGTGGCCGAGGCCACGTGCGCGCCAGTTTCCCAGTTCGCGGGGACGACGATCGCCACCGGTCGTGACCAACGGGCCCACTCCGATCTCGGGGAGTGGACTCAGACCATCAGCTGCCCGGCAGGGATGCGCGCCTTCGGCGGCGGTGGGTACTTCAAGACCAGCACCGGCGCCGTCAGCAAGGACGGCTACAACCTCAGCGCCAACTCCGTCACCCTGAACGGGCGTGGTTGGACCGTGAGCGCGGTGAACCACACGTTCAGCGACGCGTTGGTCGTCACGACCCGATGCGCACCCCAGTCCAGCTCCACTCGCCTGGTGGAGGAGATCTACCCGATCACGCCGCAGCGCGGCGCAAGCTCCGGGAGCGCGAACGGATACGCCCACTGTCCCGCCGGCCACCTGCCGATCTCCGGTGGCGCACAGATCACCCAGGACGGAACCGCCGAACCGTCCGGCTCGATCCTCAGTGACTCCGTGCTGGTCGAGAACGGCCAGCTCGGGTGGCATGCTTCGGGATCGTCAGGCGGGGAACACGCCGAGCTGCACGTCGTGGCCCTGTGCGGCTCGTGACCAAGCCGCGACGTTCCAGTTCGGGTCGTCCGGGCCGGGAGGACATCAACCTCTGCTGTCCGCGCCGCGTGTTCCGCAACCCGGCTCGCCGACGGGCAGCATCTATCCGTGCTGCCCGTCGGCGAACCTCAGACCACACCCACGGCATCCCCTCCGAACTGGTTCTTCAGGAGCGATCATCTCGACCCCGTCACCGTTTCATCTTCTGCAGCGCCGTGCGCAGTTGTCGAGCAGGCGTACCTGGCTGCTCGATGATGGCCACCGCAGCCGCAGCATCAGGAGCATCAAACCCGGCGGCGCCCCCCACGCCCTCGACCCAGTTGCAACGCCCGACACGTGCACCAACAGCCAAGAGCGAACTCGTCCCGCTGCCGGCTTTGCCACCAGACGGCCCTCTCCTTAGCCAGGACTAGACGATGTTGAATCTGGACTATCACCACGTTGATGTTTTCAGCCGCCATGCGTTGCAGGGAAACGGACTGGTGGTGGTGCTCGATACGGTGGGGCTCTCAACGGCGCTCCAGCAACAGCTGACCCGGGAGGTCCGCCAGTTCGAAACGGTGTTCGTCAGCGACGTCGACCTGCCCGCTCGGACGGCGAAACTGCGAGTGTTCACCGAAGACGAAGAGCTCGCCTTCGCCGGCCATCCGGTACTGGGTGCCGCCGCGGTGCTGCACACCCTACTGCCGGAGGGTGCGCAGCAAGCCTGGACGATCGAGCTCGGAGGACGCAGCCTTACCGTACGTACCGCGAGGCGGTCGGAGTGGATCGACGCGTCCATGGACCAAGGTCCTGCGCAGTTCGGAAGACCCGTGACTGGTGACCTGGCCGACCGCTACCAAGAGGCCCTCGGCCTGCCCGCGGCGGCCATGTATCCCGCCTTGCCGATTCAGATGGTGAGTACCGGTTTGCCGTACCTGATCGTTCCGGTCACACCGGAAGGATTGACCGCGGCCAAGATCCGTGACCACGACTTCGAAGCGCTCCTGCGTCAAAGCGGTGCCAAGTTCGTGTACGTCTTCGATCCCGCCGGAGCGGAGGGCCGCACCTGGGACAACACGGGTCGCATCGAGGACGTCGCAACAGGAAGCGCGGCCGGCCCGGCAGCCGGGTACCTCGTCGAGCACGGCTTGCACCCGGGTGATGCTCCACTGTGGATCGCGCAAGGCCGCTTCACCGGCCGGGCCAGCACCATCGAAGTCCGTCGTGACCCAGCCGACGGGCACTACTGGGTAGGTGGGCCGGTGGCTCCGGTAGCAGCCGGTCGCTTCGAAGCACACCTGCTCAGGTGATAGGACACCACGCTCGCACTTGCTTCTTGCCGCTCGAGGCCGCGACGGCCACGACGGCTGGCTTTCCGGACTGGACCACCCCATCCTGACAACAAGTCGGTGCCTGACGCGCCTTGTTGTCAGGATGGGCACCAGCCAGCAGGGCTGGGTTCAGGTGAAGGGCCACGCCGCGCCGCTCCAGTACCAGAACACGCTCGAGTACCACAGGACGCCGACCAGGACCACGAGCAGTCCACCGGTCACCGGCAGCGCCCACCCGGGCAACCGGTGGCTGCGCACGAGGATGACCTTCGCGGCGAAGGCCCCGTAGAAGAAGCAGCCGAGCAGCGAGTGCACCGCGGTCCGTGGGCTAGCCAGCTGCAAACCGTACGTCAGCAGGCAGTGCAGCGCGATGGGCACAGACAGCAGGAACAAGCCGGCCCCACCCACCCGGTGCAGCACGGGCACGGTCCTCGGTCTCGCCCGCGCCCCGGAGAACACCCCGTACATCCACCCAGCGAGCGCGAGCTGCATCAGGGCTAGAACGAGGACGGCCGTGGCGAGCTGGCTCTTGAGCCGGTAGGCGGCGGCGGCCTCGTGACCGAACAGGCCCCTCCCGTAGTCGGGCGGGTTCAGCAGGCCGAAGACGCATATCGCGGTGGCGACGCCGAGGGCCACCAGTGCGGCCACCGCGACCCGGCGTGGTCGGTGCTGCATCGTCGGAGTGGGCGCCTGCGCGCCGGGGTCTGTGGAGGACACGACGATCACACCCTCGGTCAGTCCCGGTCGATCTTGAGACCATCCGGACCCAGAACGTACCAGGCAGCCCCGAACGAGTCCTGCCCCTGCCCCGTGGTGTCACCGGGACTGCGGTCACCGGAGAAGTAGTAGAGGGGATGCCCGCGATAGGTGACCTGGGCGTCACCCTCAGCACGCGCACTGGTCCCGAGCAGATCCCGGTTCACTCCCGGCCCCGCCGTGGGCGCGGCCGGACTGAGGTAGGGCGGCCACGCACCGGCACATCCGCCGTCACAACTCGAGTGCGAACTGGTGTCGGCCTCGAAGAGGTAGAGCGTGCGCCCATGCCCATCGACGAGGACTGATCCGAGGCCAGTGGCGGACACCCCGACGGTCGCGGCCGACGAGGCGCCTGCGGTGGAGTGTGCGGACGTGGACGAAGGTGCGGCAGCCCCGTACCCAGAGGAGCCCGCCCCGCCGCCACCGGTGCACCCGGCGGCCACGAGGGCAAGCATCGCGGCGCTGGCCGCCGAATACGCGACGCGCCTGCGACGTGGTGACCTGGCCGACTCGCACCCTGGCCGCGGCGCCGCTGCTGGTCCTGTCGTGGTGGTGTGCCAAGCGTGGATGTTCATCTCTGTTCTCCGAAGCAGTTGATGAGCACGCCCTGAGTGGGGCCGTGCGTTGGGTCCGGAGCATGCCGCCCCGGCTTCGTTGGGTTCAGTGGCACGAAGGGCCACCTGGAGGGTGTGCCGGGTGTCGTTGTTGCCCGGTGCTGCTGCGGCCGGCACCTGCCGCCTGAGTCTCGGCGTCCGCCACGGTGATGGTGATTCCGCGCTGAGCACGGAGCCCGCCAAGTTCGGCTTTGCCGGCTCCCGGCACCATCGAGACCGCTTGAGCCGGTGCGGCGAGCATGGCGAACGTCCGTGCCACGATCCTGCCGTTGTCGACGACGAACGTGTCAGTGCCCGCAGGGACGTCCTCGCCGCACGTTCGACGTGATGTAAGCGACGTTCCCCTCGACCTGCAGGCTCCTGAGCGTGAACCGTTCCCTAGCCCCCGCCGGCAACGCATCGAGGAAGTCCACGACGAAGCCACGGCCCTGGTGCTTGCCGTGGCGGATCTTGGCCTCACCCTGGAACCGTGCAGCATCGTGGTAGTCCTTCACGATCGCGTCGACACCCTCCTGCTCCCAGAAGGCTCGCAGGTGGTTACGAACCACAGTTTCGGTAACCGACGCAAGGGTGGCATTGCCCACCCGGCTGGGTGCGGTCTGGGTCGTGGTCACGATTCCTCCTGGCTGGCTTGACGTTCGGAACTGACGCTAGAGACCTCGACTCAACGGGAACTCAATTGATCTCAATCTGGGGGTCACCCGTTGTTCGTCTGCGCGTTGCGGTCACGCAGCGCAGTCGGCCGACGACCAGCGATGACGCACTTCCTGTGGTCGAAACGGTGGCGGGCGTAGACCGCCTCGCGGTCGCCAGGGTTGTCGCGAAGGTCCGCCACCCTGGCGGACAGCTTCGGTGGGACCTGGGACGTGGGTGCAGCGTCTAGCTGGTGAACGTGGCGCGATAGTCCGATGGGGTTGCGGCGGTGAGTTCGCGGAAGGCGGCGTTGAACGCCGACAGCGAGCTGTAGCCCACCTCGTAGGCGATCGCCGTGATCGGGGTGTCGTCAGCGGCGAGCCGCTCAACGGCGCGGAGCACCCGCATCCGACGAAGGGTGGCGCGCCAGGTCATCCCGACCTCGACCTCGAACCGGCGAGCCAGCGAGCGCGGCACCAGCCCAACCGCGGCCGCGAGGTCCTCGAACCGGATCTCATCGCCGAGCCGTTCCTCGGTGAGCCGCAACGCGGCCCGAACCTCGGCCGAGCGCCCCACCGGCATGACCACGGTGCTGGGACGCTCGGCCAGCCTGCACGCCACCGCAGCCAGGGCAGCGAAGATGGCCCGGGCATACGGTGGCAAGGGCTCCTCCGCCTCCTGCCACTGGCCGCACTCGGCGACAAGCGCGCGAGCCAGCGGGTCGAGGTCGAAGACCGTGAGGCCCTGCGGCGGCGGCGGCACGAAGTCGATGTGGAAGAGCACCGAGGCGGTCGTCACCGGCTGCGGGATGGCGACCGTCACAGGTCGCCCTGCGCGTAGCAGGGCGGCCCGGGCCGGGGGAAGGAGCCAGCGCCTCCCCTCGGCCTCGAGCCGCAGCGCCCCAGAGGAGGCACACAACAGGTAGTGACGGTCGACGACCAGCTCGTTCGGCCCGGTCGGTGCGAAGGACCGGGTGAACGCGAAGGCCTCGCGGGTCACGGGTGGACTCTCACGCACCGATCGTAGGGACGCCGTGGCCGTTAGGCGACGGACTCGACGAGTTCGGCGCGGAAGCGGCGGCTCACCGGGCCGCCGATGATTAATGGTCGCAGTACGTCGTTGGAACGGGCGAAAGCCTCGGACGCGACGTAGGCAGCAAAGGAGGTCTGGTCGGCCCACTCGTGGACGACCGTCACCGTCCGGTCGTCCTCCCGCGAGGCGTACACGCGGAAAGCGAGGTTGCCCGGCATCGAGCGAACGAACGGTCGCTCGCTTTCGAGCTGGGCCAAGGCACGGTCGCGGTCGCCCGCGGCTGTCTCGAAATCAAGAATGGCGATGAACACAAGGTCTCCAAAGTTTGGCAGGTGGGGGGGCTCCTCCAACCTTCCCGGGAGTCCCCAGGTCCTGCCTCCGTCTACCGGACGCATTCACGCGTCCAGCGGACATCGCCCCGCCTTGCCGGGAACACCCGCGTCAAGATGGGTCGGCATGCGGCTACCCCCGACGCGCCTCACGACCTGGCGCGTCGGGGGTAGCCCGAATTCGCGCGCACAAGCGGTTCACCGATGACCTCGTGGTGGCACGGCGCCCACCTCTCCGCCCGAGCTCGTACATGCGTACCGGATGACCGTCCGTGACCGCCTTCGCTCAGTAGTTAGGTGCAGGGAGCACGGTCACCAAGGCGCCGGCGGCATCCTCGACCGGTAGGCCCCGGCCCGTGTATGGCAGATCGAAGGCCTCGAAGCTGCATAGCATCCAGCGCCGATCAGTCGTCTGGTCCAGGATGGTGTCGGCCCGGGGTGCGCCTTGCTCGGCGAGCTGCTGGGCCACGTGGGTCCTGCCTCCACCACGGGAAAACCCCTGGCGCGGCGACCATCGTAAAGATGATGATTCCCAGATGCAGAACGACGTAAGAGTCACCGGTGGCAGGGTCCGCGGCGGCACGGAGGCGGGCCTCGCGGTCTTTCGCGGGATCCCGTACGCGGCGCCACCTGTGCGGTTCGGTGCGCCGCAGCCGGTACAGGCCTGGGACGGGGCGCGGGAGGCGACCAGGTTTGGGCCGCCGCCTCCGCAGTCCGGCGCCTTGGGGACGGATGCGCTGGCTGAGGAGGGGGACGACTGGCTGACGGTCAACGTGTGGTCCCCCGACCTGCACGCCGGGTTGCCGGTGATGGTGTGGATCCAAGGTGGTGGGTACGCGTTCGGCATGTCCGGCCTGCCCGAGTACGACGGCACCAACCTGGCCCGCGGCGGCGTCGTGGTGGTGACCTTCAACTACCGGGTCGGGCTGGAAGGTTTCGGCTACGTGGAGGGAACGCCGCCCAACCGGGGTCTGCTCGACCAGGTCGCAGCCCTGGAGTGGGTGCAGCACAACATCAGCGCGTTCGGCGGCGACCCCGGCCGGGTCACCGTGTTCGGCGAGTCCGCGGGTGGGGGATCGGTGGCAGCGCTGATGGCGATGCCGCGCGCGGCTGGGCTCTTCAAGCGGGCGATCGCGCAGAGCGTGCCGGGCACGTTCTTCACCCCCGCGCTGGCCGCGGACATCACGAGGGCGTGCGCCGCGGAGCTTGGCCGGCAACCGAACGAGCTGGCCGCCGTAGATCATCGGGTGCTGCCCGCTGCTGGCGACGCGGTCATGGCGAAGATGGCCCAGTTCGCGGGTCGCTGGGGGATGGCGGCACAGGCGCAGATCCCGTTCGCTCCCGTCGTCGACGGTGACGTGCTGCCCACGACACCGTGGGGGGGACTGACCGGGCAGGTTGACCTGGTGGTCGGGCACACCCGTGACGAGCAACGGCTTCTCACGGCGATGAGTGGCATGTTGGGCCACATCACCCAGGCGCAGGCCACGGAGGCCGCCGAGACCTTCGGCCCGGACCCGCGGCGGTACCGGGAGAGCTTTCCGGACCCCGAGCAGCTGTACGAGGTGGTGCGCTCGGACTGGCTGTTCCGGATGCCGTCACTGCACCTCGCCAAGGAGCAGCTGCGCGCCGGTGGCGTGGCCTACCTCTACGAGCTGACCTGGCCCGCTCCGGGGATGGGCGGGATGCTCGGCGCCTGCCACGGCCTCGACGTTCCGCTCGTCTTCGGCAACCTCACCGCCGGTTCACCGGCGATGTTGATCGGCGAGCTCACCCCGGAAGCGGAGGCGGTCTCAGAACAGATGCGCACCGCGTGGACGGCGTTCGCTACCAATGGAGACCCTGGCTGGCCCACCTACGACACCGGGTCGACGCGGATCTTCGACCTCGAGCCGGCGATCACGGCCTACCCCGAGCGGCTCTCACGGGAGATCTGGCAGAACCCTCCGAGCGTGCTCGACCTGACGTGAGCGCCCTCGAACTCCGCGAGGCGGACGGCCGGCACCAACCGTTCCGAGACCCGCACCGGCGTACGGTGCGGCGATGAAGCTCCCCATCTGCCTCACCGACGATGACGACGAAGCGGTGGTCGGCGACTCGGATCGCTGTGGTGCCGAGCGAGCGTTGTGACAAACTGCCGAGCTTCGCGCGCAGGACTCATCTAGCCGACTGCTACTGCTCGCAGCCATCGACGGCACGGTGATCGAATCCGTAATGGCCAGCCGATCCGAGACAACCGGCAATGGGTTCGCCGCACCTCGGGTGTTGCCGGGGTTTCGGCGCCTGGGCGCGGGCTCGGCGGCTCTTGAGTCAGCAATCCCGGACCCCGTCGGCTTCGCAGTGCTACAAGCGATATCGCTCGAGATTGAGCGGCCACACACCTGGGACTCGCGACCAAAGCCAGCCCGCCATCGGTCGAACTCCCGCTAGCCCCATGGGCACCTGCGGCCGCGCCTACGGCACCGGCTGCCAACACGAACACGCCTACGTCCGATGCCCGATGATGCGCGTTGTCCGACATCGCTCAGGTGCACGCGGGCGAGGACGCGTTCGAGGCGTCCATGGGTGTGGATGGCCACTGGCTGATGGCGGTGCGCAACCGGTTCTCCCAGCTTCAGGGCATGGTCAAGAAAGCCCGAGGCAGCGACGCGACGGACGCGGAGGCGTTGCAGCTGACGTGGCGTCTGCTGAGGCGCTTCCACATGCTCACCTTCACGGTGCAGACCCCGGATGACGGTGACCGATCGCAACCCTGCTTGACGCCGTGGCGGACACCATCGCCGATGGGGTGGTGTTGCGGGACAAGGTCGAGGTCGAGGCTGCGCGCTACGACCGACCCGGCGCCGTGGTCGCCCTCAAGATCAAAACACGCCCCGACCTTCACCACTTGTTGAACATCGCTCAGACGCGTAGTCGTGCCGCCTGGAAGGTGGTGGACGAGCATCGGCAGCTTGCGGTCGGCACAGTTGGGGGCAAGTGTGGCCCGGCGGCGATTGTCGCGGCTCCTCGGGTGCGGGCGCCGCTGCATAACCATGCGTGAGCGGGCCCGTTCCCCGGCCTCCGCTCTTGCTTGCAAAGCGAGTGTTGGGCCGGTCGACGGCGCGGCAGATTCCGCTGAAACTGCGTTCAGTGCTTTGCTGATTTGTGCCATGAGTCAGCCGCGCGTGTTGGCAGCATGATCGCGAGTGTCGAAGAAGCTGGAGTTGATCCTCGCCGCAGGCAGGTGAGGTGTGTATCGTGTGATACATGATCGGAGCGAGCGCCGTGTCCTCTGCCCCTGTTGAACGCCTGTGGGGAGTTGTCATGAACGTCACGGCCTGGCCGCAGCACCTCCCCACCTTCACGTCCGTGGTCCTCTCTCCCGACTCCACGGTGCTAACGGGAGTGGGCGCCCGGTTTAATGTTCGCCAACCTGGTCTGCGGCCGACCACGTATGAGGTGACTTCGTGGCGGCCGCACTCGTCGTTCACCTGGGTCGCCCGTTCGCGTGGCATCGTCACAACAGCTGTGCACTCGGTCACGGCCATTGAGGCTGGTTCGAGGATCGAGCTCACCCTCCAGTGGCGCGGACCTCTGGCGCTCCCGGTTCGCGTCATGCTGGGTCGCCGGGCCGCAGCGATGGTGGAGCTGGAGGCTTCCACCTTCGCCAGGTTGGCCGAAGCTGATGGGTGAGGAGAGGGACGTCCTCCTGGCGAAAGTGGTTGCCCACTACGCCGCCCACGGAGTGCGGGATACCAGCTTGCGAACCTTGGCGGCTTCCATTGGCACCAGTCAGCGGATGTTGCATTACCACTTCGGTTCCCGAACAGATGTGATCTCTGCAGTGATAGGCGCCATCGCCGGTCAACAGGCAGAGCACATCAAGACCCTCTTCTCAGAAGAGGTGGACCCGTTCGTCGCCGGCCACCGCAACTGGGAGGCAACAGTCGACGGCGCCTTGACCTACGGTGCCTTGTGGTTCGAGCTGGCGACCCATGCCATGCGCTCCGAACCCTACGCAGCCGAGCTCGGCCACGTGATGGTCGATGCCCAAGTTCGCGAATTCACCCGCATCTACGCATTGCATACCTCCCTACCCCAGGCGCAACGGCTTGCACGGCTGACGCTCGCTGTTGGGCAAGGACTGATCTTCGATCTCCTGATCGATCGAGACCGAGACGCTGCAGATGCCGCGATTCAAGAGTTCACCACCATGATCCGGCACGAGCTCTCTGACGCCCCGGACAGAATGACGCCCAACACCGCGGACCCGGCGCGCGGTGCCCCGGTTGAGCGCCAAGTGTCCACCCAGGAACCCAGCACCCACCATGACCGCGT
>JAKDLG010000231.1 GCA_030452985.1 Humibacillus sp.
GGGCGTGCCGGCCCGTGAGGTCGGTGGCCACCTCGTCACCACGGTGTTCGACCTCATGCTGGCGCAGTACGGCGTCGGGCGGGAGGGGCTCCCGGGCGACTGGGCGAGCGGCTACGACGACCCCAGCACGCCGTACACGCCCGCGTGGCAGGCCGAGATCACCGGGGTCTCCGCCGAGCAGTGCATCCGCATCGCCCGTGAGTTCGCGACGAACAGCGAAGAGTCGCAAGGGCGCTCGATGATCATCATGGGCGCCGGCATCTGCCAGTGGTTCCACGGTGACGTCACCTACCGGGCCATCCTGAGCCTCCTCATGCTCACCGGCTGCATGGGCCGCAACGGCGGCGGCTGGGCCCACTACGTCGGCCAGGAGAAGTGCCGCCCGATCACGGGCTGGGTCTCGCTCGCCAACGCGCTCGACTGGCAGCGGCCGCCGCGCACGATGATCGGCACCGCCTACTGGTACATGCACACCGACCAGTGGCGCAACGACGGCTACTCGGCCGACTCCCTCAACTCCCCGCTGGCGACGGGTCACCTGGCCGGCAAGCACACGGCCGACACGATCGCGCAGTCGGCGCAGATGGGATGGATGCCGTTCTACCCCCAGTTCAGCGCCAACCCGCTCCAGGTCGCCGAAGACGCCACGGCGGCGGTCGAGGCCGGGGAGTCTGCCACTCCGGCGGCCTACGTCGCCAAGGCCCTGCACGACGGCACGCTCATGCCCTCGATCGCCGACGTGGACGCTCCGGAGAACTGGCCCCGCACCCTGGTGCTGTGGCGCAGCAACCTGATGGGCAGCTCGGCCAAGGGCAACGAGTACTTCCTCAAGCATCTGCTGGGCACGCACTCGAACGTCATGGGCACCGAGAACCCGAACGCGCCGAGGCCCTCAGAGGTGGCCTGGCACGATGAGGCGCCCGAGGGCAAGCTCGACCTGCTCATGTCGGCCGACTTCCGGATGACCTCGACCACGCTGCTGAGCGACGTCGTCTTCCCGGCCGCGACCTGGTACGAGAAGCACGACCTCAGCTCGACCGACATGCACCCCTTCGTGCACGCCTTCACTCCCGCCATCGACCCGCCGTGGGAGGCCAAGAGCGACTTCGAGATGTTCCACCTGCTCGCTGAGCGCTTCTCGTCGATGGCCAAGACGCACCTCGGGGTGCGCAAGGACCTGGTCAGCGTGCCGATGCAGCACGACACCCCTGGCGAGACGGCCAACCCGGGCGGTCGGGTCGTCGACTGGCGCGACACGGGGCAGCCCGGCACTCCGGGCAAGACGATGCCCGTCTTCCAGGTCGTCGAGCGCGACTACACCGCGATCGCCGACAAGCTCGCGGCCGTCGGGCCGCTCGCCGACACCCTCGGGTTCACCGTCAAGAACGTGACCTACCGCCTCGAGGAGGAGAGCGCGCGGCTGGCGGCGAAGAACGGGGTCATGCTGGGCGGCGCAGCCGACGGCCGGCCCGCGATCGACACCGACTCGAAGATGGCCGAAGCCATCCTCACCTACTCGGGAACGACGAACGGGCACCTGGCCAAGCAGGGTTTCGAGACGCTCGAGAAGCGGGTCGGCAAGCGACTGGCCGACCTCGCCGAAGGGTCGGAGGAGAAGCACATCACCTTCGCCGACACCCAGGCGGCGCCGATGCCCGTCATCACCTCGCCCGAGTGGTCAGGGTCTGAGACCGGCGGTCGACGCTACGCGCCGTTCACCGTCAACATCGAGCGGCTGAAGCCCTTCCACACCCTGACCGGCCGGATGCACTTCTACCTCGACCACGACTGGATGCTCGACATGGGGGAGGGGTTGCCGATCTACCGACCGCCCCTCGACATGCACCGCCTGTTCGGCGAGCCGACGCTCGGCCCCGACGGTGCCAAGCAGGTCACGGTGCGCTACCTGACGCCGCACTCGAAGTGGTCGATCCACTCGGAGTACCAGGACAACCTGCTCATGCTCTCGCTTGCGCGGGGCGGGATCGGGGTGTGGATGAGCCCCCAGGATGCCGGCGCGATCGACGTCGCCGACAACGAGTGGGTCGAGTGCGTCAACGCCAACGGCGTGCTCGTCGGCCGAGCCATCGTCAGCCCGCGGATGCCGGAGGGTGTGGTCTACGTGCACCACGCGCAGGAACGCACCATCGACGTGCCGAAGTCGGAGGCGACAGGCCGGCGCGGCGGCATCCACAACTCGGTGACGCGGTTGCTCGTCAAGCCGAGCCACCTCATCGGGGGCTACGCGCAGCTGTCGTACGCCTTCAACTACCTGGGGCCGACCGGCAACCAGCGCGACATCATCTCGACCGTCCGCAAGCGTTCACAGGAGGTGACCTACTGATGCGTGTCATGGCCCAGATGGGCATGGTGATGAACCTCGACAAGTGCATCGGCTGCCACACCTGCTCGGTCACCTGCAAGCAGGCGTGGACGAACCGCGCCGGTACCGAGTACGTCTGGTTCAACAACGTCGAGACGCGGCCCGGGCAGGGCTACCCGCGACGCTATGAGGACCAGGAGACCTGGCGGGGCGGCTGGGAGCTCGGCAAGCGGGGCAACCTCAAGCTCAAAGCGGGGGGGAGGGTGCAGAAGCTGCTCGGCATCTTCGCCAGCCCGGTGCTGCCGAAGCTCGCCGACTACTACGAGCCGTGGACCTACGACTATCAGACGCTCATCAACGCGCCCCTCGGTGACGACTTCCCGGTGGCCCGGCCCAAGTCGCTGATCACCGGAGAGAACACGAAGATCACCTGGTCGGCGAACTGGGACGACAACCTCGGCGGGGCCAGCGAGATGGGCGAGCTCGACCCGATCGTGGCCAAGCTCAACAGCTCGGTACGGCGCGAGTCGGAGGAGAAGGTCAAGTTCGAGTTCGAGAAGACCTTCATGTTCTACCTGCCGCGCATCTGCGAGCACTGCCTCAACCCCTCGTGCATGGCGTCGTGCCCCTCGGGCGCGATCTACAAGCGTGAGGAAGACGGCATCGTGCTCGTCGACCAGGACCGCTGCCGGGGCTGGCGTCAGTGCATCACCGGCTGCCCATACAAGAAGATCTACTTCAACCACAAGAGCGGCAAGGCCGAGAAGTGCACCTTCTGCTACCCCCGCATCGAGGTCGGCCTGCCGACGGTCTGCTCCGAGACCTGCGTCGGGCGGCTGCGCTACCTCGGGCTGTTCCTCTACGACGCCGACCGGGTCACCGAGGCGGCCGCCACGCCCGACGAGAAGGACCTCTACGAGGCTCAGCTCGACCTGATCCTCGACCCCAACGACCCGCAGGTCAAGGCGGCCGCGAAGGCGAACGGCATCCCCGACGACTGGATGGACGCCGCGCGCCGCTCACCGGTCTACGCGCTGGCCAAGACCTATCGGGTGGCGTTGCCGCTGCACCCGGAGTACCGCACCATGCCGATGGTCTGGTACGTGCCGCCGCTCTCGCCGATCGTCGACGTGCTCTCGAACCAGGGTCACGACGCCGAGAGCCGCGAGACGCTCTTCGGGGCCATCGACGCGCTCCGTATCCCGGTCGACTACCTGGCCGAGCTGTTCACAGCCGGCGACACCGATGTGATCACCGGGGTGCTGCAGAAGCTGGCGGCGATGCGGGCCTACATGCGCGACGTCTCGCTGGGACGCGACGGCGACCCGTCGATCCCCGAGTCGGTCGGCATGAGTGAGGAGACGCTCTACGAGATGTACCGCCTGATGGCCATCGCGAAGTACTCCGACCGCTACGTGATCCCGACCGCCCACGTCGAGCGGGCGCACGAGCTGGAGGAGATCGGCTGCTCGCTCGACTTCGACGAGGGGCCGGGCATGTACGAGTCAGGCCCGTTCGGCGAGGCGAGCGGCAAGCCTGCGCCGGTGGCGGTCGAGACCTTCAACGCCCTGAAACGGCGACAGACCTCCGACACGGCGATGACCAGCGACTCCTCGGGTGAGCTGCAGGGCCGGGTCAACCTGCTCAACTGGGACGGCAACGGCGCACCGCCCGGGTTGTTCCCGAGCGGCAAGGGGCAACGATCGTGATCAGCCTTCGTCGGGGCGGCCGCGAGGCGGCTCGCGGTCGGTCTTCGGACGACCGCGTGGTGCACCAGGTCGCCTCGTGGTGCCTCGACTACCCCGACCCCGCGCTCATCGAACGTCTCCCGACGATGACGAGCGCCCTGGCGGAGCACCACGACTCGACCCCGGCGCGGATGCTGCTGCCGTTGCTCGAGCATCTCGCCTCCCGCCCGCTCGACGAGCTGCAACGCGCCTTCGTCGACACCTTCGACCTCAGTCGCAAGCACGCCCTCTACCTCTCGTACTGGACCGACGGCGACACCCGACGACGCGGCGAGGTACTCGGCCGGTTCAAGTCTGCCTACCGGGCGAGCGGGTTTCTCGTCGACACCCACGGCGAGCTGCCCGACTACCTCCCGATGGTCCTCGAGTTCGCCGCCTGCGCCGACCCGGTGGCCGGAACGGCCCTGCTCCAGGAGTACCGGGCCAGCCTCGAGCTGCTGCGCATCGCCCTCGACGAGCTGCAGAGCCCGTATGCCGCGGTCGTCACCGCTGTCTGCGCCACCCTGCCGGGCGAGTCGCCGGCCGACCGGGCCGCCGTGATGGTCATGGTCGGGATGGACGGGCCCCCCACCGAATCGGTCGGGCTCGACCCGTACGACCCGCGGCTGCTGCCGTTGCAGCCGGTCGCCGCAGCAGGAGGTCAGTAATGGATGATTTTCTCTGGGGCGTGCTGCCCTACCTGTGCATCGCGAGCCTCGTCGGCGGCACCGTCTGGCGATACCGGTACGACAAGTTCGGCTGGACCACCCGGTCCTCGCAGCTCTACGAGTCGCGGCTGTTGCGCATCGGCTCGCCGCTGTTCCACTTCGGCATCCTGCTCGTCTTCTTCGGTCACGTGGGCGGGCTCGTCATCCCCGAGTCGTGGACCGAGGCGGTCGGGGTCAGCGAGGGGCTCTACCACTTCAACGCGCTGCTCTTCGGCGGCCTCGCCGGGGTCTGCACGTTGGTCGGCATCCTCATCCTCGTCTACCGGCGGCGCACCACCGGTCCCGTGTTCATGGCGACGACCAAGAACGACAAGCTGATGTACGTGCTGCTCGTCGCGGCCATCGTGCTCGGGCTGTGGACGACGCTCGTCAGTGTCGGCGCCGGGAGTGAGGCCCACAACTACCGCGAGACCGTCTCTCCGTGGTTCCGCTCAGTGTTCTTCTTCAGCCCCGACGTGGCCTCGATGGCCGCTGCGCCGATCCAGTTCCACATCCACGCTCTCGTGGGAATGGCCCTGTTCGCGCTGTGGCCGTTCACGCGCCTCGTACACGCCTTCACGGCGCCGCTGCACTATCTGTTCCGGCCCTACGTCGTGTACCGCAGCCGCGACAAGGCGGGCGCTTCCGGCTCGCGGTCGGGGCGGCCGGGCTGGAGCGGCGTCGGCACCACCGACCGCGACCGGCAACGCTGATTCCCTTCCCGATGCCAGCTCGTCGCAGCCGATCCGCACCGATCCCAGCCCGGCCTGACCCATCGACCACCCCGCTCACAGCTCAGGAGACATGATGAGCCGCTCGACCCCCACCCCGGGTGCCGTCACCCCCGACCTGTCCGGCCAGGGCAAGAACCTCGCCCTCGCGACCTGGGCCTTCGCGATCTCGTTCTGGGCCTGGAACCTGATCGGCCCGCTCGCCGTGCGCTACACGGAGGAGATGTCGCTCGGGGGCACCCAGAAAGCGCTGCTCGTGGCCACCCCGGTGCTCGTCGGGTCGGTGGGCCGCATCCCGGTCGGCGCCCTGACCGACCGTTACGGCGGCCGGTTGATGTTCCCGGTGCTCATCCTGATCACCGTGCCGTTCGTGCTCCTGCTCGCCGTCGCCGGCAACGCGAGCTCGTTCCCGATGATGATCATCGTCGGGTTCTTCCTCGGTATCGCGGGCACGACGTTCGCGGTGGGCATCCCGTTCGCCAACTCCTGGTACCAGGCGAACCGGCGCGGCTTCGCCACCGGCATCTTCGGCGCGGGCATGGGCGGAACGGCGCTGTCGTCGGCCTTCACGCCCCGGTTCGTCACCTGGTTCGGGTACACCATGACCCACGTCATCATCGCGATCGCCCTGGTGCTCACGGCGGCGCTCTGCTGGACGATGATGCGCAACTCCCCGGTGTGGGCACCGAACACCGACCCCGTGATGCCCAAGCTGAAGGCTGCCCTCGCCCTGCCCGTCACCTGGCAGATGTCGCTGCTGTACGCCGTCGTCTTCGGCGGGTTCGTCGCCTTCTCGACCTACCTACCGACCTACCTCAAGGACGTCTACACCTTCGACCTCACCTCGGCGGGCACCCGAACGGCTGGGTTCGCCATCGCGGCGGTGTTGGCGCGGCCCCTCGGTGGGGTGCTCTCCGACCGCATCGGGCCCCGAAACGTCATGGGCATCTCGCTGCTCGGCACGGCCGTGCTGGCGATCGCGGTGGCCTTCGAGCCGCCGCTCGAGATCCCTGCCGGCATCACGTTCGTCGTGCTCGCGTTCTTCCTCGGCCTCGGCACCGGAGGCGTTTTCGCTTGGGTCGCGCTGCAGGCCCCGCCGGAGCGGGTCGGTACCGTGACCGGGCTCGTCGGCGCGGCTGGTGGGCTCGGTGGCTACTTCCCACCGCTCGTCATGGGAGCGACCTACGAGATCCTGCTGCCGGGCTACGGCGTGGGCCTCACGCTGCTGGCGCTGGTCGCGCTGGCCGCTCTGGCCTTCACCTTCCTCGGCATCAAGTCGACCAAGGACGACCGCGTCCAGGCCTGACCCGGCATCCCCCACCCCCTGCCGGCTTGAGCGTCGCGCCGTTGGTGCCGGGAAACCGACACTGGTCGCGCGTCGCGCCGCGCGTCGCGCAGGTGGTGTTGTAGAACCGACACTGGTTGCGCGTCGCGCCGCGCGTCGCGCAGGTGGTGTTGTGAAACCGACACTTTTTGC
>JAKDLG010000232.1 GCA_030452985.1 Humibacillus sp.
TGGGCGGTGGGGTCGCGGAGCTCGACGGTGGCGGCATTGCGGTCGGGCCGGGATCGCTGCTTCCACCGGTGCAGGCACTCAGCAGGAGGGCAGATGCCAGCGCGGCGGCGGATGCCACCCTCATCGGTCGGCGAAGTTTCATGGCGGTCCCCTGATCGTCGGGCGACGCCGGCCCAAACAGCGGAACCGGCGAAGTCTGCGCATGATTCTGCCTGACAGGGAGCTCATCTACCGCATCTTGTCCACAGCCGCTCCCTGCGCTGGCACGTGTCGCCGCCTACGCTGAAACCGTGACTGATCAGGTGAACGCCGATCCCAGCGTCTTCGACGACGTGCAGTACGTCTCCCTCACCACCTTCCGCAAGACCGGTGTCGGAGTGCCCACCGCGGTCTGGATCGCCCGCGACGGAGACGAGCTCGTGGTGACCACGATCGACAAGACCGGCAAGGTCAAGCGGCTCGCCAACAACCCCTCCGTCGAGTTGCGACCCTGCGACATGCGCGGCAACGTGGCCGACGGGGCGCCTACTTACTCCGGCACTGCCCACGTCGTGCGCGACACTGCCGGCATCGCGGCGGTGAAGCGGGCGGTCGCCCGCAAGTACCCGTTGGCCCGGGTCGGCGACGCCGCCAACAAGCTCACCTTCGGGCTGTTGCAACGCTCGCCGCGGGCCGGCATCCGTATCGCCCTCACCTGACCGTTGCCCAACTGGCGGGCGAAAGTGCGCCCGCTAGGCTGAGCACGTGCCTCGACTCGTACTTACCGTCATCGGCGACGACCGCGCCGGCCTCGTCAGCGCCCTCTCGGCAGTCGTCACCGACCACGGCGGCAACTGGGAGCAGAGCCAGCTCGCCGAACTGGCCGGCAAGTTCGCGGGCATCGTGGTTGTCAGTGTGGACGCCGAAGGTGTTGCTGACCTCTCGGCAGCCGTGCAGACCCTTGACGGGATGCTCGAGGTCACCCCCCACCCCGGCAACGAGGCGCCGAGCCCGATTCCGGAACGTCAGCGTCTGACCCTTGATCTTCTCGGTACCGACCGGCCTGGCATCGTGCGGGAGGTGACGTCGGTACTCAGTCGGCACGATCTGTCGATCGAGACGATTACGACGACCACCCGGGAGGCGCCGATGGCAGGCGGGGTGCTCTTCGACGCTCAGGTCGTCGTGCACGTGCCGACGGGTTCCGACACCGCGCCCCTTCGCGCCGAGCTGGAGAAGCTCGCTGGCGAACTGTTCGTGGACATCGCGGTCGCTTGAGACTCGGTTCTCGCGTCGGGGCGCCCGAGGGAAGCCCGAGACGGGGAGACCGCTACGTCACTGACCCGTGGGGTGGGTCACTGACGTAAGCCTCGGCCCCGGTCAAGGCTGCGCCCTACGTCACTGACCCGCCGGGTGGGTCACTGCCGTAGGGGGGTGCGCTCTCAGTCGGGTCGCGCTCTACGTCACTGACCCGCCGGGTGGGTCACTGCCGTAGGGGGTGCGCTCTCAGTCGGGTCGTGCTCTACGTCACTGACCCGCGGGGTGGGTCAGTGCCGTAGCGGGCACCGGCGAACCCGCCGGTGCCGCCCCGCCCGGCCACGTCGCCGGATTCAAGACCCCAGGCCACGGGTATGACCAGCCAGTACGAGTATCTCGGCCACCACCCGTCGGTCGAGCCGATTCCGAGAAGGAGCCGCGCATGCCCAGCTACACGCGCACGACCAAGATCGACGTCGATGAGGACACCGCCTACGCCTACCTTTCGAAGGCCGAGAACCTCCCGGAGTACTTCCCGCGCATCACCGAGGTGAACAAGAAGAGCGGCGACGAGGTCGAGACCACCGCCGTCATCGAGCCGCCCGGCGAGCCGGAGCAGAAGGTGCACGGCACTGCGTGGTTCAAGACCGATGACGATGCGCACAAGGTCGAGTGGGGCTCAGAAGGCTCGAACCACTACCACGGTGAGCTCGACTTCGACCCGAACGGCGACGCGGCCTCCACCCTTCGCCTCACTCTCAGCACCGAGAGTGACCACCCGGGGATCGAGGAGTCGATCGACGAGACGCTGGCCACCATCTCGAAGAAGCTCACCGCTGGCTCCTGACGCGGCCCCTCACGCGGGGTGACGCACCACGGTGAACGACCGTCGCCGGTGAGCGACATAGCCCTCCCCCACCGTCGAAGACTCGACCCGCACCTGTCCGCCTGACCGCTCGACCACGACGGTGGTGGTCAGGCGAGCACCGGTGAGCGACTCGAACGTGAGCCCGTCGTCTTCGACGACCCGTGACTCAAAGCGCCCGTCGACAACCGGGTCGAACACGTGCAGGTCGATCGTCTCGGGCGAGTAACCGGCGGTGGATGCCGGAACGTCGGGCCAGAGGGAAATCGCGGCTCCCGCTCTGGCGTAGAGAGGAATCCGGTCCATGGGCGTCGGCGCGACGATGTGCCGGCCCCCCTCGTGCAGCTCGCCCGTGTGCCAGTCGTACCAGTGCCCCACGGGCAGGTAGACCTGTCGCGCCGTCATTCCGGCCTCGGTCACCGGCGCGACAAGCAGGTCTGGCCCGAACAGGAACTGGTCGTCGGCAGCGACCGCGGCCGGGTCGTGCTGGAAGTCGAGCACGAGCGGGCGCTGCACCGGCTCGCCGGTCTCGCAGGCCCGCACGAAGGCCGTGTAGAGGTAAGGCATCAGCCGGTAGCGCAGCCGTACCGCCGCGCGGGCGACGTCGAGCACCTCCTCCCCGAACGACCACACGTACTGGTCGATGTTGTCGGTCTCGGAGTGGTTGCGACAGAACGGTGTCAGCGTGCCCAGCTGCATCCACCGCACGAAGAGCTCGGCGTTCGAGTCGCCCTGGAAGCCGCCGATGTCGGCCCCGACGAACGGCTGCCCCGAGAGCCCGAACCCTGACCCCATCACCGCGGCGAGACGGAGGTGGTCCCACCGCGCCTGGTTGTCGCCCATCCAGTTCGCAGCAAACCGCTGGATACCGGCGAACCCGGCCCGCGACAGGATGAACGTGCGCAGCTCTGGTCGCACCGCGCGCAGACCCTCGTGCGTTCCCATCGCCATCAGCAGCGCGTACTGGTTGTGGTACTTCGCGTGCGGCGCCGCGCCGCCCTCGAACCGCATCCGCTCGGCCGGGATGTTGCCGGTGGCGGGCTCGTTCATGTCGTTCCAGATGCCGGCCAGACCCGACGCCACGTGCCCCGCGTTCAGCTCCCCCCACCAGGCCCGCCCGGCCTCGGTCGAGAAGTCGGGGAACACCGTGTTACCGGGCCACACCTGCCCGACGTAGGTGTCGCCGCCCTCGGTGCGGCAGAACACATCGCGCTCGACCCCCTCGTCATAGACCCCGTAGCCGGGGTCGTGCTTGACGCCCGGGTCGACGATCGAGATCACCTTGAACCCGTCCTCGTCGAGGCGCTGCAGCATGCCCGGGACGTCGGGGAACCGCTGGTCGTCCCAGGTGAAGACCCGGTACCCGTCCATGTAGTCGATGTCGAGCCACAGGGCGTCGCACGGAACGTCGTTCGCCCGGTGGCGAGCGCCGAGCTGCTCCACCTCGTGCTGCGTGTAGGCGTGCCACCGGCACTGGTGGTAGCCCAGCGACCACAACGGCGGCAACGAGGCCCGCCCGGTCAGCCAGGTGTAGGCCTCGAGGATGCCGGCCATCGACGGGCCCGCGAACACGTACTCCGTCCACTGGCCACCCTCGAACCCGAAGAGGTACTCGTCGGGCCGGCTGAACTCGTACGAGCCCCGGTAGCCGTTGTCGACGAACGAGCCGCTCATCGTGCCAGCCGGGTTCGACTGGTGGTAGAAGAACGGGATGCTCACGTAGTAGGGGTCGAACTCGGCGCTCGACATGTCGGCGCGAGGATCGTCAGCCGCCCGCCCCGCCCTGAACTCGGCCGTGGCGTCGCCGTTGAGCACGTCGGTGTTCCACAGCGTGAAGTCGCGGCCAGACCGGTCGAGCGCACCGCCCTTCTCACCGAGCCCGAAGAAGCCATCCCCGCGGGAACGCTCACGTCGGATCTCGAAGGCGTCGTTGAGCGTGGCGTAGGTGGCCGGCAGTCCCTGAACGTCGACCGCGGTCGTCACGACGGGCGACCCGTCGGTGCGGTGCACATCGACCCGGAACGGAGACACCCCGACCGTGACCACGAGGTCGTCGGTCACGAGGCGCCACGTCGCCGCGCCGGAGTCGGCGTCGGTCCCGGCGTTGCGCTCGGTGTCGGTCCCGGCGTTGCGCTCGCTCTCGATCCCGGCATTGGTCCCGGCATTGGTCCCTGTGTCGACCTCCGTGTCAGTCTCGACGCGCCAGGCGACCTCGCCCCGCCGCGTCGCGTCGAGGGGGTCGACGCAGACGGCATACGTGGGCTTCTCGTCGAACACGCCACCCCGGCTCAGCTGCAGCCGCACGACATCGGCCCGGCACACATCGACACGGAAGCGCTCACCGTGCAGCTCGGCGACGAGCCCAGTGTCGGTCGTGGCCACGGAGGCGACATGGTCGAAGCGGAGGAAGTGGTCCGACGCGGTCATGGCGACCACCGTATGCCGCTGAGCCCGCTCGCGAGCAGCGCCCTCGCCGTGTTCGTCACCGAGCGTTAGTCGAAGAGCGATTGTCGACGGGCGCACGGATCTCACCGCTGGGGCAGACTGATCTGGTGCGTCGAAACTTCGTCGGGGTGGTGGCGGCCTCCGTCGCGGGGCTCACTCTGCTGCCCGGCTGCAGCGCGGGCAGCAACGCCGCTCCCAGCGCGGCGGCTCAGGTCCGCTCCGCCTCGCCCCGTGCTCCTGGCGCCTCACCGGGCGCCTCACCGGGCGCTTCACCGGGCCTATCCCCCGGCGCACCGCCCACGAGTGCTGCCTCGGGGGCGGTCGTACCCCGTGCGGTGATCGAGCGCCTTCCGGCCGCCGCGCGAGCCGGCACTCCAGACGGGGCGCGCGCCTTCGTCGACTTCTACGTCGAGTCGATCAACACCGCCTTCGAGGCACCGAGCGTCTCGGCGCTGCAGGGGCTTTCGGCACCATCGTGCGACGTCTGCACGGCCCTGCAGGCCCGGGCCTCGCAGTTCGCCGACGTCGGTCAGCACTACGCCGGGCCGATCTACCGCGCCCGCGGCTCGAGCGCGTCAGAGGAGCCGGCGGGTCAGAAGGTGGTCGTCGACATCGAGCAGTTCGCGGTGGCCACTCTCAACAGTGAAGGGAAGCAGATCGACCGCAGCCACCCTTCGCAGGCCCGGTTCACGGTGTCGCTCGAGTTCACCAACGCCTGGCAGGTCACCCGCTGGGTTGAGGTTCCGACAAGCACCGCCTGACGCCATCACGCGACACGACGAGCACGCCCCGACCCGACGACCCCGACCCCGAAAGTTGTGATGACCTCCCTCACCCTGCGCGCCACCGGGCGCGCGCCCACCGACCTGGCGTGGCGGCGCTACGCCGACACCCGCCTCTGGTCGAGCTGGTCGCCGCAGATCCGTCGCGTCGAGCTCGACGCCCACACCCACGAGCTGCGCGACGGGCTCACCGGCCGCGTGGTCGGGCCGATCGGCGTCAGCGTGCGCTTCGAGGTGGAGTCGGTCGACGAGGCCGCGATGACCTGGGTCTGGCGGGTGCACACGGGGCCGGTCACGATGCGGCTGCACCACGCGGTGCTGTCCGAGGGTGACGGTTGCACCACCACGCTCACCATCGAGGGGCCGGCTCTCGTCGCAGTCTCCTACTCGTTGCCCGCCCAACTGGCCCTGCACCGCCTGGTGAAGGTCACGCCGTGATGACGGGGTCGGTCGGGCGAGAGAGCGTGATGATGGCCCGCTCGATGAGCACATGGTCCTCGATGCGGGCCGAGATGTCGTTCAGCCGTTCGGCTACGGCCGCCTCCGTCGCGTCACCGACGAGGTCGACGGCGGCCACGAGGAACACCTTGTTCGGGCCGACGAACTCCAGCTGCAGAAAGGTTATCCGCTCGATCTCGGGGATGGCCTGCAACCGCTCGACCGCCTTGGCCCGCAACGACGGAGACACAGCCTCCCCCACCAGGAAGTCGCGGTTGCGCGAGATCAGGAAGATCGCGACCACCCCCAGCAGCAGCCCCACCAGGATCGACCCGGCAGCATCCCACCGCGCGTCCCCGGTGAGCTGGTGCAGGCCGATACCCGCCGCCGCGATGACCAGGCCGACGAGTGCGGCCGCGTCCTCGGCGAAGACGGCACGCAGGGTGGTGTTCGAGGTGTCGGCGATGAACCGCAGCGGGTGCAGCCCGACTCGACGCGCCTCCGTCTCACTCTGCCGCCGCGCCTGCAGGAAGGAGAGTCCCTCGAGCACGAACGCCAGCGCGAGCACGGCGTACGCCCAGCCGTAGCTCTCCTCGCTTCCCGGCTCTGCGGTCAGGCTCTGGATGCCGTGCCAGATCGAGACGATCGAGCCGGCCCCGAACAGACCGAAGGCGGCGAACATCGACCAGACGTAGGCCTCGCGGCCGTACCCCAGCGGGTGAGAGTGGTCGCGCGGCTGACTCGAGCGACGCTCGGCGATCAGCAGGAAGACCTCGTTGCCGGCGTCGGCCCATGAGTGGGCCGCCTCCGCCACCATCGACGCCGAGCCGGTGATGACGGCCACCACGGTCTTCGCCACGGCGATCAGGGCGTTCGCCGCCATCGCGACGAGCACCGTCACGGTGCTCTCGTTGCCGCCCTGTCCCTCACCGCCCGAGCCACCATCCGCCTCAGGTTCTCGCCCATCTGTGGGGCCGGATGACGACGACGTCACTCGGTCGTTCGCTGCATCGCTGATCACCCCGTCAGTCTTACCCTCCCTTGCGGGCCGCTCAACCGACCGGCGAAGAGTTGAATGGGGTCATGACACCACCCCACGACCCCGCTCTGCCCTGCACCCGCGTCGGCGCCGACGAGCTCGCGGCATCCGACCCCACTCCGGGCATGACCCGTCAGGTCGCCCTGCAGACCGACAC
>JAKDLG010000233.1 GCA_030452985.1 Humibacillus sp.
GCGCAGGTGGTGTCGTGCAGACAGCACTTCTTGCGCGTCGCGCGGCGCGTCGCGCGGGTGGTGTCGTCCAGACAGCACTTCTTGCGCGTCGCGCGGCGCGTCGCGCGGGTGGTGTCGTGCAGACAGCACTTCTTGCGCGTCGCGCCGACAGGGTCAGCGGCGGGTGGCCTCGACCCAGCGGTCCACCAGTTGGCGAGCCGCGCCGCTGTCGATGGCCTGCTCGGCCACCTGCATACCGGCGGTCAGGTCACGGTGGAAGTCGGACGCCGACACGCCCGAGTCGGGCCGGGTGAGCGCCACGGCAATGCCCGCGTTGAGCACCACGGCGTCGCGCACCGTGCCGCGCTCGCCCGAGAACACCCGGAGCACCACATCGGCGTTGTGGGCCGCATCACCGCCTCGGAGGTCTTCGACCGGATGCAGCTCGAGGCCCACCCGCGTCGGGTCGACCGAACGCTCGCTGACCTCACCGCCGCGAACCCACCACACGTGGGTCGTGGTCGAGACGGTCACTTCGTCGAGGCCGTCGTCGCCACGGAACACGGCGGCATCCTTGCCCCTGCTCGCGAAGACCCCCGCCAACAGGGGGGCCATGCGGGCGTCGGCGCAACCGACCGCGGCGAAGGTCGGCTGAGCGGGGTTGGTCAACGGACCGAGAAAGTTGAAGGCGGTACCGATGCCAAGATCTCGACGCGGAACGGCGGTGTGCCGAAACCCGGGGTGGAAGGTCTGGGCGAAGCAGAACGTGATGCCGGCCTCGCGTACCACCTCGGCCACCCGCTCGGGCGGGAGCGCCAGGTCGATGCCCAGCGACTCGAGCACATCAGCCGAACCCGAGCTCGACGACGCCGCCCGGTTGCCGTGCTTGACGACCCGGATGCCAGCGGCCGCCGCCACCATCGAGGCCATGGTGGAGATGTTGACGGTGTGCGCCCGGTCTCCCCCGGTGCCGACGATGTCGAGGCTCGGCTCCTGCACCTCGATCCGGTTCGCGTGGGCGAGCATCTGTTCGGCCAGCCCGTGCATCTCCTCGACGCGCTCCCCCTTGGCCCGCAACCCGACGAGAAAGCCGGCCACCTGGGCGGGGGTCGCCTCCCCCGCCATGATCTGCCCCATCGCCCACTCGCTCGCGTCGCGGCCGAGATCGTGCCCGTCGATGAGGTCAGACAGCAGGGCGGGCCAGGTGGTCTGCTCGTGCGTCGGCACGGGGTCAGCCGGTGGGCGCAGTCGCGCGCGCAAGCGTCGCGATCGCAGAGGTGAGCGCGATCGGGTCGATCGGGTGCGGCACCGCGAGGTCAGCCTGCGACCAGGCAGCCAACCAGCTGTCCTGCGGACGACCCGTCAGCACGATGATGCCCGGGCAGTCGAAGATCTCGTTCTTGAGCTGTCGAGCCAGACCGAGACCGCCGACCTTCGCCGCTTCTCCGTCGAGCACGAAGATGTCGAAGCGGTCGTGATCGGCGGCGTCGATCACGGCGTCAGCAGTCGCGCACTCGTGCCAACGAACGATCTCGACGTCGCGCGCCGGGCGCCGCCCGGCCGCGGCGCGCACGGCGTCACGGGTCGTGTAGTCGTCGCTGTAGAGCAGGATGGAGACCCGGTGCGGTGGCCCGGAAGCGGCCGCCGCGGTGAGTTCGGTCGAGGGTCCGGCGGCGGCGCTGACGTTCGAGTCGGTCATGCCGCGATGCTACCGGGCAGCAGGCTCCGAGCCGGTCGACGGGCCCCGCAGTGCGAGAACGCGTGTCGGAATCATCACGAAACCTCGACAGGTACGCATCCACCGGGGGGTCAGTCGCGCGCCGGGCAGTGAATGTGGCCATAATGGGAGGCGTGTCGACAGCATCCACGGTTCCCCCCAGCGCAGTAGTGAGTGCGCCCGCCCACGGGCCTGCCACTCGCCCCAACATGGTCGCCGTCGGCACCATCGTCTGGCTCTCGAGCGAGTTGATGTTCTTCGCCGGCGTTTTCGCCGTCTACTTCCAGCTGCGATCGGTTCGCGCCGACCTCTGGGCCGAGCAGACGGCAAAGCTCAACGTGACGTTCGCAGCGATCAACGCGACCGTCCTGGTCATCTCCTCCGTGTGGTGCCAGCTCGGTGTCTGGAAGGCCGAGCGTGGCCAGAAGGCGCGCACCGGCGGCCTGTTCGATCTCAAGCACTGGGGAATGCGGGAGTGGTACGTCCTGACCTACCTCTTCGGCGCTTTCTTCATCGGCGGCCAGGTCATGGAGTACGCCGAGCTCACCCATGAGGGCGTCACCTTGAGTTCCGACGCCTACGGGTCGATCTTCTACATGGCGACCGGGCTGCACGGCATCCACGTGACCGGTGGTCTGATCGCCTTCCTGCTGATCATCGCGCGTACCTTCACCACCAAGCGGTACACGCACGCCAACGCCACGGGCGCCGTCGTCACCTCCTACTACTGGCACTTCGTCGACGTGGTCTGGATCGCGCTCTTCATCACGATCTACATCCTCAAGTGACCGCGACCTACACGGCACCCGCCCCCAGCCCCGCACCGAAGCCCGCACGGACGACAGGACGACTTAAGTGAAAGCCTTGGCCGCTCGCCGCCGACACCCCGCAGCCATCGCGGTGCTCATCCTGCTCGGCCTGCTCGTGACAGGCGGGGCCTATTCTTTCCTCGCCCCGAAGCAGGCCCAGGCCACCACGGTCACGGCCGACTCCGTGGCGCAGGGCAAGAAGCTGTTCATCGGCAACTGCGCCTCCTGTCACGGCCTCAACGCCCAAGGCACCGGCGAAGGTCCGTCACTGGTCGGTGTTGGCGCCGCGTCGGTCGACTTCCAGGTCGGCACCGGCCGGATGCCGCTCGCCGGTCCCGCGGTTCAGGCCCCCCAGAATCCTGGCAAGGTCAAGTTCGACGAGGCCCAGATCGCCGCGCTGTCTGCCTACGTCGCATCTCTCGCTCCCGGCCCCGCTGTTCCCGACGGCGAGTACACCACTCCCATCGCGCCCGGTGACGAGGTCGCCGCCGGTCAGACCCTGACCAACAGCCAGCGGATCGCTCGGGGCGGTGAGATCTTCCGCGTCAACTGCGCGATGTGCCACAACTTCGCCGGAGCCGGCGGCGCCCTCACCCGCGGCAAGTACGCCCCCGCCCTCACCGGCACGACACCGACCCACGTCTACGAGGCCATGATCACCGGCCCCCAGTCGATGCCAGTCTTCAACGACACGAACATCACCCCCGCCGGCAAACAGGAGGTCATCTCCTACCTGGACGCCATCGACAACCAGACGAACGTCGGAGGAATGACCTTGGGCAACCTCGGGCCGGTCTCTGAGGGCCTCTTCGCCTGGGTCTTCCTGCTCGGACTGATGATCGCCTCGGCGGTCTGGCTCGGAAAGAAGGCAGCATGAGCGACATCCAGATCACGCCGCCCGAGTCCGGCGCCGAGATCGAGCGCCACGAAGAGCATGCTGTCGACCGCTTCGACAACCCTGGCCTGCCCCCGCACATCCATCGCGCCGCTGACGATGACCCTGAGGCCGGCAAGAGGGCCGAGAAGCAGGTGGCCACCCTGTTCGGCCTGTCGATGCTCGCCACCCTGGTCTTTCTGGTCGCCTACTTCGCCATTCCCGACGAGTCGACCTTCTATCTGCCCGGCGTCGGGCTGTCGAAGACCCAGAACGTCGTGCTCGGTCTCTCGATGGGTTTCGCGCTTCTGTTCATCGGCATCGGTGCGGTCCACTGGGCCAAGACGTTGATGTCCGACGAGGAGATCGTTGAGGAACGCCACCCGCAGCGCTCCGATGACCGGAGTCGGGCTGCCGCCGTGACCACCGTGCTCGACGGTGGGGCCAACGCCCAGCTCGGTCGCCGCCCGCTCATCCTCTACTCTCTCACCGGGGCCCTGGGCCTGTTCGCCCTCCCGTTCGTGCTCCAGATCGTCGGTTCCCTCGGGCCGGTCAACGCTCCCGAAGAGCTCAAGGAGACGATCTGGGACCCCGCGGACAACGACGGCAAGCCGATCCGCCTCATGCGTGACCCCGAGATGACCCCGATCAAGCTGTCCGATGTCACCAACGGCTCGGTCTTCCACGTGATGCCCGAGACGTTGCAGAAGTACATCGATGCGGGCCACGGGGTGCTTGAGGCCAAGGCCAAGGCCGCGGTCATCTTGATCCGCCTCGAACCAGACCTGATTCGGGTGCAGAAGGAAAAGGACTGGGGGGTCGACGGTGTCGTGGCCTACTCGAAGATCTGCACCCACGTCGGCTGCGCCGTGGGCCTCTACGAACAGACCACGCACCACCTGCTCTGCCCCTGCCACCAGTCGACCTTCGACCTTCCTGACGACTGCAACGTCATCTTCGGCCCGGCCAAACGGCCTCTGCCGCAACTCAAGATCACCGTTGACGACGCGGGCTACCTCGTCGCCCCCCAGGGCTTTCTGGAGCCCGTGGGACCGAGCTTCTGGGAGCGTTCACGATGAGCACCATCAACGAGACCCGGCCGGCCGAGGCACTTCGCGACGGCGACCCTGACGTGGAGCAGGAGCGGGCCGACACCAAGCCGCTCGGAGGCATCGCCGGCTGGCTCGACGACCGCACCGGCGGTGCGAAGCCTGCCTCGCACTTCCTCAAGAAGGTGTTCCCCGACCATTGGTCGTTCATGCTGGGCGAGATCGCGATGTACTCGATGATCATCTGCCTGCTGACTGGGGTTTTCCTCACCTTCTGGTACGTGCCGAGCATGACGCAGGTCGTCTACAACGGCTCGTACGTGCCGCTGCAGGGCGTGACCGTCTCCGACGCGTACAGCTCGACCCTCAACATCTCCTTCGACATCCGCGGCGGTCTGTTGATCCGGCAGATCCACCACTGGGGCGCCCTGATCTTCGTCGTCTCGGTCTTCGTCCACATGACGCGAGTCTTCTTCACCGGGGCGTTCCGTAAGCCCCGCGAGATCAACTGGGTGCTCGGCACCCTGCTCTCCATGCTGGCCTGCATCGAAGGCTTCGCCGGGTACTCACTGCCCGACGACCTGCTCTCCGGCACCGGCATCCGCGCCATGAACGGCTTCGTCCAGTCGATCCCGATCGTCGGCAGCTACGTCTCTTACTTCATCTTCGGTGGAGCCTTTCCCGGAGAGGCGATCATCCCCCGCCTGTACTCCGTGCACGTGCTGCTGCTGCCGGCTGTACTCGTCGGTGTCTTCACCGCGCACATCCTCTTCGTCGTGATCCACAAGCACACCCAGTTCCCCGGGCCCGGCCGCACAAACAACAACGTCGTCGGCTTCCCGCTGATGCCGGTGTACATGGCCAAGGCCGGCGGCTTCTTCTTCATCGTCTTCGGCATCATCGCCCTCGTGTCGGCGGTCGTCTCGATCAACCCGATCTGGGGCTACGGGCCGTACGACCCCTCCCCCATCACGGCCGGCTCCCAGCCGGACTGGTACATGGGCTTCGCTGACGGCGCGCTGCGACTGCTGCCCGGCTTCCTCGAGTTCGACACGTTCGGCTTCACGTGGAGCATGAACATCTTCCCGGGCTCGATCCTCTTGCTCCCGATCATGTGGACCGTCATCGGCGTCTACCCGTTCGTCGAGTCCTGGGTCACCGGCGACAAGCGGGAGCACCACCTGCTCGACCGTCCCCGCAACGCCCCCACCCGCGCCGGAATCGGTGTCGCCGGGATCACCGCCTACACCGTGCTGCTGTTTGCCTCTGGTAACGACCTGATGGCCATCAAGCTGCACCTGTCGATCAATGACCTAACCCAGTTGTTCCGGCTGTTGTTCTTCATCGGCCCGCCGATCGCCTTCTGGCTGACCAAGCGCATCTGCCTCAGCCTTCAGCGGGCAGACCGTCAGAAGGTGCTCCACGGCCGCGAGACCGGCACCATCTGGCGCTACCCCGATGGTCGCTTCGAAGAGATCCACGCACCGCTCAGCCCCTTCGAGCGGTGGGCCCTGGTGCAGCACGAGTCGCCAGAACCGCTGCGGATCTCGGCGGAGGCCGACGAGAACGGTGTGGCCAGCCCGCTAGCCCGCAAGGAGCGTGTCCGCGCCAAGCTGTCACACTTCTACTTCAACGACCGGGTGGCGCCACCCACGCCATCAGAGCTTGAAGCAGCCCACCACCACGGTGACGAAGTCGACGAGGGCCACCTGCTCACCGGTGAGCACGAGGCCATTGATCCTGCCACGACGGGCGACTCCAGCTCGACCCCGCGCGAGACCATCAAGGCCGACCGCAAGCGTTCGACGTAGCCCCGGACCGCACCGTTGTCGAGAAGCCCGATCCCACCAGCCTGGTGGGAACGGGCTTCTTGCTACCCGCCCGACGTGCAGCGCTCGTGACCGTTGGGCTGGACCGTGAAAGACTCAAACGCGTGGAGCAGCTGAGCAACGACGACTTCGAGCAGCTGGTCGGGGAGGCGCTCGACTCGATCCCCGACAGCCTGGCGACGGCCATGAACAACGTGGTCGTGCTGGTCGAGGACGAACCATCCACGGACGATCCGGACCTGCTCGGGGTCTACGACGGCACTCCCCTGACGGAGCGAGATGGCTGGTGGGACGCTGGCGCCCTTCCTGACCGGATCACGATCTTCCAGGGACCATTGGAACGCATGTGCACCTCGCCGCAGCAGCTCAGGGCCGAGATCGCCATCACGGTCGTGCACGAGGTGGCCCACCACTTCGGCATCAGTGACGACCACCTGCACGAGCTGGGCTGGGGCTGAGCTCCCGCCGGTGCATGACGGGGGAGGCATCACAGCGGACGGAGGTGCTCCACAGCTGTCCTCTCCTGCGCGATCGCGCCGTGAGCCACGCGCCGTGTCCGAACACGACATGACGAAGGGGAAGGCCCACCGGCCTTCCCCTTCGTCGTGCCGGCCCCGGCCGGGAAACTGCTAACTCGAAAATAGCCAGTGCTTGGGCGTGCGGCAGCGTCCGGCGGAGCCGGAG
>JAKDLG010000058.1 GCA_030452985.1 Humibacillus sp.
CTGACCCCGAGCGAGGTCAGGACACCACACCGACGACGGCACGAATCTTGCCGACCCCACTTCCCTGGAGCAGACCATGACCACAGACCGCACCGTGCTTTCCGTCGGCGACTCCGCCCCGGAGCTCAACCTGCAGAACCAGGACGGCGAGACCCGATCGCTCACGCGGCTGCGTGGCGCCGCGGTCATCGTGTACTTCTTCCCGAAGGCGTTCACGCCGGGCTGCACGAAGGAGGTCTGCGACTTCCGTGACAGCCGCAGCGACCTCGAGCGCGCCGGCTACACCGTCTTCGGCGTGAGCGCCGACTCGCCAGAGACCCTGCGCGAGTTCGCCGACGCCAACGGGGTGGGGCACGATCTGCTCTCCGACCCCGACCACGAGGCCGCGAAACGGTGGGGCGCCTTCGGAGACAAGGTCGTGAACGGCCAGACGATGGTCGGTCCGCTTCGCTCCACCTTCGTCATCGACGCCGAGGGCACGCTCACCTCCGTCGAGTGCTCACTCGACGCCAACACCCACGTCAGCGCGCTCCGAGCCGACCTCGGCGTCTGACTCCTCCTCCTCCTCTGCTCCACCCTTTCCGCCACTACGGCCCCCCGCTCAAAGGAGAGCACCCATGACCGATCACGCTCCTCCAGCAGTCGCCGAGGCCCATCCGGTAGATGAGGTCCTGCCCATCCCGCAGATGTTCCTCTACGGGCTGCAGCATGTGCTCAGCATGTACGCCGGCGTCGTCGCCGTTCCCCTCATCGTCGGCACCGCGCTCAAGCTGAGCGGCGCCGAGGTCACCTACCTCGTCTCGGCCGGCCTGTTCATCTCCGGCCTCGCGACCCTCCTGCAGACCATCGGAGTCTGGAAGATCGGTGCGCGCCAGCCGATCGTGCAGGGCACGTCGTTCGCGGCCGTGTCGACCATCCTCGCCGTCGGCACCGCCCAGGGCGGAACCGAGGGGCTGCGCGCCGTGTTCGGGGCCCTGCTCGTCGCCAGCGTGATCGGCTTCTTCCTCGCGCCGGTGTTCACCAAGCTGCTGCGCTTCTTCCCAGAAGTTGTCACCGGGGTGGTCATCACCGTGATCGGCGTCTCGCTGCTGCCCGTCGCGATCCAGTGGGCGGCCGGCGGCGTGGGGAGCCCGACCTTCGGCGACCCGAAGAACATCCTGCTCGGCGCCATCACGATGGCCATCATCGTGATCATCTATCGGTTCCTGCCGGGATATCTCAGCCGCGTGGCCATCCTGCTCGGGCTCGTGCTGGGCACGATCGTGGCCATCCCGTTCGGGCTGACGAACTTCAGCAAGATCTCGGATGCCGCGATCTTCCAGCTCACGACTCCCTTCCACTTCGGCATGCCGACGTTCGCCGTGGGCGCCATCATCTCGATGTTCATCGTGATGCTCGTCATCATGACCGAGACGACGGCCGACATCCTCGCCATCGGCGAGGTGATCGACAGGCCGGCCGACCGCGAGACCGTCACCAACGGTCTGCGGGCCGACATGGGCGCCACCGCCTTCGCCAGCATCTTCAACGGCTTCTCGGTCAGCGCCTTCGCTCAGAACGTCGGCCTGGTCGCCATCACCGGCATCAAGAGCCGGTTCGTGGTGGCCTGTGGCGGCATCATCCTGGTGCTGCTCGGCCTCTTCCCGGTGCTCGGCGCACTGGTCAACCTCGTGCCGCTCCCCGTGCTCGGTGGCGCCGGTCTGGCCCTCTTCGGCACGGTGGCCGCGAGCGGCATCCGCACCCTGAGCCGGGTCGACTTCTCGGGCAACGCCAACATCGTCATCGTCGCCTTCTCGCTCAGCCTGGGCATCATCCCGATCGCGGTGCCGGAGTTCTACGGCAAGTTCCCGAACTGGTTCACGGTCATCTTCGACTCGGGCATCACCGCCGCCGCAATCACCGCTGTGCTGCTCAACTACATCTTCAACATCGTCGGTCGCAAGGGCGACGTCGAGGCGCCGATCTTCGCCGAGGCGCCGGCGCCGGCGGCGATCTCAGATGCCGACGAGGAGCGTCTGACCGCTGAGGGGCTCCCCGGGGGCACCCACCGCGACTACCAGCCCGACGCCGGGCAGGGCCACCCCGGAAGCGTGTGGGAACCACACCACCTCGCAGACCCCGACGCCAACCGGATCGCAACATCGGACACGCCATCACAACCGACGAAGGAGTCGAACAATGAGTGAAGTCACCCTGACCGCCAACCAGTACGGCAAGGCCGAGAACCACGTCGTGCGGATCAACCGCGACACCGACCGACACGAGATCACCGACCTGCTCGTCACCTCCCAGCTGCGGGGAGACTTCCTCACCGCGCACACGGAGGGCAACAACGAGCACGTCGTGCCGACCGACACGCAGAAGAACACCGTGTTCGCCTTCGCCAAGGACGGCATCACCTCGCCCGAGGCCTTCCTGATCCGCTTGGCCGACCACTTCACCAGCGAGTTCGACTGGGTATCCGGTGGCCGCTGGGCCGCCGAGAAGTACGGCTGGACGCGGATCAACGACCACGACCACAGCTTCTACAAGAGCTCGCCAGAGACCCGCACCGCGGTGCTGGTACGCGACGGCGACGACGACACCATGATCAGCGGCTTCTACGGTCTGACGGTGCTGAAGTCGACCGAGTCGGGCTTTGTCGGGTACCCGAAGGACAAGTACACGACGCTGCAGGAGGCGGAGGACCGTATCCTCGCGACCGACATCGCGACCCGGTGGCGCTACAACACCACCGACGTCGACTTCGACGCCACCTACGAGAGCGTCAAGGACACCATGCTCACGACGTTCACCGAGGGTTACTCGCACGCGCTGCAGCACACGATGTACCAGATGGCCGAGGCCGTCATCAACAAGCACGACAGCATCGACGAGGTCAAGTTCAGCTGCCCGAACAAGCACCACTTCACCTCCGACCTGAGCTTCGCCGGGCTGGACAACCCGAACGAGGTGTTCTACGCCGCTGACCGGCCCTTCGGGCTGATCGAGCTGACCGTGGCGCGCACGGGCGCGGCCGAGAAGCCGGCCCCGTGGGTCGGCATTGCCGGCTTCTGCTGATCCGGCTGCAGTAGCGAAACCCCTCCACCCCCGCTCGTCCACACAACTGGGAGAACCGATGACCGCCGAGACCAACAAGAACCACAGCCCTGCTCACATCGACCGGGAAGAGCTGGGGGAGTGGTCTGAGTCGTTCGACCAGCTGGTGCGCGAGCGGGGGGTGAAGGGCGCCTCCGCCGTGCTGCGGATGCTCGGTGAGCGCGCTGCGGCCTCCGGCATCGACGGCGCCGAGCCCGTCACGACCGACTACATCAACACCATCCCGGCCGACCAGGAGCCTGAGTTCCCTGGCGATGAGGACATCGAGCGCAAGTACCGCCGACTGCTGCGCTGGAACGCCGCGGTGCTCGTGCACCGGGCCCAGCGCCCCGACATCGGGGTGGGCGGTCACATCTCGACCTACGCCGGCGCGAGCACCCTCTACGAGGTCGGGCTGAACCACTTCTTCCGCGGCCCCGACCACCCGGGCGGGGGCGACCAGGTCTTCTTCCAGGGCCACGCCTCACCGGGCATGTACGCCCGCGCCTACCTGGAGGGCCGGCTGTCAGAGGCCGACCTCGACGGCTTCCGCCAAGAGAAGTCGAAGGCGCCGCACGCGCTGCCGAGCTACCCCCACCCGCGGATGATGCCCGACTTCTGGCAGTTCCCGACCGTGTCGATGGGCATCGGCCCCATGAACGCCATCTACCAGGCCCAGCTCAACCGCTACCTCAGCGGTCGCGGCATCAAGGACACCTCCGACCAGCACGTGTGGGCCTTCCTCGGCGACGGCGAGATGGACGAGCCCGAGTCGCGAGGCCTGCTCCAGCTGGCCGCCAACGACCAGCTCGACAACCTCACCTTCGTCATCAACTGCAACCTGCAGCGGCTCGACGGGCCGGTGCGCGGCAACGGCAAGATCGTGCAGGAGCTCGAGGGCTTCTTCCGCGGCGCCGGCTGGAACGTCGTGAAGGTGCTGTGGGGCCGCGAGTGGGACGCCCTGCTCGAGAAGGATGCCGGTCGCGACCTCGTGCGCGTGATGAACGAGACCGTCGACGGCGACTACCAGACCTACAAGGGCGAGTCGGGTGCCTACATCCGCGAGCACTTCTTCGGTCGCACCGACGCCACGGCCAAGCTCGTCGAAGACCTCACCGACGACCAGATCTGGGGCCTCAAGCGCGGCGGGCACGACTACAACAAGGTCTACGCCGCCTATCACGCTGCCACTGCAGGCAACACCACCGGCCGGCCCACCGTGATCCTGGCCAAGACCGTCAAGGGCTACGGACTGGGGGCGAACTTCGAGGCGCGCAACGCCACGCACCAGATGAAGAAGCTCACGGCATCCGACCTCAAGGCCTTCCGCGACCTGCTGCACATCCCGGTCAGCGACGAGCAGATCGACGCCGACCCCTACCACGTGCCGTACTACAAGCCGGCCGACGACTCGCCTGAGATCCAGTACCTCCAGGAGCGCCGGCGGGCGCTCGGCGGCTACGTTCCCTCGCGTCGCACCACGGGCACCGAGGTCACGGTTCCCGACGTGTCGGCCTTCGCCACCTCGCGCAAGGGCTCGGGAAAGCAGATGGCGGCGACCACCATGGCCTTCGTGCGCGTGTTGCGAGACCTGATGCGCGACAAGGGAGTCGGCCACCGTGTGGTGCCGATCATTCCCGACGAGGCCCGCACGTTCGGGATGGACTCGTTCTTCCCGACCGCCAAGATCTACAACCCGGCCGGGCAGAACTACGAGGCCGTCGACCGCGCCCTGTTCCTGAAGTACACCGAGTCGACCAAGGGCCAGATCCTGCACACCGGCATCAACGAGGCCGGCTCGTTCGCGGCCTTCACCGCCGTGGGCACGTCGTACGCGACGCACGGCGAGCCGCTGATCCCGGTCTACGTGTTCTACTCGATGTTCGGCTTCCAGCGCACCGGCGACGCCATGTGGGCGGCCATGGACCAGATGGCGCGCGGCTTCATCATCGGAGCCACCGCCGGGCGCACCACCCTGACGGGTGAGGGCCTGCAGCACGCCGACGGGCACTCGCCCATCCTCGCCGCGACCAACCCGGCCATGAAGATCTACGACCCGGCCTACGGCTACGAGATCGCCCACATCGTCGCGGCCGGCCTGAAGCAGATGTACGGGCCGGGCAGCGGCAGCAAGCCCGAGTCGAACGTCATGTACTACATCACCGTCTACAACGAGCCGATGCTTCAGCCGGCCGAACCCGATGACGCCGACGTTGACGGCATTGTGCGCGGGTTGCACCGAGTGGCAACGGGTTCCGGCGACGGGCCGCGCTGCCAGCTGATGGGCTCCGGAGTCTCGGTGCCGTGGGCCCTTGAAGCCGCGGCGCTTCTTGCCGACGAATGGGGAGTCAGCGCCGACGTGTGGTCGGTCACCTCGTGGGCCGAGCTGCGCCGCGACGGCCTGGCGGCCGAGGAGCACAACTTCCTCTACCCCGAGGGCGAGCGTCGCACGGCCTACGTCACCGAGAAGCTGAAGGATGCCGCTGGGCCGGTCGTCGCGTCGACCGACTTCGCGTCGGAGGTGCCCGACCAGATCCGCCAGTTCGTGCCCAACGCCTTCGCCACCCTCGGTGCCGACGGCCACGGCTTCTCCGACACCCGCGCGGCGGCTCGTCGCTTCTTCCACATCGACGTCCACTCCATGGTGGTGCGGGCGCTGCAGCTGCTCGCGGACGACGGCAAGCTCGACGCCTCCGTCGCGCGTGAGGCGGCTGAGCGCTACCAGCTGCTCGACGTCAACGCCGGCACCACGGGCAACGCGGGCGGCGACTCCTGATCCGCAGACTGATCCGCCGCTTGATCCCCGTCCGGGCCGGACGGGGATCAAGCTGCGAATCAAGCGGTATTGACGGTTGTTGGGACAGCACCGAACGCAGATCGATCTGCCGTTTGATCCTCCCTCCGGCCTGTCTAGGGTGAGCGCATGCGCATTGTCGTCATCGGCGGTACCGGGCACATCGGCAGCTACCTCCTGCCCCGGCTGGTGCGAGCCGGCCACGACGTGGTCAACATCAGCCGCGGGCAGCGGTCGAGCTACCTCGACGACCCAGACTCGGGGCAGGTTCAGCACGTGGTCGCGGACCGGGTCGAGGAAGACCTCGCGGGACACTTCGCTACCCGGGTCGCAAAGCTGCAGGCCGACGTCGTCATCGACCTCGTCTGCTTCACCCTCGAGTCGGCCACGGCACTCGTGGAGGGGCTCCGCGGGAACGCCGGGCACCTGATCCACTGTGGCTCCATCTGGCGGCACGGCCCGAGCCTCAGGCTCCCGGTCACCGAGCAGAACGGGGCGCCGCCGGTCGGTGAGTACGGCATCGCGAAGGCGGCCATCGCCGAGATGCTCAAGCGCGAGACCAGCTCTGGTGGCCTGGTGACCACATCGCTGCACCCCGGCCACATCGTCGGGCCGGGCTGGCACCCCATCGGTCCCCTCGGCAACGTCGACCCCACGGTGTGGCAACGGCTGTCGGCCGGCCGGCCGGTCGACGCCCCGGGCATCGGGGCCGAGACGATGCATCACGTCCACGCCGACGATGTCGCGCTGGCCTTCGAGATGGCCGCCGGCCATCGCGAGACTGCTGCGGGTGAGGACTTCGACATCGTCGCGCCCTCCGCCCTCAACGTACGGGGTTACGTGCAGACCGCGGCGTCCTGGTTCGGCCAGAGCGCCGAGCTGCGGTCAGTCACGTGGGAGGAGTTTCGGCGCAGCACCACCGAGGAACACTCGGACTGCAGCTGGGAGCACCTCATGCGCAGCCACTACCTCAGTATCGACAAGGCCCGCACCGCGATCGGGTACTCGCCGCGCTACCAGCCCGATGAGGCGGTGCTCGAGTCAGTGCGCTGGCTCATCGACCACGAACAGCTCGAGGTCACGAACCCGCTGACGGTCTAGCCCGGACTCGCCGCGCCGGCGCGAGCAGCGCGGTGCATCACCGGCACCCGGTGCCGGCGCCGCACCGCGCTGTGCTCGTGAACAGAGCTGAGCCCTTCTACGGGCCTGCGTCAAGCCAGGGGACCTCACGCGGTGGCGAGCTCACGGGTCCGGCCGTCGATGATCTCGACGACCTCGTCGGCGGAGGCGAGGTGGTCGTGGTCGTGCGTGACCATCACCGTCGCCAGTCCTCGGTCGGTGGTCAGCTCACGGATCAGGCGCAGTACGGCTTCGCCGCGTTCACGGTCGAGGGCGCTGGTGGGTTCGTCGACGAGCAGCAGCGACGGTTCGTTCATCAGGCCGCGGGCGATCGTCACGCGCTGGCGCTGACCACCTGAGAGCTCGTTCGGCCGCTTGTCGGCCTGGGCTGCGAGGCCCACAGCCTCCAGCAGGTCCAGGGCTCGGCGGCGACCGGCGGCGAGGTCACCACCGGCGAGGTGGGTGATCAGCACCAGCTGGTCGACCGCGGTGAGCGACGCCAGCAGGTTCGAGCTCTGGAAGACGATCCCGATCTGCTCGCGGCGAACCTTGGCCGTCTCTGACCGGCGCAGCCGCGCGAGGTCACGCCCGTCGAGAAGCACGCGACCGGCATCCGGCCGGATGAGGGTGGCGGCGACGGCGAGCAGGCTCGACTTGCCCGACCCCGACGGGCCGACCACGGCGGTCAGGGTTCCGGGTTCGGCGGTGAGACTGACGTCGCCCAGGGCGGTGAGGCGCTGGTCGCCGTCGGGGTAGGTGAGGGTGACATGGTCGAGGTGGAGGGTCATCGGGCACTTCCTAGGGCGGTGAGGGGGTCGACGGTGGTGACGGTGCGCAGCGAGACCGCGGCTCCGGCGAGGCCGAGCACGATCATCACGACGGCGGGGAACAGCAGGGTGGGCAGGTCGAGCACGAACGGCACGGCGCTGCCGGCGAGCGAGCCGACCGCGAAGCCGACCGCGGCCGCGATCGCGGTGCCGAGCGCCGTGCCGACGACGAGCAGAGCCAGCGCCTGACCGACCGCGTCCTTGAGGAGGTAGCGGGTCGAGGCACCGAGGGCCTTGAGCACGGCGATGTCGCCGCGGCGCTGCACGGTCCAGACGGTGAAGAAGGCGCCGATGACCAGGGCCGAGATCGCGAACAGCAGCACCCGCATCAGCTGGAGCGAGCCGTTCTCGGAGGTGTAGGAGCCGATGGCCGCCAGCGAGTCGGCTGGCGTGACGGTCTCGGTGCCGAGCCGCGCGTCGGCGGCGGCGAAGTCGAGGCCGTCGGTGGTGAGCGCCAGCACGCTGGCCGCGCCGTCGGCCTGGCCCGAAGCGGGTGCGTCGGCCGGGGCGACCCACACCACGGGGGCGTGCGAGAACTCGTCCTGACCCGCTACGGCCGCGACGGTCAGGACCTGACCGCCCAGGGTCAGCCGGTCGCGTGTAGACACGGCGAGGGCGTCGGCGGCCTTGACCGACAGCACGGCCTGGCCGGCGGTGACCTTCGGGGCCAGCTGGGTGCCCGGCGCCACGGCGAACACGGCGACGCCGGAGGTGCGCTCGTCGGCGCTGGCCCGAGACATCGTGATGGCGATCGGCTCAGACCGCACCACCCCGGGTACGTCGGCCCACGACCGCTGCACCGAGGGGGAGATCGACGAGTCGGTGAACGACAGCTTCTGCCCCGCGGCCGGGGCCGAGAACACGAGATGGTCGGCGGGCAGGTCAGTGATGGCTGAGGTGTTGCCGCGCCCGAGCCCGGCGGTGAGGCCAGACAACAGCACGACGAGGATGGTGATGAGGGTGACGACCGCGCCCATCAGTGCGAAGCGTCCCTTGGCGAAGCGGAGATCTCGGATGGCGACAAACACGCCGGTTTCCCTTTCGTGACGTTCCGGCCGCCGCCGGCGCCCGGTTGGTGTCGGGCGGCCGCGTTCAGGCCGGTCGACGCCGCGGTTGCGGCGTCACGGTCCACTTTCGGCGAAACGGGCCCCTGAGGCATCGAGCCTGCGGACGGTTACGGCACATCGAGGGTGGGACCCTCGGATCGAACCTTTGATGGATGCCGGTCCCGGTCGCCGGCCGTAGGCTGGCCAGAGACATGACCCACGGTGAACCGAGCCAGCCCGCCGCTGTCGCGACCGCTTCGGGGCGCGACCTGACGCCCGTCCCCGACCGGCTGCGATGGGGGTTGCACCTGCTCGTGGCCGCGCTGCTCGTGCTGGTGGCCGTACGCGCCAGCACCAGCACCAGCACCAGCGGCATGGACGGAACCGCGGCTCCCTGGCCGTGGGTGGTGGCGGGCTGCGCCCTCGTGGCGGCGATCTACGCGGCTGGACCCCTCTCGGGCGTGGTGGCCGAGTCGTCGCGCGCCTCGGCAGTCTGGCTCGGCCTGCTGCTGAGCGCCTGGGTGGGGCTGCTCGCCCTGACCCCCGAAGCGGTCTACCTGGCCTTTCCCTGGTTCTTCCTGCTGCTGCACCTGCTGCCCCGCCGGGCGGCCCTGACCGCCGTGGCCCTCACCACAGTGGCGGCGATCGTGGGCTTCGCCTGGCACCAGGACTCGTTCACCATCGCCATGGCGATCGGCCCGATCGTCGGCGCCGGCGTGGTGGTCGCCACCGTCTTCGGCTACCAGGCCCTGCACGCCGAGTCGGAGCAGCGTCGACGCCTCATTGTCGAGCTCGACCGCACTCGCGCCGAGCTGGCCGTGGCCGAGCACCGCGCCGGCGTCGTTGACGAGCGGGCGCGGCTGGCCCGCGAGATCCACGACACCCTCGCGCAGGGCCTGTCGAGCATCCAGCTGCTGCTCCAGGCCGCGACCCGCTCACTCGACCCCGCCCGTGAGGTCGATACCGCCCGGGCGGCGACCTTGGTCGAGCAGGCGCGTCAGGCGGCGAAGGACAACCTGGCCGAGGCCCGCCGGTTCGTGCAGGCGCTCACCCCGGTCGACCTCGAGCAGTCGACCCTGGCCGGGGCTTTGCGCCGGCTCTGCGAGACCACCACGGCCCGCAGCGAGATCTCGGTGACCTTTCACGAGGTGGGGCCACCGACGGCGCTGCCCACCCCGGTCGACGTGGCGCTGCTGCGCATCGCCCAGGGAGCACTCGCCAACACGGTCCAGCACTCGGGGGCGACCCGGGCCGACGTCACCCTCACCACAGCTGACGCGGTCGTGAGCCTCGACGTCGTCGATGACGGCCGCGGCTTCGACCCGGAACGAGCCAGCCACCCGGATGCCGTCATTACCTCGGCCGCGCCAGCCGCTGCTGCCCGAGGCGCCGACGGCAACGAGGTGAACGACACAGGCAGAGCGGGTTTCGGGCTCCGGTCGATGCGTGAACGGGTCGCCCTCCTCGGAGGCCGGCTGACCGTCGAGTCGCGCCCGGGGGCAGGCACGGGGGCAGGAACGGGGTCGGGCACGGCGATCTCGGTTCACCTCGACCGAGCGGCCGAGAGCGCGACCGGCACGGCCTCCGACCTCCATGCCGAGACGCGCCCCGACGCCCCTGCCACCTCCTCCACGCCGATTGGCGCGCCCAGGGTGAAAGGGTTGCCGTGACCCCGATCCGACTGCTGCTCGCCGACGACCATCCGGTCGTTCGGGCCGGCCTGCGTGCGGTGCTCGAGGGCGAACCCGGCATCCATGTCGCCGACGACGTGGCTACTGCTGAGGCCGCGGTCGAGCGGGTCGCTCTCGGCGACATCGACGTCGTGCTGATGGACCTGCAGTTCGGGCCGGGCATGGGTGGCAGCGCTGCCACCCGCCTGATCACGACCGTGGCCGGTGCCCCGCGGGTCATCGTGCTCACCACCTACGACACGGAGGCTGACATCGTGGCCGCGGTGGAGGCGGGGGCGTGCGGCTACCTGCTCAAGGACGCGCCGCCCGAAGAGCTGACGGCGGCGGTTCGGGCGGCCGCCGAAGGGCGGTCAGCGCTGGCGCCCGCCGTCGCCGGTCGTCTCATCGAGCGGATGCGGGTGGGCGCGAGCTCGCTCAGCGTTCGGGAGACCGAGGTGCTGACCCTGGTGGCCGCGGGCCGGTCGAACCAGCAGATCGCGGCCGAGCTGTTCGTGTCGGAGGCCACCGTGAAGTCACACCTCGTGCACGTCTTCACCAAGCTCGACGTCGACTCGCGCACCGCCGCCGTCGCGGTGGCGACCCGTCGCGGGCTGATCCGGTCGACGCCCGGGTAGTCGCACTCGCGGAGGCACGGATCGGCTCTGACCGTACTCGGGGAGGTTCTTCGGCACCCACTGCCGGCGAACCTCCCCGAAACGACGAGCGCCCCGCCTCCGGGAGGGCGGCATCCGGAGGCGGGGGCAGATTCGGTCGTTCGGTGGTCGAACGGGGTGTCGCCAGAAGGAGGCGGTGGCGACGTCGGCTCAGACGAACTGGCGCGAGAGCGTCGCGTGGCGGTTGACGTCCTTGTAGAGCAGGTAACGGAACCGGCCAGGCCCACCGGCGTAGCAGGCCTGCGGGCAGAACGCGCGCAGCCACATGAAGTCGCCCTCCTGCACCTCGACCCAGTCGTTGTTGAGCAGGTAGACGGCCTTGCCCTCGAGCACGTAGAGGCCGTGCTCCATGATGTGCGTCTCGGGGAAGGGGATCACGCCGCCGGGCTCGAAGGTGACGATGGTGACGTGCATGTCGTGACGCACGTCGGTGGGGTCGACGAAGCGCTTGGTCGACCAGGCGCCGTTCGTGTCGGGCATCGCGTTGCCCTCCACCTCGGACTCGTTCGTGACGAACGCCTCCGGGGCGTCGATTCCGTCGACGGCCTGGTAGGCCTTGCGCACCCAGTGGAAGGTGGCCGGCGCGTCGGCCCCGTTGTGCAGGGTCCAGGTGGTCCCGGCGGGCAGGTAGGCATACCCTCCCTCGGCCAGCTCGTGACTGGTCTCACCGATGCTGAGGGTGAGGCTGCCGCCGACGACGAAGAGCACACCCTCGGCTCCGGCATCCATCTCGGGACGGTCGCTGCCACCGCCGGGGCTCACCTCGACGATGTACTGCGAGAAGGTCTCGGCGAACCCCGAGAGGGGGCGGGCGATGATCCACAGGCGCGTCTTCTCCCAGTGCGGCAGCAGGCTGGTGACGATGTCGCGCATGGTGCCGCGGGGCAGCACCGCGTAGGCCTCGGTGAAGACGGCCCGGTCGGTGGTCAGCTCGGTCTGGCCGGGCAGGCCGCCGCGAGGAACGTAGTAGGGGGACGTGTGCTCGGCGCGGGCAGGGGTGCTCATGCTTCTCCTCGTTTCAGCAGGCGCCCCTGGGGCGCTTGTGCGGCAGTGTCGTCGGTGGTCTCGTCGGTCGGGTCGGTGCCGTTGGGGGTGATCGCCAGGCGGTTGCCGCTCAGCCAGGTCTGGCGCACCACCCCGCTCAGCGTGCTGCCGGCGTACGCCGAGACCGGGTTCTTGTGGCGCAGCTGCCGCACATCCACGGTGAAGCTGTCGTCGGGGCCGAACACGGCGAGGTCGGCCTGTGCGCCGACCGCGATGCGGCCCTTGGTCGTCAGGCCCACCAGGTCGGCCGGGCCGGCCGCCATCCAGGCGATGACCTGAGCCAGGTCGATGCCGCGGGCCTTGGCGCCGGTCCAGGTCGCCGAGAGACCGAGCTGAAGCCCAGCGACGCCGCCCCAGGCCACCCCGAAGTCACCGCCGCCCTGCTCCTTGAGGTCGACGGTGCAGGGGGAGTGGTCGGTCACGACGATGTCGATGGTGCCGTCGATGAGGCCGCCCCAGATCAGCTCGCGGTTGGAGGCTTCGCGGATCGGGGGGCAGCACTTGAACTCGGTGGCGCCGTCGGGCACCTCCTCTGCCGTGAAGGTGAGGTAGTGCGGGCAGGTCTCGACCGTGAGCGGCACCCCGTCGGCGCGGGCGCTCGCAATCATCGGCAGGGCGTCCGAGCTCGACAGGTGCAGGATGTGGGCGCGCGCCTCGAGCCACCGGGACAGCTCGATGACCCCCGCGATGGCCAGGTTCTCGGCGCCGCGCGGGCGCGAGTGCAGGAAGCCGGTGTAGGCCCGCCCGTCAGGGTCCACTGCACCGGCACCGTCGTCGGTGGGCGCGTGAGCATGGGTGGCGACATGGTCGATGGTGTGGTTGTCCTCCGCGTGCACGATCATCATCGCGCCGAGCCGCGCGGTCTCGCGCATGGCGGCTTCGAGCTCGTCGGGCTCCAGGTGCTGGAACTCGTCGACGCCCGAGGGCAGGGTGAAGCACTTGAACCCGAACACGCCCTCGTCGTGCAGCCCCGCGAGGTCGGGCACGTTGCCCGGCACCGCGCCGCCCCAGAAGCCGACGTCGACGAACGCCTGGTCGGCCGCGACGGCTCGCTTGGTCTCGAGGGCGTCGACCGTCGTGGTCGCCGGCACCGAGTTCAGCGGCATGTCGATGATCGTGGTGACCCCACCGGCGGCCGCGGCCCGGGTGGCGGAGGCGAACCCCTCCCACTCGGTGCGGCCGGGCTCGTTGACGTGCACGTGCGAGTCGACCAGGCCGGGGATGAGTACTTCGTCGTCACCCAGCTCGACCACGGTAGGGGCACTCAGATCGGCATCGATCGCGGCGATGACAGCGATCTTCCCGTCGACGACCCCAACCGAGGCGGGTTGCTCCCGACCCTCGATGATCGCCCGACCGGCCCGGAACAGCACATCCAGCTCCACGTCATGTCCTTTGCTCGTGTGGTTGCCCACGTCGTTGTGGTTCTACCTACCCTGCGCCCTCGGCGGGCCACTGTGCGCGGCTGGTCGCGGTTGCAGGGACAGATTGGGTCAGGTTTCCCGACCGGTGCCTGGCCCGCCGACGACCGGGGCTGGCCGCTCGACGGCGGGGGGTCCGACCATTATTGGCCTTTCGGCCGTGAGGCGTGCACGGCCGACACGTGCCGGCCCAGCACGCCGCCGTCGATCTCGACGAGATCGCCGTCGCGCAGGTAGGGCCGGGGCTCGGCCGCGGCCACCGCCACGCCGGCCGGGGTACCGGTGATCACGACGTCGCCGGGCTCGAGGGTCATGATGCCGCTGACGTAGGCGAGCAGGTCGCCGATGCCGAAGACCATGTCGGCGGTAGTGCCCGACTGGCGTCGGACGCCGTTGACGTCGAGGCGAAGGGGCAGGTTCTGCGGGTCGCCGAGCTCGTCGGGGGTGACGAACCAGGGGCCGAGGGGGCAGTAGGTGTCGGCCGACTTGCCCTTGGTCCAGGTGCCGCCGCGTTCGAGCTGGAGATCACGGTCGCTCAGGTCATTGGCGAGGCCGTAACCGGCCACGCCCGCCAGGGCTTCCTCGGCGCTGGCATCGCGCAGCTGTCGGCCGATCACCACGGCCAGCTCGACCTCGTAGTCGGTCGTCGTCGAGCCGGGGATGAGCCGGATCGGGTCGGTGGGTCCGCACAACGCCGAGCTGGCCTTGAGGAAGACCACCGGCTCGGTGGGAACGGGGACCCCGACATCGGCGGCGTAGCACTGGTAGTTCAGTCCGATGCCGACGACCTTGCCGGGTCGCGCGACCGGCACGCCGAAGCGGATGCCGGTCGTCTCGTCGGCACTCAGCGCCGGTAGCGCTCCCGCTTCGACCGCCCGGGCCACGCTTTCGAGACCGTGCTGCAGAAAGGCGCCGTCGACGTCGTGGGTGAGGGGTCGCAGGTCGAGGAGCGAACCGTCAGCCGTCACGACGACCGGGCGTTCGCTGCCGACCGCGCCGACCCGGGCCAGCCTCATGAGGGGCCGGCCGTCAGCGACTCGCCGATGCGCCGGCCGATGCTCTCGAGCAACGGGGCCGGGTCGGTCATCGACTGCTCCGGGGTGTCGGCCTCGTCGGTCGTGGTGTGCACGGCGCTGAACCCGGCCTGCCTCCAGACCGACTCGTCGAGTGTGCAGCGACCGGCCACGCCGACGACCGGCACTCCGGCGTCGTGGGCAGCCTTGGCGACCGCAGCGGGGGCCTTGCCCCGAAGCGTCTGTTCGTCGAGCGAGCCCTCGCCGGTGATGACGAGGTCGGCGCCGCTCACCGCCTCGACCAGACCCACCAGGTCGAAGACGAGCTCGGCGCCCGGGCGGGCGTCGGCTCCGGCGAGGGCCATCAGGCCGAAGCCCACCCCTCCGGCGGCGCCGGCTCCGGGCACGTCACGCCGGTCGTTGCCGGTGGTGGCGGCCACGAGGTCGGCCCAGTGGGTCAGTGCGACATCCAGGTCGGTCACCTGCTGCGGGGTGGCGCCCTTCTGGGGGCCGTACACCGCCGCGGCACCGTGCTCACCCGTGAGTGGGTTGTCGACGTCGCAGGCGACCGTGATGCGAGCCGGGTTCTGTGGGTCGGTCAGGGCCGGGTGCAGCCCGGCCAGGTCGAGACGAGCGGCCTGCCCCAGCGCCGCGCCACCTTCTGCGATCGGCTGACCCGCGGCGTCGAGCACTTTCGCGCCGAGCGCCTGGAGCAGTCCGGCACCGCCGTCGGTGGAGGCGCTGCCGCCGATGCCGACGACGACCCGGCGGCAGCCGGCGTCGAGTGCTGCGGCAATGACCTCGCCCGTGCCCCGGCTCGTGGCCGTAAGGGCAACGAGCCGCCCACCCGGCAGCTGGGAGAGGCCACTGACGTCAGCGAGCTCGACGACGGCTTGTTCGTCGCGCCGGGCCCACGAGGTTTCGACGGGTTCGCCCGTCGGGCCGGTGGCGGTCAGTGACTGCCGCGTGAAGCCTGCGGCGACCGCGGCATCCACCGTCCCGTCGCCACCGTCGGCGACGGGAACGATCGTGACCTCGATGTCTGGCGACGCGGCCCGCAGGCCGGTCTTCAGGGCCGAGGCCACCTCGGCCGCGCTGAGGGTGCCCTTGAACTTGTCTGGGGCGATGACGACGTGGACGGTGGAGGCCGACATGTCAGTCGAGGTTGGCGAAGAGCGCGGTGGGCGCGTCGGCGGCGTCGACGAAGAGATCTTCGAACTCGGTCACGTTGTCGATCGCGAGGCCCATGGACACGTTGGTCACGCGCTCGAGGATGACCTCGACGATCACCGGCACCCGGAACTCGACCATCATCTTCTTCGCCTCTTCGAGGGCGGGGAGGATCTTGTCGGGCTCGGTCACGCGGATCGCCTTGCAGCCCAGACCCTCAGCCACCTTGACGTGGTCGACGCCGTAGCCGTTCAGCTCGGGGCTGTTCTGGTTGTCGAACGAGAGCTGCACGCAGTAGTCCATGTCGAAACCGCGCTGCGACTGGCGGATGAGCCCGAGGTAGGCGTTGTTCACCAGCACGTGGATGTACGGGATGTTGAACTGGGCGCCGACGGCGAGCTCTTCGATCATGAACTGGAAGTCGTAGTCGCCCGAAAGCGCGACGACGGTGTCCTCGGGGGCGGCGGTCGCGACGCCGAGGGCGGCCGGAATCGTCCAACCGAGGGGGCCGGCCTGGCCGGCGTTGACCCAATGACGCGACTCGTAGACGTGCAGCAGCTGAGCCGCCTGGATCTGCGAGAGGCCGATGGTCGAGACGTAGCGGGTGCTCTTGCCGAACGCCTTGTTCATCTCCTGGTAGACCCGCTGGGGCTTGATCGGCACGTTGTCGAAGCTCGTCTTGCGCAGCAGGGTGGCCTTGCGCTCGGCGCACTCCTTGGCCCACAGCGAGCGGTCGACCATGTCCCCGGCCTCCTTGCGCTCTTTGGCGGCCTCGATGAGCAGCTCGAGGGCGGCCTTGGCATCGGAGACGATGCCGAAGTCGGCGGGGAAGACCCGGCCGATCTGGGTGGGCTCGATGTCGATGTGTACGAAGGTGCGGCCCTCGGTGTAGACGCCGACGTCACCGGTGTGACGGTTGGCCCACCGGTTGCCGATGCCGAGCACGAAGTCGCTCTCGAGCATCGTCGCGTTGCCGTAGCGGTGCGAGGTCTGCAGGCCGACCATGCCGGCGTTGAGCTCGTGGTCGTCGGCCAGCGTGCCCCAGCCCATCAGGGTGGGGATGACGGGGATGCCGGTCAGCTCGGCGAACTCGACCAGCAGGTCAGCGGCATCCGCGTTGATGATGCCGCCGCCGGCCACGATGAGCGGGTGCTCGGAGGCGGCCAGCATGTCGAGGGCCTTGTCGATCTGCTTGCGGGTTGCGGCCGGCTTGTAGACCGGCAGCGACTGGTAGGTGTCGGGGTCGAACTCGATCTCGGTCATCTGCACGTCGATCGGCAGGTCGATGAGCACCGGACCCGGGCGGCCGGAGCGCATCAGGTGGAACGCCTGGGCGAAGACGCCGGGCAGCTGCGCCGCCTCGAGCACGGTGACGGCCATCTTGGTCAGCGGCTTGGCGATGGAGGCGATGTCGACGGCCTGGAAGTCTTCCTTGTGCAGCTTCGAGACCGGGGCCTGTCCGGTGAGGCACAGGATCGGGATGGAGTCGGCGCTCGCCGAGTAGAGCCCGGTGATCATGTCGGTGCCGGCCGGGCCGGAGGTGCCGACGCATACCCCGATGTTGCCCGCCTTGGCGCGGGTATAACCCTCCGCCATGTGCGAGGCGCCCTCGACGTGGCGGGCCAGCGTGTGGTGCAGGCCGCCGTTCGTCTTCATCGCCTTGTAGAAGGGGTTGATCGCGGCGCCCGGGAGGCCGAAGACGTTCGTGACGCCTTCGAGCTTGAGAATCTCCACCGCAGCCTGGGCTGCTGTCATCCGTGCCATCTTCATGTCCTTTGTCTGTGTGGCTCAATGTCTAAGAGGCTCGAACAGCCAGCCCAAGCCGGGGGGTGGTACGTCAGGTCGGCCAGCAAGCCGACCGGTTGGTCGATCAGTCAGTTGGTGCTCTGACCGGAGAGGCGCTCGACGCCGCGGAGCAGACCGGAGTGGTCCAGACCGCCGTCGCCGTTCGCCCGCGCCGAGGCCATCAGGGTGGCGACGAGCTGGCCGAGAGGCAGCACGACGCCGGCCTCGCGGGCGGCGGAGCTGACGATGCCCATGTCCTTGTGGTGCAGGTCGATGCGGAAGCCGGGCGTGAAGTCGTTGCTCGCCATGTTGCCGCGCTTCTGCTCGAGCACCTTCGAGCCGGCGAGGCCGCCACCGAGCACCGTCAGAGCGGCCTCGAGGTCGACGTCGTAGGCGCGCAGGAAGACGACGGCCTCGGCCAGCGCCTGGATGTTGGAGGCGACGATGAGCTGGTTCGCGGCCTTGACGGTCTGGCCGGCGCCGTTGCCACCGACGTGCACGATGGTCTTGCCGACCGCGTCGAAGACGGGCTTCGCGGTGGCGAAGTCCTCCTCGGAGCCGCCGACCATGATCGAGAGCGCGGCGTTCTTCGCGCCGGCCTCGCCGCCGGAGACGGGGGCGTCGAGCAGACGGAAGCCCGCCTCCTTGGCGGCCGCGGCCAGCTCGGCGGTGACGTCGGGGCGGATCGAGGAGAAGTCGATGACGAGGGTGCCGGGCTTGGCGTTCGCGAACACGCCGCCCTCACCGGTCAGCACGTCCTGCACGTCGGCCGAGTCGGGCACCATGACGGCCACGATGTCGACGTCCTTGACGGCGTCGGCGATCGAGTCGGCCGAGCGGCCACCGGCCTCGACCAGCGGCTTGGCGCGCTCGGGGGTGCGGTTGTAGCCCACCACGTCGTGGCCGGCGTTGGCGAGGTGGACGGACATCGGGGCGCCCATGATGCCCAGTCCGATGAAAGCGATCTTGCTCATGCGAGTCTCCTTGAGGTCGTGACGAGTTCGTGGTTCGAGAGGGGCAGGGCCAGCGCTGTTCAGCGCAGGTCGGCGTAGCCGGGTGTCAGTTGGTGGCGCTGCTGGCCTGGGTGAGGAACGCCAGGCTCTCGGTGGTGTTGGTGGTGGGCTTGTACTCGAGGCCGACCCAGCCGCTGTACCCGGTCGCGGCAATCGCGGCGAGGTGCGCCTTGAGGTCGAGGTCACCCGAGCCGGGCTCGCCCCGGCCCGGAGCGTCGGCGATCTGCACGTGGGCGACCCGGTCGGCGTACGTCGTGATCGCGGAGGCCACGTCGTCACCGTTGTTGGCCAGGTGGAACAGGTCGAGCAGGAACCCGACGTTGGCGGCGCCTGCGGCACGCACGTCGTCGACGACCGACACGGCATCCGCCGCGGTGCGCAGCGGGTAGGGCTTGGGGCCGCTGACCGGCTCGACGAGCACGGTCGCACCGATCCGATCGGCCGCACGAGCGGCGACCACGATGTTCTCGCGGCCCAGCTCGTCCTGCTGCTGCGGCGTGGCGTCGTCGACGCGGACACCGAACAGGGCGTTGAAGGCCTTGACACCCAGGCGCTCACCCAGGCTGACCGCGACGTCGATGTTGTCGGTGAACTCCTTGGAACGCGAGGGGATCGACAGCACCCCGGCGTCGGCCCCGGTCAGCTCACCGGCGAAGAAGTTGAGGCCGACGAGCTGCACACCGGCATCCTCGATGGACCGGGCGAAAGCGTCGATGTCGGCGTCAGCGGGAACCGGCTGGTCGGGCCACGGCCACCAGAACTCCACCGCGTCGAAGCCCGCTGCCTTCGCGGCGCCGGCTCGTTCGAGCAGCGGCACCTCGGTGAAGAGCATCGAGCAGTTCGCGAGGTAGGGCAGGCCCTCGGGAGTGGAGAACGTCATCGTCAACCTTCCGTGTTCAGCGTTTGCCTTCCATCATGTGGAAAAGTAATTCCGATATGCAGAATATTAGAGGAAAGGCCAGCGCCCGTCAAGGCGCCGGCCTGTAGTCCTCATGTCGGTGAGTGATCCCGATCACCCTGCCTGACGAAACGTACCCGGTTTTTCGGGTGAGGTCGCGGTCAGCTGCCCCGGTAGGTCGAGTAGCCGAACGGGTTGAGCAGCACCGGCACGTGGTAGTGATCGCCGGCGTCGAAGACCGTGAAGGCGATGGCGATCTCGGGGTAGAAGGCCGTGGTGCCGTTGGCGGCGAAGTAGTCACCGGAGGCGAACACGAGTCGGTAGTCACCGGCTTCGAGACGCTCGGGGCCGATGGCGCCGATGCGGCCGTCGGCATCGGTCGTGCCGCTGCCGAGGGCTTCGCCGGTCAGCGTCTCGAGGGAGATGGAGACCCCTTCGGCGGGCTTGCCGAGGCTGGTGTCGAGGACGTGTGTGGACAGGGTTCCCATGTCAGAGCTTCTCTTTCAGTCGGAGGAGGGCGATCTCACGCAGTTGGATGACGGTCTCGGCGCGTTCGGCCTCGTCGTCGTTGTCGAGCCGCCGCTGCAGCTCGGCGAGGATCTCGGTGGAGGAGCGGCCGGCCGCACGGATGAGGAAGACGCGGTCGAACCGCTGCTCGTACGCGGCGTTGCCGGCGGCGAGAGCGTCAACGACCGTTGCGTCGCTCGCGTCGACGCCGGCCTGCTCTCGCTCCGAGAGCTCAGCGTCGTGCTTGGCGTCGGTGGCCTTCTCGCCGATGCGGGGGTGGCCGGCCAGGGCCGAGTCGACCTCGTCGGGCTCAAGGGTGTCGGCGGCGCGCTCGGCGGCGCCCTTGAGGGCGGCCCAGTCGGCATACGGGCGACCCGCAGCCACCTGCTCGACCCAGCGCGTCACGGCCAGGCAGGTGGTGAGGCGCTGTCGGCACTCGTCGTCGCTCAGGGTGTTGAAGCCCGCCACGTCAGGATCGACGTCGGCGGGCTGGTCGATGGTGTGCTCGCTCATGCTTCCTTCCAGGTCACAGGGAGAGTCAGGGAGAGTCAGCAAGGTTTCGGTCGGGCGTGCTCTGCTGCGATGCGCCTGGGTGACCGTGGCCGTGCTGATGCTCGCGCTGATGTTCGTGCTGATGGTCTTGTTGGTGGTCGTGCTTTTGGTCGCGGTCGTGCGGACGATCCGGGGACCTGTCGGAACGTTTCACCAGACAGAAAAAAGTTTTCGCAATGCGGAATCTATCCAGCGACGGTGCTGAGCGTCAAGTGTGGCAGGAAGGAGGCAGCATCCGATACCCGAAGGGGCTAGCGGCAGGGGGCGAGTTCTGGGTCGCGCGGCATGACGTCTTCCTCGCCGGTGGAGGTGCTGTCGCGAGCCGGCCCGCCGACGGGCTGCTCTGGCACGGTCACCACCGGGCACGTGGCGTGGCTGACGCAGTAATGGCTGGCCGACCCGGTGACGAAACGCTGGCCGCCGTGATGTGGTTCCCGGGTGCCGATGACCAACAACGTGGCGTGCGTGCTGAGGCGCACCAGCACCTCACCCACCAGGCCCTGCGCGAAGTGGAGGGTCGACCCGGCGGCCGGGTGTCTGGCGGCATCCATCTGGGTGTTCATCTGGGTGTTCATCTCGGCGTCGGCACCGGTATCGGTGTCGTCGAGCACCCGTTGGAGCCGGTCACGATACGTCGGGTCGACCTGACGCGCGGGAACGTACAGCCGAGTGCGAGGTTCGCCTGCGGAGCCGACCAGGCCGATCGGCCAGTCGAGCACGTGCACCGCGCACAGGTCGGTCGCGGTGGCCCGGGCGTACGACGCCGCCCAGCGGTGCGCCACGCGAGAGGCGGGCGAGTCGTCGACGGCGACGATGACGCAGTTCTTGATGACGGTCATGAGAGCCTCGCCGACGCCGAGGGCTTCGCCACGGTGGGGGCTGGCTCAGCGTGACCACGGTCTTCACGTTCTGACGGGCGTTCTGACAGGTAGTGACACATGGTGCAGAGCCTGGTCGTGGGCAGCATCTGCAGCCGCCGCCACGCGATGGCTTGGTCGCAGCCCGAGCACGTGCCGTAGGTGCCTGCCTCGAGACGTTCCAGTGCGCGGTCGATGTCGGCCAGCGCCGTCTCGGCCGCGACGGCGAGCAGGTCGCTCACCTGTAGACGGGCCTGGTCGGCGTTGGCCAGGGCCTCGGCGGTGTTCCCCACGAGCTCGCGCAGCTGCTCGACGCGAAAGCATCGCTGCGCGCGAAGGTTCAGGAACAGGGCGCCGACGTCGAACCCCACCCGGGTCGGTGCTTCGTGCCGGAACCCCGGGGTCATCAGGTTGGTCAAGAAGTGCATGCCTTACCTCCTGGAAGAGTCTTGGGGCTGCGTCGGTGGGTCGAAGCTGGGGTCTTCGCTGGGTCGGCACGGCCTCGTCGCCAACGACGAGGCCGCGCGACTGCCCTTGCGAGGTAGAGCTGGCTCGCGGGTCACCAGAGGCGGTCTCGCTGCTGGTGTCGATGCGGCAGCATGCAGGTCTCAACCATGGCTTGGTGGGTGAAACCGCAGCGTTCGCATCCGCGATAGCGCAGGCCCCCCTGCGTGGTGTGCTCGTAGATGCGCGACCACAGGTCGATCAACCGGGCCATTGCTGCACCTCCTTCCTTCCGCCGCAACTGGCCGTTGCGGTACCTCTCATTCTTAACCATCGTGTCGATGCCGACCACTGGCAACCTCAGCGAGGTTCGGGCTGCCTTCGTTTCCGCCCTCCGGCAATGAGACACTGGAGGGCCAGGTCAGAAGGGGCCGCCATGTCGATCGATGAGGTACCGGGCTGGCTGTCGACGGTGGCCCGCAGGGCGGCCGCCGACACCCACACTCCGGTGGAGCTGCTGGGGGGCTACCTCGACATCCTCGCCGACGCGGCACTGTCCGGGCGTCGACCGCAACGCCACGAGCTGGATGCCGTTCGCCGGCTCGGCCGCAGTGCCGCCGAGCAGGGTATCGACGCGAACCAGGCCGTCGACCTGTACCTCTCCGCGGCGTGGCGACTGTGGCAGGGACTGCCCACCGTCGTGCAGCCCCCCCGCGAGCGCGAGCCCGAGGCGGTGCGCGCGGCGGCCGAAGCCGTGCTCCGGGTTGTCACGGATGCCGTTGAGGTCTTCGTCGAAGGTCACCAGGCGGCCCGTCGGCAGATGATCCGCCACGAGGAGTCGGCTCGACGTGAGCTCGTCGACGACCTGCTGCGCGGGGGGACCGGCGTCTCTCACCTGGTCGAGAGAGCCGAACCGTTCGGGCTCTACCTGGGCAGCAGCCACCACGTGCTCCTGGCCGCGCAGGACACCCCCGTGTCCCGGCTCGACGACGTCGCCGCCACCATGGAGCGGGCTCTGGTCGACCGGCTCGGTGATCGTGACGTGCTGGTGGCCACCAAGGACGACCTGCTCGTGGTGATCCTGCCGAAAGAGCCCCGCGACGTCTTCTCCGGGCTGCTCGTCGGTGATCCGGCCACCTACCTGCACACGCGTCTGGCCCGGGGCGGTGGTGGCCGATGGCAGGTCACCTACGGTCGGGCCTACCTCGGGGCCTACGGCATCGCTCGCTCCTACGAGGAGGCGCGAGAGGCGCTCGCCCTCGCGCACCGTCTCAAGCTGGACGACGATGTGATCCAGACTCATGAGGTGCTGGTGTACCGGGTTCTCGGCCGCGACCAGGCTGCCCTCGTCGACCTCGTGCAGGCGTTCCTCTCGCCCCTCACCCGGGCGCGGGGCGGTGCCGAGCCACTGCTCACGACGCTCGAGGCCTACTTCGGTGCGGGCGCGGTGACTGCCCAGGCCGCCCGTCGCCTGCACGTGTCGGTGCGCACGGTCTCCTACCGACTCGCGCGGATTCACACCCTGACCGGTCACGACCCCGCCGACCCCGACCAGCACCTGTCTCTGCACATGGCCGTGCGGGGAGCGCGGCTGCTCGACTGGCCCCACACGCCCCTGCCGTGACGGCACGCCTTGAGGACTGGGTTCACGGTCGACGAACGACGAAAGGCCTTTGACCGCGATGCTGCCGGTCAAAGGCCTTCAGTCAGATGGTCGGGGTGACAGGATTTGAACCTGCGACCTCTTCGTCCCGAACGAAGCGCGCTACCAAGCTGCGCCACACCCCGATGCCGTGAACCGACCCTGCATCACCGTCGTGGCAATCACCGGGCAGCCCGCAGGAATGTTATCCCAGCGGCCCGCCGATCTCCGAATCGGATGCTGCTGGGCCGGGGCCGAGCTTCGAGCCACGGGCGCGTCAGTGCCGAACGCGCCGCTGGTGGGCGAACGCGCCGGTATACCGGCGCGTTCGGCATCGAACGACTCGTTCGAGGAGGGGGAGGCTCAAGTGCGGGCGACCAGGGTGAGCAGAGTGGCCTCCGGACGGCAGGCGAGGCGCACGGGCGCGGTAGGCGAGGTGCCGAGGCCGGCCGAGACTTCCAGCCAAGCGGCGTCGGCGGGGGCAGACGCCGATGATGTCGAGCCGGCGCCCGGCCACCACCGGGAGAGCCCCTTCGCTCGGCCGGTGTCGAGGTCGCAGTTGGTCACCAGGGCCCCCCGGCCGGGTAGGCAGACCTGGCCGCCGTGGGTGTGGCCGGCGATGATGAGTCTGCAGCCGTCGGCGGCGTAGGCGTCGAGCACCCGCTGGTAGGGGGCATGGGTGACCCCGATGGTGAGGGCAGCGTCGGGCGAGGCCGGTGCCCGCACGAGGTCGAGGCGGTCGTAGTGCAGGTGCGGGTCGTCGACCCCGACGACGTCGATGCGCTGCCCCCGGATCGTGAGCGAGTCGCGCCGGTTGGTCAGGTCGACCCAGCCCTGGGCGCCGAGCCCATGTACGAGTGAGGCGGTCGGCAGCCGACGGCTGCGGGGGCCGGCCTCCGCGTGCCGGCGGGTGAAGTAGCGCAGCGGGTTCTTGACGGTCGGCCCGAAGTAGTCGTTCGACCCGAGCACGAAGACCCCCGGTCGAGCCAGCAGGTGCTCGAAGGTGTCGAGCACGGCCGGCACGGCATCCGCGGCGGCGAGGTTGTCACCGGTGTTGACGACCAGGTCGGGGTCGAGCGAGGCGAGGCTCTTGATCCACGCCGACTTCTTGCGCTGGCGCGGCAACAGGTGCAGGTCGCTGACGTGCAGCACCCGCAGCGGCTCGGCGCCGTCGGTCAGCACCGGCACCTCGAAGCGGCGGACCACGAATGCGTTGCGCTCGATGAGCGAGGCCCAGCCGAGCACTCCCAACCCGGCCGCCACGGCGCCGGCGCCCAGCTTGAGCCCGAGCTGAAGGCCGGGTCTGGTGAGCACGCGCATGACGGCATCCTCGCACCCCGGTACGTGGGGCGAACCATGCGCCCGCCTCCTGAGAGGATGGCGCCATGAGCACCCTCAAGCAGCAGCTGCAGTCTGACCTCACCGACGCGATGCGGGCGCGCGACCAGGTGCGGACCGGTTCGCTGCGGATGGCGCTTTCAGCTGTCACCACCGAGGAGGTGGCCGGCAAGGAGCACCGCGACCTCTCCGACGACGACGTGCTGAAGGTGCTGGCCAAGGAGGCCAAGAAGCGCCGTGAGGCCTCGGAGGCCTACGCCGGCGCCGACCGCCCCGAGCTGGCGGCCCAGGAGGATGCTGAGCTCGCGGTGCTCGAGACCTACCTGCCGAAGCAGCTGAGCGACGACGAGCTGTCGAGCATCGTGACGGATGCCGTCACGGCATCCGGCGCGTCCGGCATGGCGCAGATGGGGCTGGCGATGAAGGCCGCCAAGGCCGCCGTCGCAGGTCGCGCCGAGGGCGGTCGAGTGGCCGGGATCGTCAAGCGAGCCCTCGCCGGCTGAGCGCCCCACCACGTAGACATCGCAGAAGGAGAGGGACCGACGCGTGGTACGTCGGTCCCTCTCCTTCTGTTCGATGCTCACCGCCACGCTCGTGCGGGCTACGGCTTCGGCGGCTTGGTGACCTTCGGCTTCGTCGGTGGCTTGGTCACCTTCGGCTTCTTCGGCTTCGTCGGCTTGGGTGGCTTCACCGTCGCGGTTGGTGAGGCCTTGGGCTTGGTGGGCTTCGCGGCGCTCTTGGGGGGTTTGGCCGGCGGGGGCGCGTTGTTCTTGGCGACCGGCCGGGCGCGGGCGGTGTAGATGGTGACGTAGCTGCCCGTCTTGGCCATGCCGTAGGGGGCGGTGCCGGCGACGAGCCCCTGGGTCAGCGACGAGCTCATCGTGCCACCCACCCCAGCCTTGAAACCGGCCGCCTCGAGCGTGCTGATCGCGTCGGCCACCGTCAGGCCGGTGACGCTCGGGACGTCGACCTTGTCGCCGTTGAGCAGCTTGTTGGAGGGCTCGGTGAACTTCACCTCAGGCTTGCCCTCCAAAGCGCCGTCCATGACGGCCTTCCAGATGGGCGCCGCCACGGCCGCACCGTGCATCTTGGGGATGTAACGACCGCCGATGGTGAGGTTGACCATGTTGCGCTTGTTGCCGTCGTCCGGCGTGCCGACCCACACAGCCACGGCCAGGTTGGGGGTGTAGCCCGCGAACCACGACTCGTTGTTCCGGTTGGACGTTCCGGTCTTGCCGGCCGACTCCCGGCCGCCGTCGAGCTGGTTGCGTCGGCCCGAGCCGTCGGTCATGTTGTACTCGAGGAACTTGTCGGTGGCCCTGACGGCATCCGCGCTGGCGACCTGCTTGCACTTGCTGGCCGGGAGGGCGATGTTCTTGCCCGCCTGAGTGATCTTGGTGATGGCCACCACCGGGCAGCGCTTGCCATCGGCGGCCAACGTCGCGTAGGCCGTCGAGACTGCCTGCGGAGAGACGTCGGCGCCACCGAGGATGTACGCGGGAGCATAGGGCGGGATCTCGCCGCCGTCCGCGGTGTGCAGGCCCAGACGCATACCGGTCTCACGCACCTTGCACCCGCCGAGCTGCTCGGCGAGGGCGACGAACGCGGTGTTCGTCGAGAGGGCAGTCGCCTCCATGAGCGAGATCCTGCCGCCCTTGAAGGGGCTGTCGTTGAACACCCTCCAGGTGCTGCCAGGACCGCAGCCCTTGACGGTGCCGCCCGGCCATTCCTTGGGGGTGTAGACCGCCTGGCTACCGCCGCCGGCGGCCTTCGCGGTGACGCTCGACTTGGTGTTGAGTCCCGACTCCATCGCCGTCACGAGCGCGAAGGCCTTGGCGGTGGAGCCGAACTGGAACCCGCCGGAGCCGCCGTACTGCTTGTCGAGGGCCCAGTTGATGCCGGTCGCCCCGAGCTTCTGCTTGTCGACGGTGTACTTGGTGTTCTGGGCGAACGCCAGCACCTTGCCCGTGCCCGGCTCGGTGACGTAGGCCGCTGCCCCGACCTTCGACTTGTCACCGATCGGCACCTGCTTGACCACCGCCGCCTGGGTCAGCTTCTGCACGCGCGGGTCGAGGGTCGTCGTGACGGTGATGCCACCTTCGTACAGGGTGCGGCGGCGCTCTTCGGCGGTCTTGCCGAGGGCCGGCATCTGCAGGGCGTAGTTGATGATGAACTCGCACCAGTAGGGGTAGGGCGAGCTGAGGCAGGTCGACTTGGGGTAGCTGACCTTCATGTCCTGCTTGAGGGTGCGGGCCTTGGCGGCCTTCCACTCCTTGGTGGTGATACTGCCCAGCTCGTGCATCCGGTCGAGCACGACGTTGCGGCGTTCGACCGCCCGCTTCGGGTTGTTCACCGGGTCGGTGGTGCCGGGGTTCTGTGTCAGGCCGGCGAGCAGCGCCGCCTGCGAGACGTTCAGCTTGCTGGCCGGGATGCTGAAGTAGTGCCTCGAGGCCGCCTCGACGCCGTAGGCCCGGTCGCCGTAGTAGACCAGGTTCATGTACCCCTGCAGGATCTGGTCCTTGGTCATCTTCTTCTCGAGGGTGATCGCGTACTTCAGCTCCTTGATCTTGCGCATGTAGTCCTTGCGCACGGCAGCCGCAGCGGCATCCTTGTTGCCGCTGCTGAGCGCGGAGTACTGCAGCGAGATCTTGACGTACTGCTGCGTCAGCGACGACGCGCCCGACTGGGTGGCGCCGGTGCGCAGGTTCGACACGAAGGCACGCACGACACCCTGCAGGTCGACGCCGCCGTGGTCGTAGAAGCGGTGGTCCTCGATGTCGATCTGGGCCGTCCGCATGATCGGCGCGATGCTCTTGAGCGGCACCACCACCCGGTTCTGGTCCTGGGGAGTGGCGATGACGCTGCCGTCGGCGGCGAGGATGCGCGACTGCTGCGCCAGCGGGTCGGTCTTGAACTCGCTCGGCAGGTCGTTGAAGACGTCGACCCCGCTGCGGGCCAGGGCGCCGGTGGCACCGACCGCGGGCATGACGAGACCGGCGGCGAGCAGGCCGAGCACGAGAGCCGACGCGAGGAAGGCTCCGAGCAGGCTGAGGACGCCGCCGAACGACGTGGTGCGCGAAGACATGCGCCCTAGGCTAACCGCTCCCTTCGTGTCAACCCGCATCGTCG
>JAKDLG010000234.1 GCA_030452985.1 Humibacillus sp.
CGCCCCACCCCACCCCCCACTGGGGCTGCCCCCCCACCATACACCCCGGCGCGCGGGCTGTAGGGGCGACACGAACTGCCCTCTCGACGGTGTAAGGCTGGGGGCCGCTCAGGCGTGGGTGCGGATCCAGTGCGAGCCGGTGCGCTGCTCACTGTGGAGAGCCCCGATCACCACGGGAGCCGCCGCCTTCTCGATCTTGCCGCCGAAGAGCGGGATGGAGGCTTTGAGCTCGCCGTCGATGGTGACCACCGAACCGGCTCCGTTGGCGGCCAGCACGACGGTCGACCGCAGGGTGATCGGGGTTCCCTTCACCTCGACCGTGAGGCGGCCACGCCGTTCGCCGCCGGACGCCGGCTCATTCCACTCCCAGGTCTCGGTCGTCGACAGGGTCTGGCCGACGAGTGACTTGGCGAAGTCGGGAAAACGGTCGGTGGGTAGGTCGCGACCCACGACGACGCGGGCGCCGCCGCCGGCGTGCGACACGGCGACGTTCTGGCTCAGCGCACCGGCGTCAGCGCACTTCTGCGCCTGGAACTCCTCGCTCGTCATCATGGCGAAGACCGCCTCGGGGGCGGCGGCGTAGTCCATCGTCTGCGTGATCTTCATGACCCAACGCTATCCAACGCTGCGAGCTGCCGCTGCGTCAGCGGCAGCGGCATCCTGGCTGCGCGCTCAGCCTCAGGGGCGTGGCTCCACCGTCCACCGACCGGCTGCGCGACCAGCGTGGACCGCGTCGAGCTCACCGTCGCTCGGAGCGGGCCACGTCGGAGACGCGGGCCAGGTTGAGGCGCGATGCCTCGAGCTCGCGGGCCAGCCGGGCCAGCTCCTTGGACCGAAACGAGGTCACCCGGTTGAGCAGCTCCTGCAGTCGTTCCCGCGAGCGGAGCCGCTCGTCAGGATCGACCCGGCTCGGACCCAGCGGCTCAACCACCCTGTTGCCCGACACCTCGAGGCCCGCCGCCGCGAGCTGCTGGTCGAGCCGGCGCAAGCGGGCGAGCGACTCGACCGTGGTCGCGGTCCACTGCTGAAGCAGGCCCCCGATCCGGTCGAGCTCATCGGCCGTGGAGACGAGCAGCTCGCGCTCGCTCGCAGCGTGGTCAGGGCGCCCGACCTCGACCGCGTGTGGGGTCGGGCTCAGCTCGTCGACGAGATCGGCGAGCCGCAGCGCGTTGCTGCGCAGCGCGCCGCCCAGAGCGCTGGTCGAGCCCGGGTCTCCGCTGGTCATCGGCCGGTCATCTGTCGGTCATCTGTCGGTCATCTGTCGGTCACGGCCGCACGTCGTCGCGTGGTCGGGACGGCGTGGCTCCGGAGCCTGCCGCCGTGTCGAGAAGACGTTCCTCCATCGCCTCCGACAGCGCGCGCAGGGTGTCGGCCGCCTGCTCGACCCACGCGTCGAGAACCCGGCCGGCGGTGAGGTCGCCCAGGTCGGGCACGTGGGTCAGCAGCTCGTCGGACATTCCCCCCGTCACCGACCGGGCCCGGGCCAGGGCCCGCAGGACGCGCTGCTCGGCGGCGCCGGCAGCTGGCCGCGCAGGGGAGGGCCCGGTGGTCATGGTCCAACTGTAGGCAGTCGTGCGGGGTGGGCCGCGAAGTTCTCCACGGACGGCCCGGAGCGTCGTGGTCGACCCACGGGCCGCCGGAGTCAGAGGGGGGATAGGCTCGCTCGTGAGATGTGCGGCACACCGCCGTGTCGCACCGGCCGCACGGTGAAGGAAGTCGCTACGCATGTCTGCGTCACTGGAGAAGTCTCGTACCGATGCCCTGCTGTCTGCTGCGGCAGCGGCGTCCCCCAACGCGCCGAAGGGCAGAGGACGCAGTCGTAGCAACGGCCGCAGTGGCAGCAACGGCAGCTCTGGCGGTGAAGCGACGAAGGGCCTGCTCGACTCCTACTTCAGGCTCGTTGCCACCGAAGACCTCATCGTTCGCAAGCCGGCCGAGCTGGCCGCGATCGCGCTGGGGCACCAGGCGTTCGCGACGCATCGTCCGGTCGGCACGACGAGCGTGCGCGTCTTCAACCCGAGTATCGAGGTTGACGGCTGGGACTCGCCCTACACCGTCGTCCAGATCGTCATCGACGACATGCCTTTCCTCGTCGACTCGGTCGTGTTGGCGCTCGGTGGGTTCGACAGCGGCGTGCACCTGATCATCCACCCTCAGCTCAACGTGGCCCGATCGGCGAAGGGTGACCTCGAAACGGTGCTGACCGACGGTTCCACCACCGTCGCCAGCGGCGCGGTCGGCTTGGCCCGCGAGTCGTGGATGCATCTGGAGATCGACCGTCTGCCCGATGACTCACTGCCCGACGTCGAAGCACGACTGAGCAAGGTGCTGGGTGACGTGCGGGCCGCGGTCGAGGACTGGCCGAAGATGCGCGCCCACGCCCTCACCGTCGCGAGCGAGCTGAAGTCGGCCACGCCACCCGGAACCGACCCGCACCAGGCGCGTGAGGTGAGCCGTTTCCTCGAATGGCTGGCCCACAACAACTTCACCTTCCTCGGCTACCGCGAGTACGCGTTGACGCACGAGTCGGGGCAGGACATCTCGCGCCAGGTGCCGGGTACCGGACTCGGTCTCTTGCGGGCCGACCGACCCAAGGCCGGCAAGGGCCTGGTCCTGAGCCCGACGGCCAGCCGGGTCGCCCGCGACCAGAACATCCTGATCATCACCAAGGCCAACTCACGCGCGACCGTGCACCGCGACGTCTACCTCGACTACATCTCGATCAAGCGCTTCGACGCCCGCGGCGCGTGTGTCGGTGAGCAGCGCTTCCTCGGCCTCTACGCCTCGGCGGCCTACAACGACACGATCCATGAGATCCCGTTGGTCGACCGGCGGGCCCAGCAGGTGCTGCGTGACATCGGACTGTCGCCCGAGAGCCACTCGGGTAAGGACGTCCTCCAGATTCTCGAGACCTACCCGCGTGACGAGCTGCTGCAGACCAACGCCGACCAGCTGGCCGAAGTGGCCGCGAGCGTCCTGCACCTCCAGGAGCGCCGCAAGACCAAGCTCTTCTTGCGTAACGGCGAGTTCGGGCGCTTCGTGTCGTGCCTGGTATACCTGCCCCGCGACCGGTACAACACCACGGTTCGCCTGCGCATCGAGGCCATCCTGCTCGAGGCCTTTCGCGGTGAGAGCATCGATCACACCGCGAACGTCAGCGAGTCGGTGCTGGCCCGCTTGCACTTCGTCGTACGGATGCCGTTGGGTGACGACATACCCGACGTCGACGAAGACGCGCTGGAGCAGCAGGTCATCGACGCCACCCGCACGTGGGACGAAGACCTCACCGAAGAGCTGGCGAGCCTTCGGGGTGCCGAGGGTGCGGCCCGCATCATGGCCACCTACGCCAAGGCGCTGCCGGAGGCCTTCAAGGAGGACTTCGATGTCAGTCGGGCTGCCGCCGACCTCGAGCGCATCGAGGCGTTGGACGACGGCCCGCAGGCGACCGCGCTCCACCTCTACCTCGACCCGCACAGCGAGGACCCCGGCGAGCGCCGGTTCAAGCTCTACCGGCGGGCCGAGCTGTCGCTCACGCAGGTGCTCCCGTTGTTCACCCATCTGGGGGTGGAGGTCGCCGACGAGCGGCCCTACGAGGTTCCCCAGCCCGGTGGCACCCTGCACATCTACGACTTCGGGCTGCGAGCCCCGGTCGAACGCTGGGGGTCCGGGTCCGCTGCCGAGGACGTGCGCTCGCACTTCGAAGACGCCTTCCAGGCGGTGTGGGACGGACGCGCCGAGTCCGACGGCTTCAACGCCCTCGTGCTCGGAGCCGGTCTGACGTGGCGCCAGGTGGTCATCCTGCGCACCGTCGCGAAGTACCTGCGCCAGACCCGGTCGACGTTCTCGCAGGACTACGTCGAGTCCGCCCTGGTCACCCACTCCGGAATCGCGCAGCGTCTCGTCGAGCTGTTCCAGGTGCGGTTCGACCCCGAGGCCTTCCCCGACACCGTGGCCGGCTCGGACAAGCGCGCCTCGCGGCAGAAGACCATCGTCGGCCTCATCAAGGCCGACCTCGAGGAGGTGGCGAGTCTCGACCACGACCGCATCGTGCGGGCCCTGCTGGGGGTCATCCTGGCGTGCCTGCGCACGAACTTCTACCAGGCCGACGCCGACGGCCACGACAAGTCCTACGTCTCGCTGAAGCTCAACCCGAAGAAGGTGCTCGACCTGCCGGCCCCCCGGCCGATGTTCGAGATCTGGGTGTACAGCCCGCGAGTCGAGGGCATTCACCTGCGGTTCGGCAAGGTCGCGCGGGGTGGTCTGCGGTGGAGCGACCGTCGCGAGGACTTCCGCACCGAGGTGCTGGGGCTGGTCAAGGCCCAGATGGTCAAGAACGCCGTCATCGTGCCGACCGGCAGCAAGGGTGGCTTCTACGCCAAGGCGCTTCCCGACCCGGCGCTCGATCGCGGCGCCTGGCTCGAGGAGGGGATCGCCAGCTACCGCACCTTCATCTCCGGGATGCTCGACCTCACCGACAACCTGGTCGATGGAGCCGTCGTGGCGCCGCACCAGGTCGTGCGTCACGACGAGGACGACACCTACCTCGTCGTCGCGGCCGACAAGGGCACCGCGAAGTTCTCCGACATCGCCAACGGGATCTCGGCCGACTACGGCTACTGGCTCGACGACGCGTTCGCCTCGGGCGGGTCGGCCGGCTACGACCACAAGGGCATGGGCATCACGGCCCGCGGCGCCTGGGAGTCGGTGAAGCGCCACTTCCGGGAGGCCGGGCTCGACACCCAGACCGAAGAGTTCACCGTCGTCGGGGTCGGCGACATGAGCGGCGACGTGTTCGGAAACGGCATGCTGCTCTCGGAGCACATCCGGCTCGTGGCCGCGTTCGACCACCGCCACATCTTCGTCGACCCCGAACCGGACGCCGCGACCTCGTACGCCGAGCGCCGCCGCCTGTTCGAGCTGCCCGGTTCGTCGTGGGGTGACTACGACGAGTCCCTCCTGTCGAGCGGAGGGATCGTCATCGACCGGGCGGCGAAGTCGGTCACGCTCACCGCGCCCATGGTCTCGGCCCTCGGGCTCCGAGCCGGGACGAAGACCATGACCCCGGCCGAGCTGATGAAGGCGATCCTGCTCGCGCCGGTCGACCTGGTGTGGAACGGCGGGATCGGGACCTACGTGAAGGCGAAGGCCGAGTCGAACGGCGAGATCGGAGACCGAGCCAACGACGCCATCAGGGTCAACGGTTCCGATCTTCGCTGCAAGGTGATCGGCGAGGGCGGGAACCTCGGGATGAGCCAGCTCGGTCGCATCGAGGCCGCGCTCGCGGGGGTGCGGGTCAACACCGACGCCATCGACAACAGCGCGGGGGTCGACACCTCAGACCACGAGGTCAACATCAAGATCCTGCTCACGCAGCTGACTCGCTCGGGCGAAATGACCATGAAGCGCCGCAACACCCTGCTCTCCTCGATGACCGACGATGTCGCCGAGCAGGTGCTGCGCGACAACTACGAGCAGAATGTGCTGCTCGGCAACGCGCGGGCCCAGGAACACAGCATGCTGGCCGTCCACGAGCGGCTGCTGCACTTCCTCGAGGAGCACGGCGACCTCAACCGCGAACTCGAGTTCCTTCCCTCCGACGCTGAGATCGGCCGCCGCCAGAAGGACGGCCTCGGCCTGATGTCTCCCGAGTTCTCGGTGTTGGTGGCCTACACCAAGCTCTTCCTGAAGAACAAGCTCATCGACACCACCGTGCCCGACGACCCCTGGTTCGACGCGACCCTGGCCGACTACTTCCCCAAGGCACTGCGCACCAAGTACGCCGAGCAGATCGCGGCCCACCCCCTGCGCCGCGAGATCATCACGAACGCGGTCGTCAACTCGATGGTCAACCGCGGCGGGATCACCTTCGCGTTCCGTTCCGGCGAGGAGACCGGAGCCTCTCCGGAACAGGTGGCCCGAGCCTATGTGGTGTGTCGAGAGGTGTTCGACCTCTCCGGGTTCGTGCGCCGGGTCGAGGCCACCGACAACGTCATCAGCGCCGGAGCCCAGACCTTGCTCTACCTCGAGTTCCGCCGACTGCTCGACCGTGCCGTGCGCTGGTTCCTCACCTCACGGCCCGCCGTGCTCGACATCGCCGCCGAGGTTGCTCGCTTCCGCCCCGGTATCTCCGCCTACGCCGAGAAGATGTCGGGGGTGCTGGTCGGCAGCGAGCGCACCCGTCTGACCCGTCGGGCGCGCGAGCTGCAGGGCAAAGGCATCCCGGAGGATCTCGCCCTGACGGCGGCGTCACTGCTCGACGCCTACTCGGTGCTCGACTGCATCGAGATCGCCGAAGACACCGGCGAGCGGCTCGAGGATGTCGTGGGGGTCTACTTCGCCACCTCCGACACGTTCTCGATCGACGCCATGTTGACCCGAGTCTCGGCGCTGGCGCGCGACGACCGGTGGGACGCCCTGGCGAGAGGCGCCTTGCGCGATGACCTCTACGCGGTTCTCGACAACCTCGCCCGGTCGGTGCTGGAGGTGAGCGATCCGCGACAGAACCCGCAGGAGCGACTGGCCCGCTGGTCCGAGCACAACGCCGACGCCCTCACCCGGGCCCAGAATGCCCTCGGCGGGATCGAACGCCTCAGCCACGCCGGGATCGCCGCGTTATCGGTGGCCCTACGCACCCTGCGTACCGTCACGAAGGCCGGCTCGTCAGGGGCTCCCGCCTCCGTGGAGGCGTCGACGGCTGCCCTGAACACGTCGGATTCGCGCACGGCCATGACGGCGACCAAGAAGATGGCAGCCGCGAAGCAGGCCACCACGAAGAAGGCCACTCCCGCGAAACGCACGCCGACCACGAAGAAGGCCACCACGAAGAAGAGCACGACGAAGGCCACTCCCGCGAAACGCACGCCGAC
>JAKDLG010000235.1 GCA_030452985.1 Humibacillus sp.
GGTCGCCACGGTCGTCCCGCTTGAACGCCGGCCGGTCATCACGACGCTGGTACCCACCACGCGAGTCCCGGTCGCTGCGGTCGCTGCGGTACTCGTCACGCGGAGCGCGCCACTCGCGACCCCCCACGTGCGAGGAGGTGGCCGAGGCGGGGCGGGACGTGCGGCCGGTGTGACCGGCGGAGGTGTGACCAGCCGGGCCCCCTTGACCGCGGTGCGGTTTCTTGGCAGCGGCCGACTTCTTCTCGGTGGACCAGCGGGCCTTCTTGGGCGCGCCGGAGGCGGACTTCTTGGACATGCGTGTTCAACTCTCTTCGTTTGACTCGAGCAGACTTCGCCTCGAGCCGCGGATGATTGAACGCGACCATGCAGACGAGCCTCAGGCGCATCGCTTGCGCCCCATGGGAACCCGGCCGCGGCATCTGTGCCGTCCAGGTCTTCGGATCCGCTCCGTGTCGGGTACCGGGCCGCGCCACGTGGCAAGCTTCCGGTGGGTGTCACCTCGTCGGCCGGGCTCCGTCTCCGGTCATCACCGAAAGCCGCCCGTCCGTCGATTCCGAGGAGACCTCGGAGTCGGATCACACGATTTTACCAGCGTTCGCGTCTCGCTCTGACCAGTAGCAGGCCCGCCGCCAGTGCGACCCCGATCACGTCGACGACGACATCCCAGAGCTCGCCCGACCGGCCGGGGAGGAGAAAGTGCTGTACCAGCTCGCTCACCGGGGCGTGCACGAGGAAGATCGTCACGGCCAGGCCGACACGGCGCAGCGCCCACCCCACCAGGTAGGTGGGGACGGCGAACACGAGCACGTGGACCACCTTGTCGGTCCAGCTCACCGGCCCCGCGACGGTCACGACCGGCCAGTAGAGCACGCACAGCTGGAGGACCACCGCCACCACGGCCGCGAGGCCGACGAGGCTGCGGGTGGGCCGCGGAAAGGGCGTCTTCAGGCTGGGCATGGCACCGCCAGTGTAGGTAGGTTGCGAAGTGGGACCCGCCATCGTCCGTCGGCCGACCCGGCGGCATCCTGGCTGACAACACGGAGGACTCATGGGCAAGCGAACGGTCACCGTCATCGGCTCGGGCTCGGTGCAGGTCTCGCCCGACGTCGTTCGGCTCTACCTGCGGGTCGGTCACGACGCCCCCGATGTCGCGGCGGCCCTCTCGGGCGCCACCCAGGGCATCACCTCGGTCATCGAGGCGGTTCGGGCTGCCGAGGTGGCCGACTCCGACATCCGCACCCTCGACGCGTCGGTGAACCAGCGCTGGGACAACACCGGCAACCCGGTCGGCTTCACCGCCCAACAGCAGCTCAGCGTGGTGGTGCGGCGACTCGACGCCACCGGCGAGATTCTCGAAGCGGGCGCCGCGGCGGTCGGCAACGCCCTGCTCGTCGACCAGGTGCGCCTTGACGTCTACGCCCGCGACGATGCTGAACGCCAGGCCAGAGACGCGGCGTTCGCGAACGCGCAGTCGAAGGCGGAGCAGTACGCAGCCCTCGCCGGATGCCGACTGGGTGTTGCGCTCGGCGTGGCCGAGCTCGGCGCCACCCCGGTTGGAGCCCAGCGCCAGAAGGGCTTTGCGGCGAGCATGTCGATGGCGGCGAGTGGGATGCCGGTCGAGGGCGGTGACCTCGACGTGTCGACGAGCATCACGGTGACGTGGGAGCTGCGAACCGCCAAGTAGCTCCGGCACGCGCAAGTCTGGAATATCGGCCTCGGGCCGTCCGTTGGCAGTGACATGGCTACCACTGAACTGACCGCGCAGACCTTCGAGCAGACCGTGCTCGACCACGACATCGTGCTTGTCGACTTCTGGGCGTCCTGGTGCGGCCCGTGCCGCCAGTTCGCACCGGTCTACGACACCGCATCGAGCAGCGACGACAACGACGGCATCGTGTTCGGCAAGGTCGACACCGAGGCTGAGCAGAGCCTGGCCCAGGCCGCCAACATCACCTCGATCCCCACGCTCATGGCCTTCAAGGAGGGCGTGCTCGTGTTCGCCCAGCCCGGGGCGCTGCCCCAGTCGGGTCTGCAGGACGTCATCAACCAGGTCAAGTCTCTTGACATGGCCCCGATCAAGGAGCAGATGGCAGCCGAGGCGGCCGGCGGCTCCAGCACGACCCAGGCCTGAGGTAGAGGCCATGAGGCTGCTGCTCAACATCATCTGGGTGGTGTTCGGCGGCTTCCTGCTGTGGCTCGGGTACCTGCTGGCCGGTGTCATCGCCTGTCTGACCATCATCGGCATCCCGCTCGGGCTCGCCGCGTTCCGCATCGGCTGGTTCGCCTTGTGGCCCTTCGGTCGCACCGTCGTCGACCACCCCGCGTCCGGCGCCCCCTCCGTCGTCGGCAACGTGCTGTGGGTGATCTTCTTCGGCTGGTGGCTCGCCCTGGGCCACATCGTGACGGCGATCGCCCAGGCCATCACCATCGTCGGCATCCCGTTGGCGCTCGGCAACCTCAAGCTGGTGCCGATATCGCTGTTCCCGCTCGGCAAGCGGATCGTGCGCGTCGGCGATGGCTACTCCTCATTCGGGCCTGACCTCATCGGCCCCGGGCGAGCCAGCACCGGTGAGAACCTGCACCTGCGCTGAGCCGCGGCACAGGCGAGAGGGCGCCCCGAGATCGGGGCGCCCTCTCACGTGAAAGCGACAGCGTGACGTGGCCACCACGAGGTGGTGGAGGTGGCGGGAATTGAACCCGCGTCCGATGACGAGAAACCAGGGCTTCTCCGGGTGCAGTGCGCTACGGCTTTTCTCGGCCCCAGGGCTCGCACGCACGCGTCCCCTGACAGGCCCAGTTGAGTAAGAGTCCCGCGCGGTCCCCCAACATGACCGCGCAGCAAGTTTCCTAGCTGATGCCAGACACTGAGTCGGAAACTAGCTCAGGCTGACAGACTTCGAGGCTCGCTCAGGCAGCGAGGGCGAAGTCGGTGCGCTTGGAATTGGCACCTATGGTTTTGCAAGGAGCGTTTACGAGATAACCCTGCATCCTCGACCCGCTTCCCCTGATGTGTCGACCACCGTCGAAACCGATCACCCCCATGAGGGGCGTCCACGTCACGCTGTTCACTTCTCAACCTGCGCAGTGCAAACTGCGGTACTACCAACTGCGGCACTGCGAGACCACAGTATGCCTTGGTAACGACCGGCGGGTCCACGTCATTCCCGGCGCCGGCCTTGGCGTCCGGCGTCTCAGCCCGGAAGCAGCGTCCGGATGCCGTCCTGCTCCGCCGCTAGGCTGCGCGCAGTGCCCGGCCCGGGCCGCCCACTGACCGCACCACTGAACCATCCGCCACCCGATCCGCACGTCGCGCACACACACCGCCGCACCTGGAGGTCTGATGTTCCGTAAGGTCCTTGTCGCCAACCGAGGCGAGATCGCCGTTCGGGCGTTTCGCGCCGCGACCGAGCTCGGCGCCCGAACGGTGGCGGTCTTTCCGTATGAAGACCGCAAGAGTGAGCACCGGCTGAAGGCCGACGAGGCCTACGAGATCGGTGAGCAGGGGCACCCCGTGCGGGCCTACCTCGACCACGAGGCCATCGTGTCCCAGGCGGCCCTCGCCGGGGCCGACGCGATCTACCCCGGCTACGGCTTCCTCTCCGAGAACCCGCTGCTGGCCGAGGCGTGCGAGGCGGCCGGCATCACCTTCGTCGGCCCACCGGCATCCGTGTTGCACCTGACGGGCAACAAGGCGCGGGCCATCGCGGCGGCTCGCGAGGCCGGGCTGCCGACGCTGCAGGGCTCTGAGCCGGGCACCGACCTCGACGCCCTCGAGGCTGCCGCCCCCTCGATCGGATTCCCGCTCTTTGTCAAGGCGGTGTCAGGTGGGGGCGGTCGCGGCATGCGCCGGGTCGAGGCGCTCGAGTCGCTGCGCGACGCCCTCGAGGCCGCGCAGCGCGAGGCCGAGTCGGCGTTCGGTGACCCGACCCTCTACCTCGAGCAGGCCGTGCTCAACCCGCGACACATCGAGGTGCAGGTGCTGGCCGACGGCACGGGTGAGGTGCTGCACCTCTTCGAGCGCGACTGCTCGCTGCAGCGGCGCCACCAGAAGGTCGTCGAGATCGCGCCCGCCCCCGACCTCGACGCGACGACGCGCGCGCAGATGTGCGCGGACGCCGTCGCCTTCGCCCGCTCGATCGGCTACGTCAACGCCGGCACGGTGGAGTTTCTGCTCGGCGAGGACGGCCGCTACGTGTTCATCGAGATGAACCCCCGCATCCAGGTCGAGCACACCGTGACCGAGGAGGTCACCGACATCGACCTCGTCGTCAGCCAGCTGCAGATCGCCTCGGGTGAGACCTTCGAGTCGATGTCTCTGCGCCAGAGCGACATTCGCACCAAGGGCTTCGCGATGCAGTGCCGCATCACGACCGAGGACCCCGCCAACGGCTTCCGCCCCGACGCCGGCACCATCACCGTCTACCGCTCGGCCGGTGGCGGTGGGGTCCGCCTCGACGGCGGCACCGTCTTCGTCGGCGCCGAGGTCAGCGCCCACTTCGACTCGATGCTGGTCAAGCTCACCTGCCGCGGACGCACCTTCCCGATCGCTGTGCGTCGAGCACGACGGGCCTTGGCTGAGTTCCGAATTCGCGGCGTCTCGACCAACATCGCCTTTCTCGACGCGGTGCTCTCCGACCCCGTCTTCCAGAACGGGCTCGCCACGACGTCGTTCATCGACGAACGCCCCGAGCTGCTGGCACCACGGGTCAGCGCCGACCGGGCCACCCGTCTGCTCACCTACCTCGCCGACGTCACGGTGAACCAGCCGAACGGCCCGTTGACGACGCGGGTTCGGCCCCGCAGCAAGCTCCCCGCGCTACCGGATGCCGCCCTGCCGCCAGGGTCGCGCGACCGGCTCGTCGCCGAGGGGCCGGCTGCCTTCGCCCGGTCGCTCCGTGCGGCGAACGACGTAGCGGTGACCGACACGACCTTCCGCGACGCCCACCAGTCGCTGCTCGCCACGCGCATGCGCACCCGTGACCTGCTCCACGTCGCGAAGCACGTGGCACACCTGACCCCGCAGCTGCTGTCGATGGAGGCGTGGGGCGGCGCCACCTACGACGTGGCCCTGCGGTTTCTGGCCGAAGACCCGTGGGAACGGCTCGCCTCCCTGCGCGAGGCCATGCCGAACATCCCCCTGCAGATGCTGCTCCGCGGCCGCAACACGGTCGGGTACACGCCGTACCCGACCGCAGTGACCGACGCCTTCGTGGCCGAGGCGGCCCGCACCGGGCTCGACATCTTCCGCATCTTCGACTCGCTCAACGACGTGGCACAGATGCGACCGGCCGTCGAGGCGGTGCTCGCGACGAACACCGCGGTCGCCGAGGTCGCGCTCTGCTACACCGGCAACCTGATGAGCCCGGGCGAAAAGCTGTACACCCTCGACTACTACCTGCACCTGGCCGAGCAGATCGTCGACACCGGCGCCCACGTACTGGCGATCAAAGACATGGCCGGCCTGCTGCGGGCCCCCGCCGCCGCCCGCCTGGTGACGGCCCTGCGTGAACGGTTCGACCTGCCCGTGCATCTGCACACCCACGACACCGCGGGGGGGCAGGTCGCGACCCTGCTCGCTGCCATCGACGCCGGGGTGGATGCCGTCGACGCCGCCACCGCGACGATGGCCGGCACCACGAGCCAGCCCTCGCTGTCGGCGCTCGTCGCGGCCACCGACGACACCGACCGGCCAACCGGCCTGGTCATCGAGAACGTCTTCGCTCTGGAGCCCTACTGGGAGGCGGTGCGCCAGGTCTACCGGCCCTTCGAGTCGGGGCTGTCCTCCCCCACCGGCCGGGTCTACTTCCACGAGATCCCCGGTGGCCAGCTGAGCAACCTGCGCCAGCAGGCCATCGCTCTCGGGCTCGGCGACCGCTTCGAGGCCATCGAGAACATGTACGCGGCCGCGAACGGCATCCTCGGCAACCTCGTCAAGGTGACGCCCAGCAGCAAGGTGGTGGGTGACCTCGCGTTGGCGCTCGTGGGGGCGGGCGCCGACCCGGCCGACTTCGAGCGCGACCCGCAGGGCTACGACATCCCCGACTCGGTGATCGGTTTTCTCAACGGCGAGCTCGGTGACCCTCCCGGCGGGTGGCCCGAACCGTTCCGCAGCAAGGCGCTCGAGGGCCGTCAGGCCAAGCCGCGTCTCACCGAGCTCACCCCTGAGCAGCAGGCGGCTCTGGCCGACGAGCCGCGGCGCACCCTGAACCAGCTGCTCTTCCCGGGACCGACGACGGAGTTCGAGAGCTCACGCGATGCCTACGGCGACCTGTCCGTGCTCGGCACCAGCCTGTTCCTGCACGGCCTCGAGACCGATCAGGAGTATGAGGTCGAGATCGAGCAGGGTAAACGGCTGTTGCTCGGCGTGCAGTCGATCGGCGAGGCCGACCCCAAGGGCATGCGCACCGTGATGTGCACGCTCAACGGACAGTTCCGACCGATTCAGGTTCGCGACCGCGGGGTCGAGGCCGACGTGAAGTCGGCCGAGAAGGCCGACCCGACGGCATCCGGTCAGGTTGCCGCGCCCTTCGCTGGGGTGGTCACCCTGGCCGTCGCCGAAGGGGACCCGGTGGTGGCCGGGGCCGTGGTCGCCACGATCGAGGCGATGAAGATGGAGGCCAACATCACCTCATCCACCGGTGGCACGGTCGCTCGCGTGGCCATCGGCAGCCAGCAGCAGGTCGAGGGCGGAGACCTCCTCGTCGTCATCACCTGACCCGACCCGCCCACCGAACCCCCTGCACACACCCTCTCCTTACCTCCGGCTTGCCCCCCCAACCCCCCGATGCGGGGCGACCGGAAGCGGAGCACGCCGCGGGAGC
>JAKDLG010000236.1 GCA_030452985.1 Humibacillus sp.
CCTGCTCGAGGTCGAAGGCGTCGAGAAGTTCGAGAAGGCCTGGGGTGAGCTGCTGTCCGGCGTGACGGACGAGATGAAGAAGGCAGAGGCGTGAGCGGCAGACCCAGCGGCACGGCCTGTCGGCCGACATCGGCGTGTTGTCGCTCCGAGCCGGCCCGGGTGTCTGTGCTGGTCCCTGTTCTGGTGCTGCGGTCGGTCCTGTCGTCGACCATCGGAGCCGGTGAGTGAGTCCGGCTCGAGTTGCAGCCGGCGTCAACCCGCTACGAGACGTCCAGGACAAGCGCCTGCCCCGGATCGCCGGTCCGTGCGGGCTGGTGCTCTTCGGGGTCACCGGCGACCTCGCCCGCAAGAAGCTGATGCCGGCCATCTACGACCTCGCCAACCGTGGCCTCCTACCGCCCGGCTTCTCGCTCGTCGGCTTCGCCCGACGCGACTGGGCCGCCCAGGACTTCGGCAAGGTCGTGCACGACTCCGTCAAGGCGCACGCCCGAACCCCGTTCAGCGAGGACGTGTGGCGCAACCTCTCGGAGGGATTCCGGTTCGTGCCGGGTACGTTCGACGACCCCGCTGCCTTCGACCTGTTGGCCAAGACGGTGCACGAGCTCGACCAGGAACGGGGCACGGGCGGCAACCATGCCTTCTACCTCTCGGTCCCGCCCGGTTACTTCGCCACCGTCTGCGAGCATCTCGAACGGAGCGGGCTGACCCGCGCCGAGGGTGACCACTGGCGACGGGTGATCATCGAGAAGCCGTTCGGTCACGACCTCAAGAGCGCCCAGGAGCTCAACGAGATCGTGGAGAGCGTCTTCCCCCCCGACTCGGTGTTCCGCATCGACCACTACCTCGGCAAGGAGACGGTGCAGAACCTGTTGGCGCTGCGCTTCGCCAACCAGCTGTTCGAGCCGGTCTGGAACGCCAACTACGTCGACCACGTGCAGATCACGATGGCCGAGGACATCGGCATCGCCGGCCGGGCCGGCTACTACGACGGTATCGGTGCGGCCCGCGACGTCATCCAGAACCACCTGCTGCAGTTGCTCGCCCTCACGGCGATGGAGGAGCCGGTCTCGTTCGACGCCAAGAACCTGCGGGCCGAGAAGGAGAAGGTGCTCTCGGCCGTGCGACTGCCGGCGAGCCTCGAGAAGGGTTCGGCCCGAGGTCAGTATGCCGCAGGGTGGCAGGGCGCCGAGGAGGTCGTCGGCTACCTCGACGAGACCGGTGTCGACGAGGGCTCGACCACCGAGACCTTCGCCGCCGTCACCCTCGAGGTCGACACCCGTCGGTGGGCCGGCGTGCCGTTCTACCTGCGCACGGGCAAGCGGCTCGGCAAGCGCGTCACCGAGATCGCGGTCGTCTTCAAGAAGGCGCCCCACCTGCCGTTCGAGCACACCGCCACCGAGGAGCTCGGCCAGAACGCCATCGTCATCCGGGTCCAGCCTGACGAAGGGGTCACCATTCGGTTCGGTTCCAAGGTTCCCGGGGCGCAGATGGAGGTGCGCGACGTGACGATGGACTTCGGCTACGGCAGCTCGTTCACCGAGGCCTCCCCCGAGGCCTACGAACGCCTCATCCTCGACGTGCTGCTGGGCGACCCACCGCTCTTCCCGCGCCACGAGGAGGTCGAGTCGTCGTGGCGAATCCTCGACCCCCTCATGAAGCACTGGGCCAAGAACGGCAAACCGGAGCAGTACACCGCCGGCACGTGGGGTCCGGCCTCTGCCGACGCCATGCTCGAACGCGACGGACGCAAGTGGAGGATGCCGTGATCCGCGACCTGACCGAGACCAGCACCACGGCGATCAGCAAGACGCTGGTGCGCTTGCGCAACGAGGTCGGGGCCATGGCCCTGGGCCGGGTGCTCACCCTCGTGGTGATCGTGCAGGACACCGACGCCAGCGAGGCGATCGAGGTCGCCAACCAGGCCAGCCGGCAGCACCCCTGCCGCATCGTCGTCGTCATCTCCGGCGATCGCCGTGGCCGCAACCGCCTTGACGCGCAGATCCGGCTCGGTGGTGACGCCGGTGCAAGCGAGATCGTCGTGCTGCGTCTCTACGGCCCCCTTGCCGGCCACGGCCCGAGCGTCGTCGTTCCCCTCCTGCTGCCCGACTCGCCCATCGTCGCGTGGTGGCCGGGGGAAGCCCCCGACGACGTGGCCGGCGACCCCATCGGAGCCATGGCCCAGCGACGCATCACCGACTCGGCCCAGAACCGCAACGCCCGACAGACGCTGAAGAAGCGGGCGGCGAACTACGCGGCCGGCGACTCCGACCTGGCGTGGACGCGGGTCACGCGCTGGCGCGGCCTGCTGGCGGCCGCCCTCGACCAGCCCCCCTACGAGCAGATCACCGGTGCCGTCGTGGCGGGAGCCCCCGACTCGCCCTCGTCCGAGCTGCTGGCCGCCTGGCTCTCGTTCCGGCTCAAGGTTCCGGTCCGACGGGTGTCGGCCCCTCGTGGGTCCGGCATCACCTCGGTGCGCCTGGAACGGGCGAGCGGCCCGATCGACCTGGTCCGCCCGGGCGACGCCGTGGCCACGCTGTCCCAGGCCGGTCAGCCCGACCGGCGGATCAGCCTGCCCCGCCGCGACCTGCCCGAGTGCCTTGCCGACGAGCTGCGACGGCTCGACCCCGACAACACCTACGAGGATGCCCTGCTGCACGGGGTCGAAAGGCTCACTCCGGCACGGCAGACGGCTACCGCCGCCGCGAAGACGGGCAAGGCGCCCGACGTGGCAGCGGCCCGTCGGCTCGCGGCCCGCATCAGCCGCGCCGAGTCGGTGCAGGGTGGCGCGGCGATGGTCGCCGCCGCGCCGGCGCCGGAAGGTGGAAGCAGCGACGAGGTGAGGGACGCCACGGCGCGCAAGCTCGCCGGCAAACGCACGCCGCGCGAGAAGGTCACCGACGCCGCGGCCACGTCGGCCGGCAAGAAGGCCGCCGGCGCCCCGAGGAAGACGGCCCAGAAGGCTGCGACGAAGAAGACAACCACAAAGAAGACAGCAACGGCAAAGTCAACAACGAAGGCAGCCACGTGAGCACGTCGCCGGTCGTCGTCGTTCATCCGAGCAAGCAGTCGTTGGCGGATGCCGCCGCAGCTCGGCTGGTGACGGCCCTGGTCGACGCGCAGACACGCCAGCCCGAGGCGCAGCTGGCGCTGACCGGCGGCTCCATGGGTTCTGCCGTCATCGCCTCGGTGACGGCAGTGCCGGGGCGATCGGCTGTCGACTGGTCCCGCGTTCGGGTCTGGTGGGGCGACGAGCGGTACCTGGCCTCGGGCGATCCCGACCGCAACGACAGCCAGAACGACGCGGCCGGACTGGCCACCTTGGGGCTCGATCCCGACAAGGTACACCGGGTCAGTGGACCCGACCGGTCCGCGACCGCTGAAGCGAGCGCCGAGGCGTACTCCGAGACGCTGCGCGAGCACGGGCAGGGTGGTTTCGACGTCGTGCTGCTGGGGGTGGGCCCCGACGGGCACGTCGCCTCTCTCTTCCCGCACCACGAAGCCCAGCGGGTGAAGAACGCCGTGGCCGTGGCGGTGCACCACTCGCCCAAGCCACCGCCCGACCGGGTCTCACTGACGTTCGAATGCCTCGAACGGTCTCGGGAGGTCTGGTTTCTCGTGGCAGGTGACGACAAGGCGCCAGCGGTGGTGGCCGCCCTTGCGGATGGCGCTGACCGCTGGGACGTTCCGGCATCCGGACCCCACGGTAGTCACGCGACGCTCTGGCTCGTCGACGAGGACGCTGCCAGTGCTCTCGAGACGGGCTCGGACCCCACCGGCTGAGCCGGCGAACGGGATGTCCGGCCTACCCATCGAGCAGCCGGCGCGGTTCAGAAGGCCGACGGCGTGTTCACGCCGAGGACGCGACCGCTACTGGATGAGGCCGCGCTCGCGCAGCGAGCTCAGCGCCTCGTCGAGGATCGCAGCGCCGTCGGCGTCGCTGCGACGCTCCTTCACGTACGCCAGGTGGGTCTTGTAGGGCTCGACCTTCGGCGCGGCCGGAGGGTTCGCCTTGTCCTGCCCGGCGGGCAACCCGCACCGGGGACAGTCCCACGTGTCGGGCAGCACCATGTCGTGCTCGTGGGCGAAGCTCGGGCGCGTCTCGTGCCCGTTTCTGCACCAGTAGGAGATGTGCACCCGGGGCGCTGCATCTCCGCGCTCCGCCTCTCCCATCGGACCGGCGCCGACCCGGCTGCCGCGAATGGCGTTTCCGCTTGCCATGTGTACCCGCCCTCTCAGGCCGTGAACCGGGCCAGCAGGCCCAGACCGATGATTGCCGCTGCCCACACCACGGCCACCGCCACGGTGAAACGGTCGAGGTTGCGCTCGGCGACGGAGGAGCCGCCGAGGGAGGTCGACATGCCACCGCCGAACATGTCGGAAAGACCGCCGCCCTTACCCTTGTGCAGCAGGATGAACAGCGTCAGAAGCAGACTGGTAGCCACCAGCAGCACCTGAAGCACGATGCGAACCGCATCCACGTCAGTCACTCCAAATCGATTGTCGGTCAGCCGGTCAGTATCGGCTCGGGCAAGGATACCTGTTGCTCCCGGTTGCAGCCGCAACCTGCCGCGTCGCCGACGTCAGAGTCGTCAGTTGGCGGTGAGGTGGTCGCGGTAGCGACAGATCGCGGCGAACTCGACCGGGTCGATCGAGGCGCCGCCCACCAGGGCGCCGTCGACGTCTTCCTGAGCCATGATCGAGGCCACGTTGTTGGCCTTGACACTGCCGCCGTAGAGCACGCGTACCCCATCGGCCACGTCGCCGCTGTAGAGGTCGGCCAGCAGCGTTCGAATGGCGCTGCACACTTCCTGCGCGTCGTCCGGCGTGGCCACCTCACCCGTGCCGATCGCCCAGATCGGCTCGTAGGCGATGACGATGGAGGAAACCTGCTCCTTGGTCACGTTCGCGAGGGCTGCCCGCAGCTGGGTCACGACATGTTCGACCTGCCCACCCGCCTGACGCACATCAAGACCCTCACCGCAGCACAGGATAGGAGTGAGCCCGTGGGCGTAGGCCGCGGTGACCTTGGCCGCCACGACCTCGTCGGTCTCATCGTGGCCCTGGCGTCGTTCGCTGTGGCCGACGGCCACGTAGGTGCACCCGAGCTTGGCCAGGAAGGCCCCCGAGATGTCTCCCGTGTACGCGCCCGAGGCGTGGGGCGAGAGGTCCTGGGCGCCGTAGCGAAGCTCGAGCTTGTCGCCCTCGACCAGCGTCTGCACCGAACGCAGGTCGGTGAACGGTGGCAGCACCGCCACCTCGACCGCGGAGTAGTCGTGCTTGGCGTCACGCAGGGTCCAGTCGAGCTTCTGCACCAGGTGCGTGCCCTGGAGGTGGTCGAGGTTCATCTTCCAGTTGCCGGCCATGAGCGGCACCCGACCCACCGGCATGGTCTGTGCGGTCGTGCGGGCCATCAGGCGTCTCCCTCGTCGTCGAGCACGGTGAGGCCGGGAAGGGTCTTCCCCTCGAGGTACTCGAGGCTCGCTCCACCCCCGGTCGAGATGTGGCCGAACTGCGAGTCGTCGAAGCCGAGCTGACGCACCGCCGCCGCGGAGTCGCCCCCACCGACCACCGTGAGCGCTCCCTTGCTCGTGACGTCGGCCAGCGTCTGCGCCAGGGCCCGGGTGCCGTCGGCAAACGGTGCCATCTCGAAGGCGCCCATCGGGCCGTTCCAGAACACGGTGCGGCAGTCGAAGAGCTTCTGGTCGAACAGCGTGCTCGACGCGGGCCCGATGTCGAGCCCCATGCTGTCCGCGGGAATCGACTCGGCCGCGACGACCTGGTGGTCGGCCTCGGCACTGAACGAGTCGGCGGCCACGATGTCGACCGGCAGCACGATCTCGACGCCCTCCTTCTCGGCGCGCTCGAGGTAGCCCTTGACGGTGTCGATCTGGTCGGCTTCGAGCAGGCTCTTGCCGACCTCGTGGCCCTGCGCGGCGAGGAAGGTGAACACCATCCCGCCCCCGATCAGCAGACGGTCGGCCGAGCCGAGCAGGTTGCCGATGACCCCCAGCTTGTCGGAGACCTTCGCCCCACCGAGCACCACGGCGTACGGCCGCTCGGCCTCTGTGGTGAGACGGCGCAGCACGTTGACCTCAGCCTCGACGAGGCCACCGGTGGCGTGCGGGAGCAACTTCGCCACGTCGTACACCGAGGCCTGTTCACGGTGCACCACCCCAAAGCCATCCGAGACGAAGACGTCTGCGAGAGAAGCGAGCTCGCCAGCGAACTCGGCGCGGTCGGCATCCGCCTTGGCTGTCTCGCCCGCGTTGAAGCGCAGGTTCTCGAGCAGCAGCACCCCGCCGTCGGGCAGCGACTCGACCGCAGCCTTCGCGCTTTCGCCGACCGTGTCCTCGGCGAAAGCGACCGGCATCTCGAGCACCACGGCGAGTCTCTGGCTCACCGGCGCCAGTGAGTACTTCGCATCCGGCTCGCCCTTGGGTCGACCGAGGTGGGCACACACGATGACACGCGCACCCATCTGGCTGAGCATCTTGATGGTCGGAGCCGACGCGCGGATGCGTCCGTCGTCGGTGATGGTCGTGCCGTCGAGCGGCACGTTGAGGTCGGAGCGGACGAGGACGCGCTTGCCGCGCAGGTCCCCGAGGTCGGCGATCGTCTTCACGCGAGTTGCCTCTTCAGAGTCGGTAGTGGGACCGGGGTATGCATGCGGCCACCGCCCGGCACGGGGCCGAGCGGTGGCCTGTCGTCTCGGCGAGGATCAGAGCGATCCGCCGACGAGGGCGACGATGTCGACGAGGCGGTTGGAGTAGCCCCACTCGTTGTCGTACCAGCCGACGACCTTGACCTGGTTGCCGAT
>JAKDLG010000059.1 GCA_030452985.1 Humibacillus sp.
ACCGTAACGCCCACCACCCCCAAAAACGAGGTTAATACCTCACGGGCTCTTAGCGGTTCGATGACCGTCTTGCGTCGCTCGATCCGGAGTGTGGTGTGGTGGCGCAGCGGGCACCCAGCGCGTTCGCCGGTCTCAGCACACCTGATCTAGCAGCACGGGCACCCGAGCACTAGGCTCGGCTGCGTGCCGGAGCCGGACCGTGCGACGGCCGACCACGAGAGGCAGACATGGGAACGCTCAGCGTGTGGAAGTTCGAGACCGAGGACGGGGCCGAGCAGGCTCTGGAGACGTTGCGAGGCCTGGTCAAGCAAGAGCTGATCAAGGTTCAGGATGCCGCGACCGTCACCTGGAAGCAGGGCAAGAAGAAGCCGAAGACCCGCCAGGCCAACAACCTCACCGCGGTGGGCGCGATGGGCGGCGCGTTCTGGGGCATGCTCTTCGGCCTGATCTTCTTCGTACCGATCCTCGGGCTCGCCATCGGGGCGGCGACGGGGGCACTGTCCGGCTCGCTCCGAGACATCGGCATCGACGACGGCTTCATCAAAGAGGTTCGCGAGCAGGTCAAGGAGGGCAACTCCGCCCTGTTCGTCATGACCTCGGATGCCGTCGTCGACCGGGTCAGGGACGCCTTCGCCGGCCAGCCGCACCAGCTCATCCACACCAACCTGTCGGCGGAGCAGGAGTCCGCGATGCGCGAGGCCTTCGGCGAGGAGTGACCCCGGAGCGACAGAGTTGGGCATGAAGCAGCCGGCCCCCGGCCTCGGTGACGAGGCCGGGGGCATTTGGCGTCGTCGTACGCTTCTCGGCGGCCCAGCATGACGAAGTCGTCCCCGTCTCGGACCGTGTTCGACGCAAACGTGACCACCTGGAGGCCACCATGTTCCGCCTGCGCTCTGTTCTTGCTGTGACGCGGCCGAGCACCGTGGTCGTGACGTGGGCGGCGTCGCCGAGGCGGGCGAGCTGGTGAACGAGTACGCACGCCTCGTCCCCGTCTTCGTCGTGGCCCTCGTCGCGCCGTTGCTCGTCGGGCTCATGCCGGTGCGATCGCGTGTTCCTCAGGTGGTGCTGCTGATCCTCGGCGGCGTGCTCGTCGGCCCGGTGGTGCTCCAGCTCAGCGACCCGAAATCCGTCACGCTGCTCTCCGACCTCGGGATGGGCTTTCTCTTCCTGCTCGCGGGGTACGAGCTGCAACCCCACCTGCTGCGCGAGCCGACCGGGCGACGGGCGGGCCTGGCCTGGCTGACGTCACTAATACTGGGCGCCGTCGTGGTGCTGGCGGTGGTCGGCACCACGACGCCCGGGGTCATCGCCGCTGGGTCGATCGCCCTGGCCACCACTGCCCTCGGGGTGCTGCTGCCGGTTCTGAAGGACAACGGAACGCTCGACAGCCGGTTGGGCCGGGCCGTGCTGGTTCTCGGGGCGTTCGGCGAGCTGGGGCCCATCGTGGCGATGGCGGTGCTGCTCGGTACCCGGAGCGCCGGTGCCGCCACGGCCATCCTGATCGCCTTTGCACTGCTCGCCATCGCGATCGCCGTCGTGCCGTCGCGTCTCGGCGGAGCCTGGGTTAGCGAGCAGCTGGAACGGTCCGAACACGGAACCGGGCAGAGCACGCTGCGCCTGACCGTGCTGCTGCTCGTCGCCCTGCTGGCCCTGGCGGACTGGCTGGGCTTCGACGCGGTGCTCGGTGCCTTCGTGGGCGGAATGGTGTTGCGACGCTGGACCCGCGGCAACGCGGAACCCCTGGAGCGCAAGCTCGAGTCTGTCGGGTGGGGGGTGTTCATCCCCGTCTTCTTCGTCTCGTCCGGCATGGCTCTCGACGTGCAGTCCCTGCTCGAACGGCCCCTCCTTCCAATTCTCTTCCTCGCCGCCATGCTCGTGGTGCGCGGGGGCGCGGTGCTGCTCTGGCTGCGCCGCGACCTCGATCGGATCGAGCTCGCGCAGGCCGCTCTCTACTCGACGACGACGCTGCCCGTGCTGGTGGCCCTCACCGGGCTGGCCGTTGACGACGGGGCGTTGCCGCCGAACGTCGGTGCTGCCATCGTGGGGGCGGGCGTGCTGTCGGTGATCATCCTGCCGTTCGTCGCCGGCCGCCTCTCGGGACGAGGGGCCGAGCAGGATTTCGCGCCCGATGGCGCGTCGGAAACCGGCTGCGGGTAGACGCGGGTCGCCCTGGGGTAGCGTTCCCCCGTGACCGACCCGACTCCCGATCGCCACCTCAAGACCCGCGAGATGATCACCGTCGTCTTGCTTGCCGTCACAGCGGTGCTCACGGCCTGGAGCGGGTTCGAGAGCAGCAAGTGGGGCGGCGAGATGTCGATCGCCTTCTCGCAGGCATCCTCAAAACGGATCGAGGCAGCGCGGGAGACGGGGGTCGCGAACTCGGCTCGCTCGATCGACCTGCAGATCTTCGGCATCTACCTGCAGGCGCTGTCCACCAAGAACACCGAACTGGAGACGTTCGCGCGCGACCGCTTCACCGACCGTTTCAACGTTGCCTTCACCCAATGGGAGGCGACCAAGCCCCTGAAGAACCCCCAGGCCGCCAAGAGCCCGTTCGCGCTCGACTCCTACGTGCCGCCAGGCACACTGGAGGCAGCTGCCGCAGACAAGATGGCCGACGAGAAGTTTCAGCAGGCCCTCGACTTCAACCAGCGCGGCGACAACTACACCCTGCTCACCGTGCTCTTCGCGCTCGTGCTCTTCTTCGGGGCGTTCGCCAACCGTTTCCGTTCGCACCGGCCGTCGTGGCTGCTTCTCGGTGGGGCCGGCGTCCTGCTGGTCGTCGGACTCGGGCTCCTGCTGTCGTTTCCCAAGATCATCTGATCTTAGAGCGCGCGCGGATAGGTGTCGGGACTCTGCTCGGGTTAGTTCGGCTCGGCGTGGGCCAGGGCGAGGGCCTCGAGTTCGGAGACGAGTTCGCGGAGCCGGCGGGCGTTGTCCAGCAGCGGACGGAGCCGTTCGGCCTGTTCTGGGCTCAGGGTCCGGGTGACGGTCTTGTTCTCGACCTTGCGCGTCCAGGTCAGGTAGGGCCCGTGTAGTCGCGGCGGGTCGTCGTGACAACGGCACCGTGTGTTGCCGCACCGGGTCCTCCGTTCGACCAGGCTGCCCGGTAGCGGCAGCCCCATGGCCGCGATCTCGGCGGCAATCTCGGCGCGGCGGCGCTCGAGCGCGCCCGGCGCGACACGTGCCCTGGTGGTCCCGGACATCCCACACCTCCCGACTTGAAGTAGGTCTACTTGAAGTAGTGGTACTTCAGGTATCACCGTCAGGCTAGCAACCGGAGGAAGCGTGCTCGCAATGGAACCGCGCGTCGTGGACGCCGTCTGGTCCGCGATCCAAGCCCACCTGCCGCCCCGACCACCTGAGACCCACCCGCTGGGCTGTCACCGACCGCGCATCCCGGACCGGGACTGTTTCACCGGCATCCTGACCCGCCTGGTCACCGGCTGCTCCTGGGACGTCGCCGCCCGGCTCAGCCCGGCCAGCGAGACCACGCTGCGTGACCGGCGCACCGAATGGCTCACCGCCGGCGTCTTCGACAAGCTGCTGACCGAGGCGCTGGACGCCTATGACCGCATCATCGGCCTTGACCTGTCCGAGGTCGCCGTGGACGGCAGCCTGCATAAGGCCCCCTGCGGCGGAGAGGGCACCGGGCCCAACCCCACCGACCGAGGCAAGAGCGGCTGGAAGTGGTCGATCGCCACTGACCGGTGGGGCATTCCGCTGGGCTGGACCATCGCCGGAGCCAACCGCAACGACTCCATCCTGCTCGTCCCCACCCTGCAGGCAGTGGCCGCGCGAGGCCTGCTCACCGACATCGAGACGCTGCACCTGGACAAGGGCTACGACTCCGAGGCGACCATGACCCGCTGCGCGCAGGCCGGCCTCACCGACGTCATCTGCGCCAAGAAGCGGCGCCCGGGCGAGCCCAAGGCCAAAGCCGAGAAGCCGGGCACCGGAGGACCCACCATCAAGACCCGGCACACCCTCGGGATGCGCTGGCCCGTTGAGCGCACCAACTCCTGGTTCTCCAACTTCGGCCAGCTACGCCGCAACACCGACCGCTTCGAGAGCCAGCGCCTCGGCCAGGTCGCCCTGGCCGTGGCCCTGATCCTCACCGTCAAACTCGTCAAATGGGCCAAACGATGGACCGACTAAAGCCGGCCTATCCGCGCGCGCTCTTAGGACCTGTCCGGCGTCACGACCCGGTGGTCGAGATGCCGACGACGAGGTTGATGGCCGAGGCGACGACGACGGTGCCGAACACGTAGGCCAGCACGCAGTGCCCGAAGACGACCCGGCGGATGTCGGAGCTGCGGAGGGCGGTGTCAGACACCTGGTAGGTCATGCCGAGGTTGAACGAGAAGTAGGCGAAGTCGGAGTACCGGGGTGGCTCGGTCTGGTTGAAGTCGATGCACGGTAGGTCGCTGCTGTAGTAGATGCGGGCGTAGCGCAACGTGTAGATCGTGTGCACGCAGAGCCAGCCCACCGCCACCGCGACCACGCCGATGACGGCGTCGACGAGCTGAGCGGTGCGGTCGCCGCCGGCTCCGACGAGCATCACCGCAACGCCGCAGAGCGCCAGCAGCCCGACGACGATGATGATGAAGTCGCTCGTGCGAGCACCCGGGTCCTCACCGTCGACGTGCTGGCGTGTCGACGCGGTGTCCGAGTGCGTCACGTGGGTGAGGAGCGGCCCGGCGAAGGCGAGCCCGGTCGCGATGAACGCCACGAGTAGATGCGGCAAGACACCGCCGGCCGAGGGCAACGGCACGACGAAGCCAACCACGACCCCGACGACCACAGCGATGGCCAGCCTCACTCGCACGCGGTGCACGCCACGCAACCTACTCCCGTCGGATGCCGGTCAGCATGGCGCCGCGCGGACCTGCCGCGAAGGCCAGCAGCACGGTGCGCCCGGCCGGCGACGAAGCGCGCAGGTGCGCCGTCATCGCGTCACCCGGAAGGGGGAGCCTGTCGCGCCAGCGACGCGGCCTCGCCGCGGTTCTTCACCCCGAGCTTGCCGAGCACGTGTGAGACGTGGATGCTGACGGTCTTCTCGCTGATGAACAGCCGGCCGGCGATGTCGCGGTTGGTCGCTCCGGCCTCGATCAGGTCGAGCACCTCGGCCTCCCGCCCGGTGAGCCGTGCCCGTGGGCCCGTGCCCGCGGCGCCCTCCCGTAGCGGAACGCGGTGATGCCGGGCGAGGGCGACGGCCTGGCGCTCGAAGTGGCCGGCGCCCATCTGGGCCGCGCCGGCCCAGCAGCCGACGAGCAGTGATCGGCCCTCGTCCCGGGAGCCGCCCTCGAGCAGGGCCCGGGCCAGCTCGAGGCGGGGCCTCAGGGCGGTGAACGCACCGAAGCGAGCCGACGCGTCGGCGGCTTGGCGCCAGGGCGCCGCGAGGTCGGCACCGGTCTGGCCCTGCAGGCGGGCGCGGTAACCGCGAGCGAACAGCACGTGTAGACCGTCGAGGGTGCCGGCCCACTGGTCGGTCAGGGCGGCTTCGGCGCGCGCGAGCGCCGTCTCGGCCCGCGCCTGTAGGTCGGCTGGTGGGGAGAGGCCGGCGTCGGCCGCGGCGCTGAGCCCCAGCATGGCGAAGCCAGCGGCGGTCGCGGTATCCACCACGGAGACCCTCGCCTCGGCGCGGTCGAGCGGAACCGGCAGGTAGGCCAGCAGCCCGGCGAAGTCGCCACTACCAGCGAGCTGTTCTACGTGGGTCTCCACGAGCTCATCGTTGGCGATGAATCCGCGGTGCGTCCCGAGCTCGAACATCTCGGCTTCGAGGGGCGCCGCGTCCTGGAACCGGCCCTGAGACTGCAGCAGCCGGCACCGCAGCCACGTCGACCGGTACGCCACCATGTCGGGCTCAATGGCGTTGGCGAACAGCCGCTCCGCCTCGGCGAACATCCCGCGCCAGCGGAGCGCCTCCTGCTCCTGTTCGGCGTAGAAGGCCGCCCGCCCCATCAGCCCGAGCTGCGACATCGCCTGCCGGCCGGCCCGGGCCAGCGCCAACCCGTGGTCGACCTCACCCGCCATCATCAGCGCGATGGCCAGGTTGGCGTCGTAGTGGGCTGCCTCCCCGAGGTGCCCGTCGGCAGCAGCGCCCTCGACGCTCTCGCGGTTGACTCTGAGCGCCTCGGGCCAGTGGCCGAGGTCGTAGAGCGGATCTGCCCGCGCGAACAGGGTGCGCGCCCGCTCGATCGTGCTCCCTACCGCGTCGGCGACCGTCAGGGCTTCATCGAGCAGCACCAGCGCCGCCTCGGGGTCACCGCGTCGGTAGCGCACCTTCGCCGCAGCCCGCAGCGCCATCACGCGCTCCACGGAGACGAAACCGTCGGAGAGTGCGATCGCCCGGGCCGTCGCGAGCTCGACCGCCTGCTCGTCGGGCAGCTCGCGGTTCATGAGCCCGTAGCTTGACCAGACCCGTACGGCCAGCGCGGGCTGAGCTTTCTCGTCGACCAGGCGCAGGGCCATCTCGATGTACTTCGTCCCGTTGGTCGAGCCGAGCAGCGGGTAGGCCAGGGTGTAGCCCAGCTCGGCTTGGGTGCGGCCGGTCAGCGCGGCGGCATCCGGCACGAGGTCCCACAGCTCGATCGCCCGGCTCAGGTGCACCTCGCCCCCGTCGGCTCCGAGCTCGAAGGCCGCCATCCCCGCCCGGGTGGACGCCACCAGTGACTGGCGCAGGTCGCCTGAGGCACTCCAGTGGAAGGCGCTCTGAGACAGCTCGCGGATGTTTTCGGTGCAAGCCCGGCCCACTCGTTCGTCGATCAGCCGCCCGAAGACGGTGTGCAGGCGGGCGCGTTCGCTCGGGAGCAGGTCCTCGTAGACCGCGTTGCGGATCAGGGCGTGGTGGAACACCAGCTGGTCATTGTCTCGGTGAGCGCGTTGGTCGAGGACGTTGGCGTCGATCAGGGCATGAAGCGCGCCGTCGAACCGCTCTTCAGTCAGCCCGACCACGTCGGTGAGCAGCGGGAGGTCGACCCGGGTGCCGCCCACCGAGGCCGCCCGCGCGAGTCGGCGGGCGTCTTCGGGCAGGGCCCGGACCCGGGTCAGGAGCAGGTCGCGCAGCGAGGCCGGCACCCCCGGACCGCCGTCGGCCAGGATGGCTTCGATGAACAGCGGGTTCCCCTGCGCCCGCCGGCCCAGCTCGGCCACCAGGAGCGGGTCGGCCGGTGCGGAGGTGCGCCGCTGAACGAGGGCCGCGGTGGCGCGGGCGTCGAGCGGGCCGACAGTCAGGCGCGAGGCTCCAAGGCGCCCGTCGAGCTCGGCCAGGCGCCGGCGAAAGGGGTGCTCGCGGGTCAGGTCGTCGTCGCGGAAGGTCAACGCGAGCAGCAGCGGCTCACGGAAGGACCGGGCCAGGGCGAGCGCGAAGTCCTGGGTCGAGGGGTCGGCCCAGTGCAGGTCCTCGATCACGAGCAGCACCGGCCGGCGCCGGGCGGCGCGGGTGAGCTGAGCGCGGGACCGGTCGAACGGTGACTCCTTCGACATGCCGACGATGCCGCTGGGCTGCCGACCGGTTGCAACCTCAGGGCTACGCGGAGGGGTAGGCGGCGCGTCGGGCAGGTCGGCGAGGGCGTGCAGCACGGGTCCGAGCGGCACGGCCGCGTCGATGTCGAGGCAGTGGCCCTCCAGCGGGAGGAGCCCGGCCACGCAGGCCCGCCGCACCAGCGCGTCGACCAGGGTGGTCTTGCCGATGCCGGCGCTGCCACACACCACCAGCGTGCGTCGACCGCCGGCCGCGACCTCGGCCACGACCTCGTCGAACCACGCCAGCTCTGTCTCGCGCCCGTAGATGGCGTCGTCGCCACTGGCCATTCGGGCCCCTTTCGGGGTGATGCCGGGCGGGCCGCTCGCCGTTCGGCTCCTCCAGAGTACGGCCACCGTCGACGCCGAACGAGCAGTTTTCGCGCGGCGACGCCCACCCCGGTCGCGACGACCGGGGTGGGCGTATCCCCAGGTTGTCGGGTGGCCCAGCCCCGCGCTGTGACCCGGCCGGCCCGTCACCAGTCGCGGTGGCTGTGCAGGACGATCGTCAGCTCGCTGTGCAGCATCCGACGGGCGGCCAGTGAGCTCGTGCCCCGTGCCTCGGCGGCGAGCTCGGTCACGATCTGCTGCCATCCGGCCTGGCTGACGTGCGTTGTCTCGGGCGCTGGGCTCGCGGTGGCCGACGCGACCGGCCCGATTGCGAGGGCGGCAGCGGCGGCAAGGGCCAGAACGATGCGGGTGGTCGAGGTGGTGGGCGGGTGACTGACCTGGAACATGAGGTTCTCCTTGGGAAGATGCCAGTTCTGGCGACACCTCCACGATCGGTCGCTGACCCCTCTCGCCACATCCGGAGGACTCCCTATCCTCGGCCGGACACCTCCCTATGTTTGCCGGGAACTCCGGAACGCGCCGGCCGGTGGCACTGCCACCTCGGTGCCGTGATGTGAGCCCGGCGCGATTCGGGGTATGACCCGTGGAGCGTCGCCGACGGCATCCGGCCGAATCGGTGCCCTGCCTAGGATCTCAGGATGCCCGACACCTCATCGCCCACCTCGGCGCAGCCAACCCCAGCGTCCGGTGGTGCGCCCGCTCGACGGAGACTGACCGTCGTGGTCAACCCGACGAAGGTCGATGACCTCGACGCGGCCCAGGCCCTGCTCGCCGAGGTGTGTGAGCGCCATGGGTGGCCTGAGCCGACCTGGGCGCAGACCACCGAGGACCAGACCGGTGAGCAGCAGAGCCGTGACGCCGTGGCGGCCGGTGCCGACGTCGTCGCCTCGCTCGGAGGCGACGGCACGGTTCGGGCGGTCGCCGCGGGGCTGGTGGGCACCGACGTTGCCCTCGGCCTGCTGCCGGCCGGTACGGGCAACCTGCTCGCCCGCAACCTCGGCCTCCCCGTCGACTCGCTCGACGAAGCGGCGGAGGCGATGGTGGGCGGCTCGGAGCACCGGATCGACGTCGGGCTGGTGCGCTCGGGCGTGGAACAGCTCGCGGTCGCCGACGGCCAAGAGCCAGCCGGCGACGAGGAGCTGTTTCTCGTCATGACCGGGTTCGGACTCGACGGGGAGGTCATGGCCGGTACCAACGAGAAGATCAAGGGGGTGCTCGGCTGGCCGGCCTATGCCATCGCCGCCGCCAAGCGCCTGGGTGGTCGTGGTTTCGTCGTGCAGGTCGACCACCCGCGGTCCGAGGGCACCGTGGTGCGCCACTGCCGAACGGTGCTTGTGGGTAACTGCGGGATGCTGCAGGGTGGCGTCGAGCTGATGCCCGACGCGCGCCCCGACGACGGCATCCTCGATCTCGCCGTCGTCGCTCCGCGTGGGCTCTTCGGGTGGTTCTCGGTGCTGGGCGCCGTCGCCAGCCGAGGGCGGGTCGGGCACCGTCGTCTGGATCGCCTGCGCAGCACGGCTTTCAGGATCGTGGCCGACCGACCGGTCGAAGCCGAGATCGACGGAGACCCGATGGGCGAGCACGACTCGCTCTCGGCGCGCGTGCTTCCTGACGCGCTGGTGGTGCGCAGTGGCTGAGCGCCGCGCTTCCGCGAGCGCCGACCCGGAAGCAGACGCACGGCATCCGTCGGCGGGTGAGCGGCGGATCGAGCGCGGACGCCGAGTCGGCCGACTACTCAAGGCTGCCGGGTTCGGGCTGGCCTTTGCGGCGCCCGTCACCGTACTCGCGTTCGTCGTTCGCGAGCGCGTGAGCCAGGTCGTCGACCTCGACGACCGACTCGTGTCGGCTGCGACCGACATCACGCGTGACCACCCCTGGCTGCGCACGTTCCTGATCGGCTGGCAGGAAGCGACTCAGCCGAAGTGGCTCTACATCGCCGCCACCGTGGTCTGCGTCGTCGTGTGGAAGCGACAGGCAAACCCGACCCGGGCCGCGTGGGCGTTCGTGACGATGATGGTGGCCTGGAACCTGCAGCTCGTGCTCAAGGAGGTCGTGCAGCGGGCGCGGCCGATCGTGGCCGACCCGATCGAGCATGCGCCCGGCTTCAGCTTTCCGTCGGGCCACGTGGCCAACGCGGCGGCCATTGCGACGACCATGGTGCTGCTGCTCTGGCCGTTCCTGGGGCGACGGGGGCGTGCGGCCATGGTGGGGGGCGGCGTGGTGTTCGTCGTCGTCACCTGCCTCGACCGCGTCTTCCTCGGGGTGCATTACCCGTCTGACACCGCGGCCGGCGTGCTTTTCGGGGTGGGCCTTGTGACGGCTTCGTACCTCGGCTACCGCGGGTGGAACCCCATCGCGCCCGGTGACCCACTGCCCGCCTAACTCACACCACCAAGCGCATGTGTCCAACCGCAGGAAACGCCGAAAGGAACACCATGACCACGAACCTGCAACGTCGCGACACCGCCTCCCGCGCCAGCTTCGTTCGGCGCTACGCGGCCGACGACTCGCGGCCGACGGTGGGGGAGGCCCTGCGTGACGTCGCGGTGCGCGTGCTCGCCCCGGCGGTCGTGCTCTTCGCCGTCATCCTCGGGCTCGGCTTCGCGATCGTCGGCCCCCTGGGCGATCTCACGAGCGAGAACGCCATCAGCAAGAACATCGCGCAGGCGCGAACCTCGCTCTGGAACTCGGTGACCGCGGTCTGGTCGCACATCGGTAACACCGAGATCGTCATCGGCGTGTGTGTCGTGGTCGTGGTTGCCGTCTGGTGGCGCACCAAGCAGTGGTGGTACGCCGTGGTGCCCGCGATTGCGATCGCCGTGCAGGCGAGTGTGTTCGTGGCGGCCTCGGCGATCGTCGGACGCGACCGGCCCGACGTCGACAAGCTCGACCCGGCTCCGCCCACCTCGAGCTACCCGAGCGGGCACGTCGGCGCCTCCACCGCTCTCTACCTGACGTTCGCGCTGATGGCGCAGGGGATCGAACGTGCTTGGCTGCGCAGGCTGGTCACCACCGTGTGTGTGGTCGTGCCGTTCCTCGTCGCCTTCGCCCGTCTCTACCGGGGCATGCACCACCTCAGCGACATCGCGGTCGGGGCGCTCAACGGCATCGTCTGTGCGCTGCTCGCGTGGAACTACCTACGTCGCCGCCCAGCCTGACTCGCCGAGCTGACTCTCGGCCCTGTAACCGTCGAGAGGGCAGTTCGTGCTGTCCGGCTCGCGCGTCCCACGCGCACGCAGAGCACGAACTGCCCTCTCGACGTCACACGTCGGCGTAGCGGGCCCGGCCGAAGGAGTAGACCCCGTAGGCGACCAGGCCGAGCGCAACGACGGTGAGCAGCAGCTGACCGTACGGCGCTGCGAGCAGGGTGCGCAGGGCGCCGTCCAGACCCTTCGCCTCGCTGGGCCGGTGCCGCACGGCGGCGACCACGAACAGGCCTCCGACGATGGCGAGCGCCACACCCTTGGCCACGTAGCCGAACTGCCCGGCCCGCACCACCCACCGGCCCGGGTGCGACTCGAGGTCTTCGAGAAACTTCTTCTTCACACCCTTGACGACGTGGTAGCCACCAACCGCCACCACCGCGACTCCGACGGCGCCGACCAGCCAGACCCCGAACGGTTGGCCCATCAGGGTCGCGGTGAAGTCGGTGGACTGCTTCTTGCTCGACTTCGACCCGCCCCTGGCGAAGGTGAGGGCCGACCATGAGAGCACGAGGTAGACGACCGCCTTGGCGGCGGCTTTGACGCGGTCACCGGTCTCGGACGACCCGGTGACGGCCTCGGTGACCTGCCAGAGGCCGAGCCCGAGCCAGCCGACCACCGCGACCCAGAGCACCACCTTGCCGAAAGGGTTGCCGGCCAGCGTGCCCAGCGCTCCTGACTGGTCGGCGCTTGCACCCGATGATGCCCAGGCGAGGCGGAGGGCGATCACTCCGATGACGATGTGCAGCAGCCCGTTGACGGCGTAGCCGACCCTCGCGGTCGACTCGACGGCGGGGTGGTCGCCGGCCGAACGCGACGCGGCCTTGACATCATGGGAATCCATGGGTGGGGATCCTCTCCTGTGGTGCGCCCGTGCGCGTTTCCCGGACCATACCCACTCGGACACAGCTGCGAGGGCCACCCGCGAACCTCCGTCCCGCCGGGATCATGGCGGCAACCGGTGCGTCGCTGAGATAGCGGGCGGGTTTCAACACCAGCATGTTTGCCGGAGCGGGCCCCCCGGGTAAGGCACGTTTGTGGCTATGCTGCTTCGACAGCGGTTGTGATGGTGTTGGCGTACTTCGATGATGAAGGATGAGGTCGATGGATCCCAAGACGACGTTCCTGTCGTGGCCCGTCGTGCGGCAGCTGAGGTCGGGTGACTACCTCGGCCGAGGGCCGTCGGTCACCTCCAAGGCCACCCGCGGGCTCACTCCCCGTACGTCCACCGCCGACAAGGTGGTGCAGAGCATCTGCCCGTACTGCGCCGTCGGCTGCGGGCAGAAGGTGTTCGTCAAGGATGACCACGTCGTGCAGATCGAGGGTGACCCTGACTCACCCGTGTCGCGAGGGCGGCTGTGCCCCAAGGGTTCGGCCACCGAGCAGCTGGTCAACAACCCCAGCCGTCAGACACAGGCCCTCTACCGCCGGCCCGGCGGGCACGACTGGGAGCCGATCGAGCTCGAGACCGCCATGACGATGATCGCCGACCGGTTCGTCAAGAGCCGGAAACGTACCTGGCAGGACACCGACGAGCACGGCCGGCCGCTGCGCAGAACCATGGGCATCGCCTCTCTCGGGGGAGCGACGCTCGACAATGAGGAGAACTACCTCATCAAGAAGCTCTTCACGGCTGCGGGAGCGATCCAGATCGAGAACCAAGCGCGTATTTGACACTCCTCCACGGTCCCCAGTCTGGGGTCCTCGTTCGGACGTGGCGGCGCGACGCAGTACGTGCAGGACCTGTCCAACAGCGACTGTGTCGTCATCCAGGGCTCCAACATGGCCGAGTGCCACCCGGTGGCCTACCAGTGGGTGACGGAGGCGCGCCTCAAGGGCGCCAAGGTGATTCACATCGACCCACGCTTCACACGCACCTCGGCGACGGCGGACAAGCACATCCCGATCCGGGCCGGTAGCGATGTCGTGCTGCTCGGCGCGGTCATCAACCACATCCTCACCAACGACCTGTACTTCAAGGACTACGTCGTCTCGTACACCAACGCGGCGACGATCGTCAGCGACGACTTCCGCGACACCGAAGACCTCGACGGCCTCTTCTCCGGCTACGACGACCAGAAGGGCAGCTACTCGCAGGACACGTGGGCCTACGCGAGTGGCGACGGTTCCGGCGACGACTCGTCCGGAGCCCTCGGGACGATCGGTGGTCCGGCGTCGCAGCACGAGGACGGTGAGAGCGCGTCGGATCGCGCGGCGGGTCACGAGCACGGTTCCGGCGGTCCGCCGCTGGAGCACGCCCGGGTGAAGCGCGACGAGACGCTGCAAGACCCCAACACGGTCTTCCAGATCCTCAAGCGGCACTACGCCCGGTACACCCCGGAGATGGTGCGCGACACGTGCGGCATCTCGGTCGACGACTTCACCTACCTGGCCAAGGCGGTGACCGAGAACAGCGGTCGCGACCGCACCACGGCCTTCGTGTACGCGGTGGGCTGGACCCAGCACACGCTGGGGGCCCAGTTCATCCGCACGGCCGCGATCGTGCAGCTGCTGCTCGGCAACATGGGCCGTCCGGGCGGCGGCATCATGGCCCTGCGGGGGCACGCGAGCATCCAGGGCTCGACCGACATCCCGACGCTCTACAACATCCTGCCCGGCTACCTCGCGATGCCGGTCGCGGGCCTGCACGACACGTGGGAGGCCTACATCTCCGCGATCGGCAACAAGGAGCAGAAGGGCTTCTGGGCCAAGGCCGACACGTACGCCGTGAGCTTCATGAAGTCGTGGTGGGGCGAGAAGGCAACGGCCGCCAACTCCTGGGCCTACGACTACCTCCCACGGCTCTCCGGCGCCCACGGCACCTACCAGACGACGATGGCCATGCTCGACGACGAGGTCGAGGGATACTTCCTGCTGGGGCAGAACCCGGCCGTCGGGTCGGCCCACGGCCGCATGCAGCGACTGGCCATGTCGCACCTGAAGTGGCTGGTGGTGCGTGACTTCGCGATGATCGAGTCGGCGACATTCTGGAAGGACGGCCCCGAGATCGCGACGGGCGAGCTGAGCACGGCAGACATCGACACCGAGGTGTTCTTCCTGCCGGCCGCCGCGCACACCGAGAAGAGCGGCTCCTTCACCCAGACCCAGCGGATGCTGCAGTGGCACCACCAGGCGGTGACGCCCAAGGGCGACTGCCGCAGCGAGCTCCAGTTCTTCCACGAGCTGGGCCAGCGCCTGCGCGCGCTGCTGGCCGACTCGACCGACGACCGCGACCGACCGCTGCTCGACCTGACCTGGGACTACCCCGTCGACGAGCACGGGGAGCCTGATGCCGAGGCGGTGCTCGCCGAGATCAACGGCTATCACCTCACCGGCGAGCAGGCCGGGCAGCCACTGTCCTCCTTCACCCAGATGAAGGCCGACGGCTCGACGTCGGGCGGGTGCTGGATCTACACCGGCGTCTACGCCGGTGGGGTCAACCAGGCGGCCAACCGCAAGCCGGGCCGCGAGCAGAACCTCACGGCCCTCGAGTGGGGCTGGGCGTGGCCCGCGAACCGGCGCATCCTCTACAACCGGGCATCGGCCGATCCCGACGGCAAGCCCTGGAGCGAGCGCAAGAAGTACGTCTGGTGGGACGCCGACGAGGGCAAGTGGGTCGGCGACGACGTGCCGGACTTCCCGGCCACCAAGGCCCCGAGCTACCGGCCCGAGCCGGGCACGGGCGGCCCTGACGGCCTCGCGGGTGACGACCCGTTCATCATGCAGGCCGACGGCAAGGGCTGGCTGTTCACGCCGAAGGGCATGCTCGACGGCCCCCTGCCCAGCCACTACGAGCCCCAGGAGTCGCCGGTTCGTAACCCGCTCTACGCGCAGCAGTCCAACCCGGCGCGCAAGGTATTTCCGCGCAAGGACAACCTCTGGAGCCCCTCGGGTGGGGAGCCCGGTTCAGACGTCTACCCCTTCGTGTTCACGACCTACCGGCTCACCGAGCACCACACAGCCGGTGGGATGAGCCGGTGGCTGCCCTACCTGTCGGAGCTGCAGCCGGAGTTCTTCTGCGAGATATCTCCCGAGCTCGCGCAGGAGCGCGGCCTCACCAACGGCGGCTGGGCCACCATCGTGTCGGCCCGCACGGCGATCGAGGCCCGGGTGATGGTCACCGAGCGCATGACTCCTCTGGTGATCAGCGGGAACACCGTGCACCAGATCGGGCTGCCTTACCACTGGGGGGTCGGCAGCAGCGCCGTTGTCAGTGGTGACGCCGCCAACGACCTGCTCGGGGTGGCGCTCGACCCGAACGTACAGATCCAGGAGAGCAAGGCCGGCTCCTGCGACATCCAGCCGGGTCGTCGACCGACCGGTGAGGCGCTGTTGCGGCTCGTCGCGGAGTACCAGTCGCGTTCCGGCACGACGACCGAGACGGGCAACCAGCTGCGCACCGGTCACCCGGCGTCCACCCCCGAGACGATAGAAGGCTGAGCCTGATGGACTTCTGGCGTAACCAGCTGTCCGGACCGACGAACCCCTCCGTGGACGCGGCCTGGCAAGACGGAGAGCCCCGCAAGGGGTTCTTCACCGACACCTCGATCTGCATCGGGTGCAAGGCCTGCGAGGTGGCCTGCAAGGAGTGGAACGCCATCCCGGAGGACGGGCTCGACCTGCTGAGCCAGTCGTACGACAACACCGGGGCCCTCGGCGCGAGCACGTGGCGGCACGTGGCCTTCGTCGAGCAGTCGAGCGACCGCATCGAGCAGGCCCGCGAGTCGGGTCGTCGCCTCGTCGAGCTCGGGATGCCGTCACTGCGCTCACGCGAGACGTCGGATGCCGTTGGGGCGCCGGGCAGCTCGCCGCTGGGTAGCGCCGCGCAGGCCAACACCAGCCTCGCGGTGGCCGACGTGCCCGCCCTTCCCGACATGCGGTGGCTCATGTCATCGGACGTGTGCAAGCACTGCACGCACGCAGCCTGTCTCGACGTGTGCCCGACCGGTTCCCTCTTCCGCAGCGAGTTCGGCACCGTCGTCGTGCAGGACGACATCTGCAACGGCTGTGGCTACTGCGTCGCAGCCTGCCCTTTCGGGGTGATCGAGCGGCGCCAGGGTGACGAGGGGCACGAGAGGGCGAAGCAGTCGCACGGCATCAGCATCCGGGGCTCATCGTCCGTCTCGACGGTCGACGCCACGACGTCGTCCACCCAGTCGGTGGGGTCGGCGCACGCCGCCAACAGTGGCTTCGCCAACAATGGTGAGGTCAAGAACGTCGGCATCGCGCAGAAGTGCACGCTCTGCTACGACCGTCTCGGTGACGGCCAGACACCGGCGTGTGCCCAGGCGTGCCCGACGACCTCCATCAAGTTCGGTGACCTCGCCGACATGCGGGCGGCCGCGCAGGACCGCGTGGCGCAGCTGCACGGTCAGGGTTTCACCGAGGCGCGGCTCTACGGCACCGACCCCAACGACGGGGTCGGTGGCACCGGCTCGGTGTTCCTGCTGCTCGACGAGCCCGAGGTCTACGGGCTGCCCCCGGACCCGCGCGTGACGACGGCCGACCTACCCGACATGTTCCGCAAGGCGGGCTACGCCGCCCTCACCATGATGGCCATGGCCGCCGCCTCCTTCGTCAGGAGGCGGCCGTGACGACCAACCCCTTCGACGCTGACCGTCCGCCGGAGCGTCAGGGCCGACGCGGCGGCGGACGTCGTCGCGGCGGTGGCAGCCAGGCCGGCCACGGTGGACGTCGACGTACCGACGAGTCGGTCATGGTGCCCGAGGTCAGCTTCGACAGCTACTACGGCCGGCACATCGTCAAGCCGGCGCCGTGGGACAAGGAGGTCGCGGCCTACCTCTTCCTCGGTGGGGTGGCCGGCGGGTCGGCCCTGCTCGCGGCCGGCGGCGCGGCCCTGAACTACCCCGCGCTGCGCCGGGTCGGGCGCGTCGGCGCGGTGGTTGGCGCGGCCCTCGGCGGCGCAGCCCTGGCCAAGGACCTCGGCAGGCCGAGCCGGGCGCTGAACATGATGCGCACGGTCAAGCTCACCTCGCCCATGTCGGTCGGCACCTGGATCCTCACCGCGTTCGGCAGCTTCTCGGGGCTGGCGCTCGCCTCTGAGCTGAGCGGCATCCTGCTCGGTGGCGGGTCGGGCTCCACGCCGTCGAGTGGTGGGGCCGTGGCGGTGCTCTCGCGGGCCCTCGAGCTGGCCGACGGACCGGCCACGGTCGGGTCAGCCCTCTTCGGCGCCCCCCTGGCGGCCTACACCGCCGTGCTGCTCTCCGACACGGCGACGCCCACGTGGCACGAGTCGTACCACGAGCTGCCGTTGGTCTTCGTCAGCTCGGCCAACCTCGCCTCGGCCGGGCTGGCCCTGATCGCCGTTCCCACCAGCCAGAACGGCCCCGCCCGCAAGCTGGCCGCGCTGTCGGCGGTGGTCGAGCTCGCCGCGTTCGAGGTCATGCAGCACCGGATGGGGCCGACGCTCTCAGAGCCGCTGCGCACCGGCAAGGCCGGCAAGCTGCTGCGCCTGAGCCGAGCCCTGACCGTGGGCGGCGCTGTCGGCGCGGTCACCCTGGGCTCGAACCGGGTAGCGGCCGCCGTGAGCGGTCTGTCGCTGATGGCGGCCTCGGCCCTCACTCGGTTCGGCGTGTTCGACGCCGGGATGGTGTCGGCGATCGACCCGAAGTACACGGTCGAGCCCCAACGCGAGCGCCTGGAGCGTCGCCGGGCCGCCGGCGCCATCCACGACTCGATCACGACCGCCCGCTGAGCCCCGTTTTTTCCTCGATGAAGGAGACCTCGTGAGCAGCAAAGACGCACAACAGGCTGACACCACCACGGGCGGTAACCGCTGGGTCATCCTCGTGGCCGCGGTGCTGGTGCAGCTGGCCATCGGTGCGGTCTACGCGTGGAGCGTCTTCGCCAAGGCCATCCAGAGCCCAGACGCCTTCGGCTGGTCGAAGTCGCTGGCGGCCGTCCCCTTCGAGGTCGTCATCGGCATGATCTTCCTCGGCAGCTTCATCGGCGGACGGATCCAGGACCGGCGTGGCCCCCGCGTCGTCGCGCTGACCGGCGGCGTCATCTACAGCGTCGGGGTCATGATCGCCTCCTTCGCCGACAAGGACCACTTCTGGATCCTGCTCGTCGGGTACGGCATCCTCGGTGGTTTCGGCCTCGGCATGGTCTACATCGTGCCGATCGCCATGCTGCAGAAGTGGTTCCCGGACAAGCCCGGCCTCATCACCGGCATTGCTGTCGCGGGCTTCGGCTTCGGTGCCCTGATCACCTCGCCCCTCGGGCAACGGCTCATCGCCAACGACCCGTCCATGCCGACCAAGGCCTTCCTCCCCCTGGGTATCGGCTATCTCGTCGCGATCGTTCTCGGGGCCAGCTTCTTCCGCAACCCCGCCGTTCCGCTTGCTGACACCACCGCGGCATCCGGCTCGAAGGCGGACCCGAAGGCCGATGCGGACTACACCACCGAGGAGGCACTGCGCACGCCGCAGTGGTACCTCCTGACGGGCATCCTCACCCTCAGTGTGACCGCGGGAATCTCCCTCATCGCCGTGGCCGCCGGCAGCGCGACCGACGTGGCGGGCTTCTCGGCGACCGGGGCGGCGAGCCTCGTCGGTGTGCTGGCCGTCTTCAACGGTGGCGGCCGTATCCTGTGGGGCTGGGTGTCCGACCGGATCGGGAAGATGCCGGCCTTCATGGGCATCCTCGGCATCCAGGGCGTCTGCCTGCTGCTCATCCCGCACATCTCCTCGACCGTGATCTTCGCGATCCTCGCCGCGCTCATCTACACCTGCTACGGCGGGGCGTTCGGCACGATGCCCTCCACCGCAGGCCGCTTCTTCGGCGTGCGCAACGCCGGAGGGATCTACGGGCTGATGCTCATCGGCTGGAGCCTCGGCGGCATCTTCGGCCCGCTGATCATCGCGGCGCTCATCGGCGAGGAGAAGGCCTACACGCTCGGCTTCACCGTGATCGGCATCATCGCCCTCGTCGGCATGGTGCTGCCGCTCATCACCAAGAGGCCGGCCCCCAAGCAGCACAGCAGAACCGACCCCGTCGCCAGCTGACACCGGAGTTCTGCCCTCCCGGACCCGGGTGTCGGCGGGGCAGGCGGCTCCGCCCTCACCGCACGCGCAGCACGTGCTCCTCTCGGGGTACCAGCTCGCCGATGATGACCCCGCCAGGGACCTCTCCGGCGATCAGCAGCCCACCGCTCGTCTGCGCATCCGCGAGCAGCAACAGCTCGTCCTCGCTGACAGACGAGTCGAGGTGCGGCCGCACCCAGTCGAGGTTACGGCGGCTGCCGCCGGGCACGAACCCGTCGCGCAGCGAGCTTCGCACCCCGTCGAGGTAGGGCACGGCGGCGGCGTCGATGACGGCGGTCACGCCTGAGGCGCGAGCCATCTTGAAGAGGTGCCCGAGCAGCCCGAAGCCCGTGACGTCGGTGGCGGCCAGCACCCCGGCGGCCAGCGCGGCCTGACTGGCCTGGTCGTTGAGCGCGACCATCGAGGCGACCGCGTGGTCGAACACCTCGCCCGTGCTCTTGTGGCGGTTGTTGAGCACGCCCACGCCGAGCGGCTTGGTGAGGCTGATCGGCAGCCCGGGGCGGGCGGCATCGTTGCGCAGCAGGTGGTCCGGGTCGCCGATCCCGGTGACCGCCATGCCGTACTTCGGCTCGGGGTCATCGATGCTGTGGCCGCCGGCGACGGGGCAGCCGGCCGCCGCGGCGACGTCGAGGCCACCGCGGAGCACCTCGGCGGCCAGCTCGAGGGGCAGCACGTCGCGGGGCCAGCCGAGCAGGTTGACGGCCAGCACCGGGCTCCCGCCCATGGCGTAGATGTCGGAGAGCGCGTTCGCGGCGGCGATCCGACCCCAGTCGTAGGCGTCGTCGACGACGGGCGTGAAGAAGTCGGCGGTCGCGAGCACTGCAACCCCGCCGGTGATGCGCACCGCGGCGGCGTCGTCGCCGTCGTCGAGACCGACGAGCAGGTCGGGATGGGCGACTCCGGTCAGACCCTGGACCATGCGTTCGAGGTCACCCGGGGGGATCTTGCAGGCGCATCCACCGCCGTGCGCAAACTGGGTCAGTCGGGTACTTGCCTGCAGAGCGGCATCCATGAGGTGACTGTAGGCCGTGGCCTCCTGCGGTGGTGCCGGCGCCCCCAGCGGCCCCGGGAGGTCGGACCGGTCCGAGACGCAGGGGGCGGGCGGACGGCGCCCGGGTGGGTGCGGTGGGTACGGTGTGGCAGTGGAGGTGTCTGGGCACCTGGTGGTCCCCCCGGTCTTCAAAACCGGTGAGGCCGAGCATCTCGGCCTGGCGGGTTCGATTCCCGTCCACCTCCGCCATGACGGATGACGATCGACTGGTGACGGATGACGCTGGGCCTCGGGTTCGGCGGAGGGAGGCAGCACGTGTCGCAGTCCGACCCGCGCCAGCTCATCCCGCGCACCGACGCGTTGCTGGCCCTCCCGGCGTTCGTCGACGCTGCGACGGCGCTCGGTGACGCGGTGGTGAGGGCGGCCATCGTGACCGCCCAGCAGCAGGCACGTGACGGGCAGATCGCTCCCGAGGCGGTCGCCGATGCGGCCCGGGCCGGGCTGCCGACCAGCTCGACGAGCCTCGAGCCGGTGCTCAACGCCACGGGCATCGTCGTGCACACCAACCTCGGCCGGGCGCCCCTGTCGGCGGCGGCGGTGGCGGCGCTGGCGCGGGCCGCCGGCTACGTCGACGTCGAGTTCGACCTCGACACGGGCGCGCGGGCCCGCCGCGGTCGCGAGACGTTGGCCGCCCTGCTCGAGCAGGTACCGACCGCGGGTGACGCCCTCGTGGTCAACAACGGCGCCGCCGCGCTCGTGCTGGCCACGACCGCCCTCGCCGCGGGGCGCGAGGTGGTCGTCAGCCGGGGCGAGCTCGTCGAGATCGGCGACGGGTTCCGGCTGCCCGACCTCATCGAGTCGACCGGGGCGCGGCTGCGCGAGGTGGGCACCACCAACCGCACGCACCTGGCCGACTACGCCGCCGCGGTCGGCCCCGACACGGGCTGCATCCTCAAGGTGCACCCGAGCAACTTCCGCGTCGCGGGCTTCACCTCCTCCGTGGGGCTCAGCGACCTGTCGACGCTGGGGGTGCCGGTCGTGATGGACATCGGCAGCGGGTTGCTGACGGCCGACCCGGCGACGCCCGAGGAGCCCGACGCCAGCACGGCGCTCGCCGAGGGAGCCACCATCGTGACGGCGAGTGGCGACAAGCTGCTCGGCGGGCCCCAGGCCGGGCTCGTGCTCGGTGACCAAAAGGTCGTCGAATTGCTGCGACGGCATCCGCTCGCGCGAGCCCTTCGCGTCGACAAGCTGACCCTCGCCGCGCTCGAGGCGACCCTGCGGGGCCCGGTCTCGCCGGTGCGGTCCTACCTGCACGCCGAGCCTGCCGTCGTGCGCACCCGCACCGAACGTCTCGCGGCCGCCCTCGGGCGCGAGGTCGTCGACGTGGTCGGTGCGGTCGGGGGCGGCGCGGCGCCCGGGATGCCGCTGCCCGGGTGCGCGGTCGAGCTGCCCTCGGGTTGCGCCGAGGCTCTGCGCCGACACCGACCCGCCGTCGTCGCTCGGGTCGAGCGGGGCCGCTGCCTCGTCGACCTGCGCTGCGTGCCGGTCGGCGACGACCAGGTCGTCCAGAACGCCATCCGGGACGTGCTCGACGACCTCGCCGGCGGGGGCTGAGGCGTGGCCGTCATCGCCACCGCCGGCCACGTCGACCACGGCAAGTCGGCCCTCGTGCGCGCCCTGACCGGGATCGAACCCGACCGGTGGCAGGAGGAGCGCCGCCGCGGCATGACGATCGACCTCGGCTACGCGTGGACCACCCTGCCCTCCGGGGTCGAGGTGGCCTTCGTCGACGTGCCGGGCCACGAGCGCTTCATCGGCAACATGATCGCGGGCCTCGGGCCGGCCCCGGCGGTGCTCTTCGTCGTCGCGGCCGACGAGGGCTGGCGCCAGCAGTCGGAGGAGCACCTCACGGCGGTCGAGGCTCTCGGCCTGCAGCAGGGGCTGCTGGTCGTCACCCGTTCAGACCTCGCCGACCCTGACGCCGCCCTTCGCGCGGCAGGGGAGCGGTTGCGGGTCGCCGGCCTCGGGGGGTGGGAGGCGGTGTCGGTGTCGGCGCGAACCGGGCAGGGCCTCCCCGCGCTGCGCGCTGCCCTCGACCGCCTGGTGGCCGCGTTGCCCGAGCCGGACACCGACGCTCCGGCGCGGCTATGGGTCGACCGCAGCTTCACCGTGCGCGGCAGTGGCACGGTCGTCACGGGCACCCTGGGCCAGGGCCGCATCGGCGTGGGTGACCGGCTTCGGCTCATCACCTCTGACGAGGCCGAGCAGCTGGTCACCGTCCGGGGACTGGAGTCGATGGAGCGGGCGACGGGGCAGGTGTCGGCGGTGTGCCGGGTGGCCCTCAACCTGCGCGGGGTGGGTGCCGACGAGGTCGGCCGAGGCGACCTGCTGGTCACGACGGATGCCGGTCACGCGACGACGGTCGTCGATGTGGCGCTGACGACGGTCGGGGGCGGGGAGGACGACGGGCAGGAACGGCAGGGTGACCGACACGGTGGCGGACAGGGTGCGGGTCGCCGCGAGCACTCTGGGGAGGACCGCGGCGTCGAAGCGCTGCCCAGCCGCGTCATGGCCCACATCGGCACCCTGGCCATCGAGGCGCGTGTGCGACCGCTGGCGTCGGCAGGGTTGCCGGGCGGCACAGCACGACTGACCTTCGGCCGAGCGATGCCGCTGCGTCCCGGTGACCGGCTCATCCTGCGCGACGCCGGGGCCCGCCGAGTGCTGGCCGGGGCGCGCGTGCTCGACACCGACCCGCCGCTCCTGGCCCGGCGAGGGGCGGCCGCCCAGCGCGCCGCCGACCTCGCTGCCCTGTCCGGGGGCCCCGACCTCGCTCACGACGTCGGGCGGCGGGGAGCGATGACCGTCACCGATGCGGTCGCCCTCGGGCACCGGCTCGAGACCATGCCGGTCGAGGGGACAAGCGCAGCACCTGACGTCAACGACGAGGCGTCGGGCGCGGTTCGTCGAGGTCGCTGGCTGGTCGACGGGGTGCGGTGGCGGGAATGGGGTCACGCCCTCCGGGCCGCTGTCGAGAGGCAGGCGTACGCCGACCCGCTCCAACCGACGCTCCCGTTGGAGGCTGCTCGGGCCGCCGCCGAGGTGCCTGACCGTGCCCTGCTGGCGATGCTGGCTGCCGAGCTCGGCCTCGAGGTCGTCGAGGGTCGAGTCGGGCTCCCGGGGGTCCGGGCGAGCCTCGACCCGAGCACAGAGGCCGCCCTCCGGGTGATCGAGCAACGACTTCAGGCCGAACCGTGCAACGCGCCGGAGCAGCACGACCTCGACGCCGCCGGTCTGGGGCCGCGGCAGCTCGCGGCGGCGGAGAAGGCCGGGCGCATCCTGCGGCTGCCCGGCGACGTCGTGCTGCTGCCCACCTCGCCGGCCCGGGCGATGCGGGTGCTCGCGGCGCTGCCGCAGCCCTTCACGACGAGCGAGGCCCGTCAGGCGCTCGGCTCGACCCGGCGCACCATGATCCCCCTGCTCGAGCACCTCGACGCCCGCGGCTGGACCCGCCGCCTCGACGGCACCCGCCGCGAAGTGCGCCGCTGACAGGTGAGGGGCAGGTGAGGGGGCAGGTGAGGGGCAGGTGACGGACGGTGACGGCAGGTAGTGGTCGAGCGGCCAGCCCCGATCATCGAGCCGCGGTCTGCTCCGGCGGCACGGTCATCAGACTCGGTCTCCGCGTCGCACAGGGTCCACCTGCGTTGCCGGTCATCGGTGGTCATTGCCGGTATGTGCAGACGTGCGGGTTCGTGGTCGTAGGGTCGCGAACTTCTGCTCGGTCTGGTTCAGCAGTTGTTCGCGTTGCTGTGGGGTCTTGTCTGTGACGCTTGGATAGTTGGTCCAGCGGAGGTTCTTCACGCCGATCTTCGCGAACGTCCCCTTGAACAGAATCTTGGTGAGCGGGTCGTGGTACCACCAGCGGTACGCCTTGTCCGGAGTCGTCATGATCGACAGAACGCTGACGCCGCTCAGGTTTGTCATGAGGTTGCGGAAGGGGTTGCCCTTCGCTTCGGGCAGCTCCTCGTACATGACGCCCTTGACGAGCACTCGATCGAGGAACCCCTTGGTAGCGGCGGGCATCGCCTCCCACCAGACCGGAAAGACCAATGCGAGGTGGTCGGTGGCAAGCAGTCGTTGTTGATAGTCGAGCACGAGCGGATCAACGGCAGCGCTCTGCCGCCAAGCGATCAGGTCCGCCCTGGTCATCGCGGGCTGGAAACCGTCCGCAGCCAGATCGATCAGATCGACCTCGTGGCCGGCCGATCTCGCCCCGCGGATTGCGGCTGCGGCGACCGCGGCGGAGAAGCTGCGCCGATGCGGTACGTTCTCGGCCGAAGCGATCGTGTAGGGGTGGTCGAGCACAACCAGGATCTTCATCAACGGTCCTCTCCACGAATGTTGGTCTCACAGGCAACGGTTGCATAGGCGACCGTTGCCTGTCAAACCTTCCTGTTAGGCTTCCCTCGTGGAGTCTGAAGATCTGCCCAACGAGATGCCCAACGAGATGCCCGACGAGTGGGCGACGCTATGGCAGCTCATCCGGCGCGTCGCAGGATCGATGGATCGGCAAGGGGAGGCACTGTTCCGTCGCGAGCTGGGCATCTCTCTGGCCCAGTTCCTGGTGCTCTCCGTCGTCGACGCGTACCCCGGCCCACTCAGCCAGCAGGCGGTCGCCGATCGGCTCGGACTGACCAAGGGCACGGTCAGTCGACAGATCGAGGCTGCAGTCTCAGCCGGACTGATGACCGTCCAGGTCGCGGCACACACACGTCGTGAGAACGCCGTCAGCCTTACGAAGGCAGGTGCCACGCTCGTGCGCGCAGGCGATGACCTCGTCAAGCACTCGCGCGCACCAATGCTCAAGGCGATCGACCCAACCCAGTTCCCGGCCGTGGTCGCGACTCTGCAGGCGATGCTGGCCGAACTGGAGCCCTGACTCGTTCCTCGGTGCAGCTGTACGAGGGAGCGCACGGGGCGACGCCTGAGTCCCTCCCAACGTCGCCCCGTGGTCCTGCCCCCACATAGTCCGTTCGGAGCAGTACTGAGGGCGGATTGGAGCTTTCGACCAGTTTCTCGGTCAGCCGCCGAGGCGTTCGAAACCGGTCACGGTCAGCACGGCCGCCCCCACGTCGTCGGATGCCGTGAGGTCGACGTGCGCGACGATCGCCCAGTCGTGGTCGCCGTCGGGGTCGACGACGACCTGCCGCAGCCGCCATTCGGCCGGGGTCTTCTCGACCTGAAGCAGGGCGGGGGAACGGGCTGCCTGGTCGGTTGCGATCGAGTCGTGGTCGTCGTAGTAGGCCCCGAGCGCGTCGTTCCACTGCGCGGCTGTCATGACGACCTTCTGCGGGGGGTCGGTCAGCTCGGCCACCCGGGCCTCGAGCTCGCCGAGGGCCTCCCAGTGGTCGCGCGAGGCGAGCTCGACCCGGTGGAACATCGCGTTGCGGATCATCACGGTGAAGGCACGCACGTTGCCCGTCAGCGGCCGCGTCGGCGGCGCGAGGTCTCCGGGCTGCGGCAGGGCGGCATCCGGATTGACGAGGTCTTCCCACTCGTCGAGCAGGCTCGAGTCGGTCTGACGCACCAGCTCACCCAGCCACTCGATGACGTCCTCGAGCTCGTCGGTGCGGTGGCTCTCGGGCACCGTGTGGCGCAGCGTGCGGTAGGCGTCGGTGAGGTAGCGCAGCAGCAGCCCTTCCGACCGCGACAGCCCGTAGGCCGAGACGAACTCGTTGAAGGTCATGCCCTGTTCGAACATCTCGCGCACGATCGACTTGGGCGAGAGGGCGTCGGGCGAGATCCAGGGGTGGGTCTGCCGGTAGGCGCCCAGGGTGACCTCGAGCAGGTCGGCGAGCGGCTTGGGCCAGCTGACCTCATCGAGGCGCTCCATCCGCTCCTCGTACTCGATGCCGTCGAGCTTCATCGCGGCGACCGCCTCGCCGCGCGCCTTGGACTCCTGGGCCCACAGCACCTGCCGCGGGTTCTCGAGGATCGCCTCGATGACCGACACGAGATCCTTGGCGTAGGTCTCCGACTCGGGGTCGAGGGTCTCCATCACGGCGAGGGCGAACGGCGCCAGAGGCTGGTTGAGCGCGAAGTCGCGCTGAAGGTCGATGGTGAGGGCGTGGCGGCGGCCGGAGGCCTCGGCCACCGGCAGCCGCTCGACGACCCCCGAGCTGATCAGCTCGCGGGCCAGCACGAGGGCGTGCTTCTGCAGACGCCGCTGGTCCTTGGGCTCGTGGTGGTTGTCGGTGAGCAGGCGTGACATGTGTGCGACCGGGTTACCTTCTCGGCCAAGGATGTTCACCAACATGGAGTGTGACACGCGCAACCGTGGTTGCAGTGGCTCGGGGTCGGAGCTGATGAGGCGCTCGAAGGTCTCATCCGACCAGCTGATGAACCCGTCCGGTGGCTTCTTGCGCTGGATCTTGCGCTGCTTCTTGGGGTCGTCGCCCGCCTTCTCGACCGCCCGGTGGTTCTCGATGACGTGCTCCGGCGCCTGGGCCACCACCCAGCCTCGGGTGTCGAACCCGGCCCGCCCGGCCCGACCGACGATCTGGTGGAACTCGCGCACCTTGAGCATCCGCTGCTTGGTGCCGTCGAACTTCGTCAGGCCGGTCAGCACCACGGTGCGGATCGGCACGTTGATACCGACGCCGAGGGTGTCGGTGCCGCAGATGACCTTGAGCAGACCGTCCTGCGCGAGCTGCTCGACGAGCCGACGGTACTTCGGCAGCATCCCGGCGTGGTGCACCCCGATGCCGTGGCGTACGAGCCGCGAGAGGGTGCGACCGAAGCCGGACCCGAACCGAAAGCCGCCGATGCGGGCGGCGATGGCGTCGCGCTCATCCCGGCTGGTGATCCTGACCCCGACGAGGCTCTGCGCGCGTTCGAGGGCGGCCGCCTGGGTGAAGTGCACGACGTAGACGGGGGCGCGGTCCTGGTCGAGCAGCTTCTCGATGGTCTCGTGCAGGGGGGTGAGCACGTACGAGAACTCCAGAGGCACCGGGCGCTCGGTGCCGGCAATGACCGCGGTCGAGCGGCCGGTGCGACGGGTGAGGTCGTCCTCGAACATGGTGACGTCACCCAGGGTGGCCGACATCAGCACGAACTGCGCCTGTGGCAGCTCGATGATCGGCACCTGCCACGCCCAGCCGCGGTCGGGTTCACTGTAGAAGTGGAACTCGTCCATGATGACGAGACCGATGTCGGCCGAGCTGCCTTCGCGCAGAGCGATGTTCGCGAGGATCTCGGCCGTGCAGCAGATGATCGGGGCGTCGCCGTTGACGGTGGCGTCGCCGGTGATCATGCCGACGTTGTCGGCGCCGAACTGCTCACAGAGGGCGAAGAACTTCTCGGAGACCAGCGCCTTGATCGGGGCGGTGTAGAAGCTGACCCGGTCTTCGGCCAGGGCGTAGAAGTGAGCGGCCGTCGCCACGAGCGACTTGCCCGACCCGGTCGGGGTGGCGAGGATGAGGTTGCTGCCGCTCAGGATCTCGAGGAACGCGTCGTCCTGGTGGGGGTAGAGGGTGAGCCCCCGCTCCGTGGTCCAGGCGGTGAACCGCTCGTAGAGCGCGTCGGGGTCAGGGTCCCGCGGGATGCGCTCGCTGAGGTTCTTCACCACGCGAGTATGCCGCCCCGCCCCGGTCCGCTCCCAAA
>JAKDLG010000060.1 GCA_030452985.1 Humibacillus sp.
CACCCGCCCCAGCGGGTGGTGGGGGGGCCCCCGTGCACTACTGCGCCACCTCCACACCCCCCCCCGTGGGCGGCCCCACTTCCGTACACGCCTACCCACTTCTCGCTGCAACTGGTGTTCGGCGTGGGTCCGGGGGATTCGCAGCTAATCAGCGGGGGTAGGTGCGCACCTCGGTGGCCTTGACGGCGGCCCACAGCTGCTGGCCGACCTGCAGGTCGAGCTCGGTCACCGACTGCAGGGTGATCTCGGCCGTCAGCGACAGGGCGCCCTCGAGACCGACCCGGGCCGACTGGCCCTGCCGGGTCACGTCGCACACGCGCAGCAGCCAGGCGTTGCGCGGGGAGCCCTCGGGCCGACGCCGGTGGAGCGCCACGGCTGAGGGGGGGATCGTCGCCCACACCCTGCCCTCAGCCCCATCGGTCGTCGTCAACGACTCACCGTGGTCGAGGGCCACGTGCCCCCGCGAGTCACCGTGAGCGGCATACAGGTTCAGCCCGACCACCGTGGCCACATACGGGCTGCGCGGCTCGTGCAGCACCTGCGTCGGGGTGCCTGCCTGCGAGACCCGGCCCCCCTCGATGAAGACGAGCCGGTCGGCGATGGTCAGAGCGTCGAGGGGGTCGTGGGTGACGAGCACGGTCACGCCCTCGTAGGTCGTGAGCCGGCCCGCGAGGTCGCTGCGGGTGCGGGCGCGGGTATCGGGGTCGAGCGCGGCCAGCGGCTCATCGAGCAACAACAGTGCCGGGTCGGTGGCGAGGGCACGGGCGAGCGAGACCCGGGCGGCCTGCCCCGATGAGAGCTCCCGCGGCCGGCTCTCGCCCTGCTCGGCCAGTCCGACGCGGGCCAGCTCGGCGCGGGCGCGCTCACGGGCCGCGGCCTTGCCGTCACCGCGGCTGCGCGGCCCGTAGGCGACGTTGTCGACGGCGCGCAGATGGGGGAAGAGCAGCGCGTCGGCGAGCATGAGGCCCACGTCACGCTGCTCAGGGGCAAGGCGCTTCCGACCGTCGTCCCAGACCCGGCCGCCGACCTGCACGTGCCCGCTCGCCAGGGGCAGCACTCCCGCCAGGGCGAGCACCGTCGTCGTCTTGCCGCCGCCGTTCGGCCCGAGCACCCCGATCGTCTCGCCGGGTTCGGCCGCGAGGTTGACGTCGAGGTCGAACGCCCCACGGGGGAGCACGATATGGGCATCGAGGCCATCCAGCCTGTTCACCGCAGCCACCTCCCGCGCAGCAGCCCGAGCACCAGCACGCTGACGGCGAGCAGCATGATGCTGATGGAGGTCGCCACCGCCGGGTCGCCCTCGAGCTCGACGTAGACGAGAAGGGGCAGCGTCTGCGTGCGGCCCTGGAAGTTGCCGGCGAAGGTGATGGTGGCACCGAACTCACCCAGGGCCCGGGCCCAGGCCAGGGCGAGCCCGCCCGCGATGCCGGGCAGTACGAGCGGGATGGCCACGGTGCGCAGGTAGCGCAGGTCAGAGGCGCCGAGGGTGCGCGCGACCGACTCGAGCCGGGTGTCGAGCCCGCGCATCGAGCCCTCGACGGCGAGCACGTAGTAGGGCATGGCCACGAAGGTCTCGGCCAGTACCACGGCGACGGTGGTGAACGGGATCTGCACCCCGAACGGGGCGAGATGCGACCCGATGAGGCCGTTGCGGCCCCACGTCAGCAGCAGGGCAACCCCGCCGACCACGGGCGGGAGCACGAGCGGCACGGTGAGCAGCGCCCGCAACCACGTCGTGGCTGGGTGGTTCGAGCGGGCGAGCAGCCAGGCGAGCGGAGTGCCGAGCAGCACACAGAGGGCGGCCGTGATGCTCGTCGTGGTCAGCGACAGCCGTAGGGCCGGCAGCACCGTCGGGGTGGCCAGGTCGCTCGGGATGCGCCGCCAGTCGGCCTGGGCGAGCAGGGCGAGCAGGGGAACGACGAGGAGCAGCAGCGCGAGCAGGGCCGGCACGCCGAGGGCGGCCCGGGAACGCCACCTCACGGCATCCGCCTCTCGTCGTTGGGGCGGTCCCCCGGCCGGCGCCCGCTCAGGGGGCGCCCAGCCCGAACGACTGTACGGTCATCAGACCCTTGCTGCTGAGCACGAAGGCAACGAACGCCCTGGTCGCCGCCTCGTCGCTCAACGTGACGATGGGGTAGCGCAGCGTGGTGTTGTACTGGCTCGGAATCTCGATGCCCTTGACGGCCCCGTTCGCGGCCACCACGTCGGAGTGGTAGACGACGGCGGCATCGGCCTCGTCGAGCGTGACCTTGGCCAGGGTGGCCTTGACGTCGATCTCCTTGCTCACGACGTTCGGCACGACGCGGGCCTTTGTGAACGTCGCGGCCGCCGCCTTGCCACAGGGCACGGTGTCGGCGCACAGCACGACCTTGACAGTGGGTTTGCCGAGGTCGTTGATCGACGTCACGTCGGCGGGGTTGGCCGGCGGAACGGCGATCTCGAGCACGTTGGTGGCGAAGACGGACGAGCCCTTGACGAGGTTCTTCTGGAGCGGCTCGATGGCGCTCTGTCCGGCCGAGGCGAGCACGTTCGCGGGAGCGCCGTTGTTCACCTGCTGCACCAGGGTCGCCGTGGAGCCGTAGCTCACCTCGACCGTCACGCCCGGGTTGGCGGCCTCGAATTCTGTCTTGATCACGTCGAACGAGTTGGTCAGGGATGCCGCAGCCAGCACCGTCACGGTGCCGGAGAGAGCCGGCGGGGAGCCAGCGCTCCCCTGGGTGCTGGCGCCTCCGCCGGCAGCTGGGGTGGAGTCGGTGGAGGCACTGCCGCACGCCGCCAGGCTGATGGCGAGAACCGCTGCGAAGGCGGCCGGCGCCACGGTGCGCAGAAGGTTCCTGGGCCCAGCAGGGGTGCTGGTTCGGGCTGCCTGCGAGCGGATCATGCGGGGACCTCCACGACGACGTGGGTTGACTTGACCGAGGCCACGGCCACCGAGCCGACGATGAGACCGAGGTCTTCGACACTCTCGGTCGAGAGCAGCGACACGATGCGATAGGGGCCGCACTGCATCTCGACCTTGGCCATCACCAGGTCCTTGGTGATGGCGGTGACGATGCCGCGCATCCGGTTGCGGGCCGAGGCGGCGCCGATGGTGCCCACCTCGGCCGGGTGGGCGAGCTCCTGGGCGACCGCTGCGAGCTCGGCGCCGTCGACGGTGCGCCGGCCGGACTCGTCGGAGCTGCCGGAGAGGCGGCCGCTGTCGACCATGCGGCGCACGGTGTCGTCGGAGACCCCGAGCAGGGCGGCGGCCTCGCTGATACGCAGATGCGGCATGGAACAGACTCTACACACGCATCTGCTGACCGTCGAAAGGACGGTTCGTGTCGCACGAAACGCCCTCTCGACCGGAAATGCCCGTCGAGAGGGCAGTTGGTGTTGTTCAGGGATGGAGCCCCTCGGTGAGTCGGGGTTGACGTCTCGGCCCGTTCTGCAGTCTAATCAATCATTGCCTTGATCAATGAAATGATTGGATACAATGTCGGCGACGGAGTCTGACCTCGACCGAGCGTTCGCGGCCCTGGCCGACCCCGTGCGCCGCGCCATCGTCGCCCGTCTGAGCCGGGGGCCGGCCACGGTCAACGAGCTGGCCGAGCCGTTCGAGATCAGCAAGCAGGCCGTCAGCAAGCACATCCAGGTGCTCGAGCACGCCGGTCTCGTCTCTCGCACCCGCGACGCCCAACGACGCCCGGTGCACCTGCAAGCCGCCCGCCTCGAGGCGCTCACGGCCTGGATCGACCACTACCGCCTCGTGCACGAACAGCAGTTCCGCAAGCTCGACGCCCTCCTGGCGTCGGACGTCACCACCGCAAGACCCATCGAAGAGGTGAAGACATGACCACCAGCGCGACAACCGGCAACGCCCTCACCGTCTCGGTTCCCGCCGGAACGCCGTTCATCGACGTCCGGCGCGAGTTCGACGCTTCGGTGAGTGCACTGTTCGAAGCGCACCGCGACCCCGAGAAGATCAAGCAGTGGCTCGGGCCCGACGGTTTCGAGATGAAGATCGAGCTCTACGACTTCACCACCGGAGGCCGCTACCGCTACGTGCACACCTGTGATGGCGAGGAGTACCGCTTCAACGGTGTCTTCCACACGGTCCGCGAGAACGAGCTGGCCGTGCAGACCTTCGAGTACGAAGGTTTCGGCGACGTCGTGGCGATCGAGACCCTGACGTTCGACTCCCTGACCGAAGACCGTTCGCGGCTGACCATCCACTCGACCTACCCGAGTGTCGAGTCTCGCGATGGCATGGTCCAGAGCGGCATGGAAGGCGGGCTGAGCCAGGGCTACATCAAGCTCGACGCGCTGCTCCGCGACGGCGGGGTCGGTGCGCCCTCCCAGGACGAGGACTGAACACGGAGGGGTCGAGGGCGCTTCGTCGTCGTCGACATGCTGTCGTGACGAGATCGCGCTGCCACCCTGTCGCAGCTACCGGGGGCGGCGTCATACTGGGAACCATGACCACCACGGTGTCCCAAGCCCACGAAATCGAGCAGAAGCGCGTTCTCGCGACGCCGATCCCAGGCCCGAAGTCGGCCGCCCTGCAGCAGCGCAAGACTGCTGCGGTGTCGGCGGGGGTCAGCACGGGGTTGCCGATCTACGTCGAGCGTGCCGGCGGCGGCATCCTCGTCGATGTCGACGGCAACCAGCTGATCGACTTCGGGTCGGGCATCGCGGTCACCACGGTAGGCAACGCGGCCCCTCGAGTGGTCGACCGGGTCACCGCGCAGGTCGCCGACTTCACCCACACCTGCTTCATGGTCACGCCCTACGAGGAGTACCTCGAGGTGGCCGAGGCCCTCAACGAGCTGACCCCCGGTGACCACGAGAAGCGCTCTGCCCTCTTCAACTCGGGCGCCGAGGCGGTCGAGAACGCGGTCAAGGTGGCCCGGTACTTCACCGGTCGGCAGGCGGTCGTCGCGCTCGACCACGGCTACCACGGCCGCACCAACCTCACGATGGCCCTCACGGCCAAGAACATGCCCTACAAGCAGGGATTCGGGCCGTTCGCGAACGAGATCTACCGCGCCCCCATGAGCTACCCGTTCCGCTGGCCCGGCGGCCCGGCCGACTGCGCGAAGGAGTCGTTCGACGTCTTCGTCTCGCAGGTGCAGACGCAGGTCGGGGCCGACAACGTGGCGGCGGTCGTCATGGAGCCGATCCAGGGCGAGGGCGGCTTCATCGTGCCCGCTCCCGGGTTCATGAAGCAGGTCAGCGAGTGGTGCACCGAGAACGGCATCGTGCTCATTGCCGACGAGGTGCAGACCGGCTTCTGCCGCACCGGCGACTGGTTCGCCAGCGAGCACGAGAGCGTCGTACCCGACCTCATCACCACCGCCAAGGGGATGGCCGGCGGGTTGCCGCTCGCGGGCGTCACCGGCCGTGCCGAGATGATGGATGCCGTTCACGGCAGTGGTCTCGGTGGCACCTACGGCGGCAACCCGGTCGCCTGCGCCGCAGCGCTCGGCGCCATCGAGACGATGAAGGCCGAAGACCTCTGTGGCCGCGCCAAGCAGGTCGAGGCGATCTTCCTGCCGCGTCTGCGGGCGCTGGCCGAGCGGTTCCCGCAGATCGGTGACATCCGGGGGCGCGGGGCCATGCTGGCGATCGAGCTGGTCAACGGCCCGGGCGACCTGACGCCCAACGCGGCGCTCACGGCATCCGTCAACAAGGCCTGCCACGCGCAGGGTCTGGTCACCCTGACCTGCGGCTCCTACGGCAACGTGTTCCGGTTCCTGCCGCCGCTCGCCGCCGGCGACGACCTGCTGAACGAGGGCCTCGACATCTTCGAGGCCGCCTTCGCTGCCGCTGCCGGCTGACCGTCGGGACGACCGGCTGGCAGGAACGGGGCCGTCGAGCGTGCGGCGGGCGATTGTTGCCGCTGCTGCCAGCCCGTCGTACCCGGCGGCCTGTGGATGAGTCTCGGCGTCGATGGGCTCGCGGCCATGCTGTGACGGTGAGGGTGACAGGCGCGGTGGAGCGGCTCGGTGGCGTGTGCACCTGGCGTGAGCTGCGACGGGTCGTGCCCTGGCGAAGCATCGGCGGCGCTGTCGCCAGTGGTGAGGTGGTGCGCCATCGGCGAGGCCTCTACGGCCTGCCTGTGGGTGAACCGGCCGGGGCGGCGGCTGCCCGACTGCACGGAGTCATCTCGCACCGCTCGGCGGCGCTGCACTGGGGCTGGAAGGTGAAGACGACACCGCGCAGACCTGACGTCACGATCGCTCGCCACCGGCGACTGCCAACCGGCGCCAAGGATGCTGCGACCATCCACTGGCGCAACCTCGGCGTGGCCCACGTCGTCGAGGGCGTCACCACGCGAGCGCGCACCGTCGTCGACTGCTGCCTCGACCTGCCGCTCGACGAGGCGCTGGCGGTCTTCGACTCGGCCTTGCGCGACGGGCTGGTGATGATGGCGGTCGTGGACGCGGCGAAGGGTATCGGGCCACGGCAACGCCGACGGCTGGTGCGGGTGGCACGGCTGGCCGACCGGCGCGCAGCGAAACCCGTTCGAGTCGGTGCTGCGCGCGATCGCGGTGGGGGTGAGCGGTCTGAGCGTGGTTCCGCAGCACCGCATCCGCTACCAGGGGTTCTTCGCCCGCGTCGACCTCGCCGACCCCGACCTGCAGATCGTGCTCGAGGCCGACAGCTTCGAGTTCCACGCCGAACGTCGCGCCTTCGACCGCGACTGCCGTCGCTACGACGAGCTCACCGCTCGCGGATGGCTCGTGCTGCGGTTCAGCTGGGAACAGGTCATGTTCGAGCCTGCCTGGGTGGCCAGCATGATCTCGCTTGCTGTTGCGCAGCGCCAGGCACAGGGTAGGCGGGCCGTGGCGGCCTGAGGGGACGACGGGCTGGCAGCAGGGCCGCATGCTACCGCCCGTAGGCTCGTCGGCTCGCGAAATGCCAACCGCTCGTCCCGGATCGTTTCGCTGAACCGGCGTGGAGTGCGTCAGGTGGGGTCGAGCGGCGTGACCTCGGGCCGCTTGGCGTGACGGGTGTCGCCCGACGAGCGGCCGGTGAGGCGCCGGTGCACCCAGGGCCCGACGTACTCCTTGGCCCACTGGGCGTTCGCCTGCAGGGCCTCGCGGCGGCCGATCGGCGGAGCGGGGTCGAGCGGGGTCTGCCAGTCGTGCTCGGCGGCGGGGTGGCCGAGGGCCTCGAGAGCGGCCAGCGCGACCCGGCGGTGACCCTCGCTCGTCATGTGGATGCGGTCTTCTGACCACATCCGCCAGTCGCGCAACGCTCGTAGTCCCCACTGGTCGATGACGAACGCGTCGTGCCGCATGGCGATGCTCCAGATGTTCGCTGAGTGGATCGCGGCGCGACCCCGGGTCGCCTTGACCAGCGGCGCGTCAGCCGGGTCGACCGGGGTCGCCATCAGCACGTCGGCGCCCGTCTCGCGGATACGGGCTACGGCGGCCTCAAGCTCAAGCGCCAGGGCGTCGAGGTCGGCCTTGGGGCGCAGGATGTCGTTGCCGCCTCCGACGATGCTCACGAGGTCGGGCTCGAGGGCGAGCGCATCGCTCAGCTGCGGGCCGACGACGTCGGCGAGCTTGCGCCCACGCACCGCCAGGTTGGCGTAACCGAAGCCGTGGCCGTGGGTGCCGGAGATCGCGGAGAGGTGGGCGGCCAGCCGGTCGGCCCAGCCGGCGAACTCGCCGTCATGGGGCAGGTCGGGGTCGTCGTCGCACATGCCCTCGGTGAACGAGTCACCGATCGCCACGTAGCGGGTCCACACACGGGGGGTGGTCTTCTCGCTCATTCCAGTCTCCAGTCGATCGGTTCGCCGCCCTGCTGCACGAGCAGGTCGTTGGCGCGGCTGAACGGCCGCGACCCGAAGAAGCCGTTGTTCGCCGACAAGGGTGAAGGGTGGGCGCTCTCGATGCGCGGCACCTCGCCGAGCAGGCGGCCCGACGACTGGGCCTTCTTGCCCCAGAGGATGGCGACCAGCGGGCCCCCGCGCGCGGCCAGGGCCGAGATGGCCCGGTCGGTGACGGCTTCCCAGCCTTTGCCCCGGTGGCTGTCCGACTTCCCGGGCGCCACGGTGAGCACTCGGTTGAGCAGCATGACGCCACGCTGGAACCAGGGGGTGAGGTCGCCGTGGGGTGGCGTCGGCAGGCCCAGGTCGGTACCGAGCTCGCGGTAGATGTTCTGCAGCGACCGCGGCACGGGCCGTACGTCGGGAGCCACGCTGAAGCTGAGGCCCACGGGGTGCCCGACTGTCGGGTACGGGTCCTGGCCCACCACGAGCACCTTGACCTCGTCGAGGGGCAGGCTGAAGGCGCGCAGCACGACGTCGCCGGCCGGCAGGTAGCCGCGGCCGGCGGCCACCTCGGCTCGCAGGAACGAGCCCAGCGCGGTGATCGTGTCGGCCACCGGCTCGAGCGCCGGCACCCACGACGGGTGCACGAGGTCGGCAAGGGGGCGGGCGGGCACGCGCACACGCTACCCCCGACCGCTGCGGGCGCGCCGATCACGCGGTCACGCGCCGACCGCTGCCGGTCATTAGGGTGGCAGGGTGAGCCAGAGACTTCCTGTCAGCCCGACCGACCCCCGCCCGACCGCGCCCCGCTGGCCGGTGGTCGTGTTCGACCTCGACGGCACTCTCGCCGACACCGTGAACCTGATCGTCGAGTCGTACCAGTACGCCTTCCGCACCGTGATCGGGCACGAGGAGGACCCTGCGGTGATCCGGTCGTGGATCGGCCGTCCGCTCATCCAGGCCTTCCGCGAGCACTCGGCTGACGCGGCCGACGAACTGTACGCGACCTATCTGCAATGGAACTCAGACAACACCGAGCGTCTCATCCAGGGCTTCGACGGTGCCCGCGAGATGCTCAGCGAGCTGCGCGACGCCGGTGTTCACGTCGGGGTCGCCACGTCCAAGCGTCGCGAGTCGGCCGAGCAGGCGATGGACCTGCTTGGCCTCGCCGAGCACGTCGAGGTGCTCGTCGCCATGGAGGACACCGACAAGCACAAGCCTGACCCCACCCCGCTGCTGCTGGCCATCGAACGCCTCGGCGTGGGCAACCCATCACGCGCCGTCTACATCGGGGATGCCGTCGTCGACGTGCTCGCCGGTAAGGCCGCCGGGATGGACACGGTCGCCGTCACCTGGGGAGCCGGCGAACGGGCAGCCCTGTCAGGAGTGCGACCCACGGCCATCGCCACGACGACCGCCGAGCTGAGCGGCATCCTGCTGGGTTGAGCCCGGTCGACCGCCGGCGAGAGGGCGACGGACCGCGGGGCCTAGCATCTGTACGTGCACAGCTTCGACCAGCCCGTCGACCCCTCAGACGTCGACACCGTTCTCTCCTACGCCCGCGGGCGACTGCTCATGGACCCCGTGCCCCTCGATCGCTCCCGGTCGCTCGAAGAGCTGGACGAGCTCGTCGGCCAGACCATCACGCCCGGTGGGCTGGGCACCGCCCGCACCATGGAGCTCTTCGTCGAGAGCCTGGCCAAGGCCACCATCTCGACCGACCACCCCGGCTACCTCTCGTTCATCCCGTGCGCGCCGACGCGTGACGCCGCCGCGTTCGACGTCGTGGTCGGCGCCTCCTCGATCTACGGTGGGTCGTGGCTCGAGGGCGCCGGGGCCGTCTATGCCGAGAACCAGGCGCTGCGCTGGATCTCCGACCTCGCCGGGCTGCCGCCCCAGGCCGGCGGCACGTTCGTTCCCGGGGGGACCGTCGGCAACCTGTCGGCCCTCGTCACGGCGCGTCATGCGGCGCGGGCCCGAGCGCTGGCCTCCGGTTCGCAGGCCCGCCCGTTCCGGGTCGCCGCCACCGACAACGCTCATTCGTCGATCGTGTCGATGGCTGCCGTCATGGACGCCGAGGTCGTCGGGGTTCCCGTCGACGACGACCTGCGAATGACCGGGCCCGAGCTGCGTCGGGTGATCGAGCAGACGGGCCCAGAGACCTTCTTCGCCGTCGTGGCCACGAGCGGCACCACGAACTTCGGGGTCATCGACAACCTGGCGGAGGTCGCCGAGGTCTGCCGCGAGTTCGGCATCTGGTTCCACGTCGACGGTGCCTACGGGGGAGCCGGGCTCGCGGCGCCTTCGGTGCGGGCGCTGTTCGACGGGATCGAGCAGGCGGACTCCTTCATCGTTGACCCGCACAAGTGGCTCTTCTCGCCGTTCGACTGCTGCGCGCTGATCTATCGCGACCCCGAGCTGGCCCGGGCGGCGCACACCCAGCACGCTGGGTACCTCGACGTGCTCACCGAGGCGACCGCGTTCAACCCCACCGACTACTCCATCGGACTGACCCGACGCGTGCGCGGGCTGCCGTTCTGGTTCTCCCTCGCAGTGCACGGCACCCAGGCCTACGTCGACGCCGTCGAGGAGACGCTCGCGGTCACCCGGCATGCCGCCGCCGAGATCGAGAAGCGCGACTACGTCGAGCTCGTCCGTGTGCCCGACCTCTCGGTCGTGGTCTTCCGCCGGCTGGGCTGGTCGCCCGTCGACTACCAGGCCTGGACCGACCGGCTGCTGGCCGACGACTTCGCCTTCGTCGTGCCGACGACCTTCCGCGGCGAGACGCTGACCCGGTTCGCCATCGTCAACCCCCGCACGACCAACGCCTACATCAGTGCCATCCTCGACACGATGAAGTGAGGCGTTCGGATGCCGGGTGGTGGGGTGCGTGTGACCGGTGTTGTCTGCTGGGGGGCGAGGTCCGAGCGACACTCCACGCTGAATGACAACCGTGTCATTCGCGGTCTATGGTGGCAACGACGAAGGCGAGAGCCGCGCGATCCAGAGGTCGGCGGCCAACCAGCCACCGTAGCGAGACAGGGATCCAGAGCCAGCATATGAGCATCGACCACGCCACCCAGCACGCCGACCACTCGACCGGCCCGTCGGCACTGAGCGACCGCGACCGTGAGATCCTCGCGTTCGAGCGGCAGTGGTGGAAGTACGCGGGCTCCAAGGAGCAGGCCATCAAGGACCTGTTCGACATGAGCTCGACCCGCTACTACCAGGTGCTCAACGCCCTGCTCGACAACCCAGCCGCGCTCGAGGCCGACCCCATGTTGATCAAGCGGTTGCGCCGGATGCGCTCGAGCCGCCAGCGCGCCCGCACCAGCCGCCGGCTCGGCTTCACCGTCTGACGGGTCCCGACGCCTGTGCCGCCTGGGTGCGGTGTCGTTCGCCTCACACCCCTCCGGTGATCCCCGTGGTTCACTTCCCCCATGGGAGAGGTGACGATCCGCCGGGCCGGGGCCGATGACGCCTTCGTCGTGGCCGCCCTGCACCTGCAGTCGGCCCGAGACCTGGGGATGCCGTCCGAGCCCGGCTTCCTCGACCGCTTCGTCGACGTGTGGCTGCGAGAACGCCCCGACCGCCCGACGTGGATCGCCCAGCACGACGGTGAGCACGCCGGCATCCTCGAGACGAGGCGACTGCGCACCCTGCCCTGGCCGGCGCGGCCGGAGGCCAGCGCTCTGCACGTCGAGAACCTCTTCGTGGCGCCCACCCATCGCGGGACCGGGGTCGCGCAGGCCCTCGCGGAGGCGATGATCGAGTGGGCCCACAGCACTGACGTGACCTCGGTACGCGCCATGGCGGCCAACGACCGCGACCGCGAGCTCTATGACAGGCTCGGGTTCAGTTCGCCGGGTCGGCTGATGGAGTTCGACCTGCGCGAACCGAGCTGACCCGGCGCCCTCGACGGGAACGGTTCGAGCAGGGTCGGGGAGGTTCACCGGCCCCGGCTGCCGACAGGCCTCCCCGACCCGGTCGGCGCATGCCCGTCATCCACAGGCGGCAGGTCTGGGCGCACGCGGCAGGCGCTGGGTGGAGCAGGCTTCGGCTCATGGACGAGCCAGCGGTCGATCGGATTCTCCAGGCGCAGGGCGGTGTCATAGCTCGCCGACAAGTGCTCGCGTCAGGCCTCGACGACGACGACATCGAGCGGATGCTGCGTCGACGTGAGTGGGCCCGCGTCCATCCCGGTGTGTACGTCGACCACACCGGCGAGCCGACCTGGATCGAGCGAGCCTGGGCGGCGATCCTGTTCCACTGGCCGGCCGCGTTGGCGGGACCATCGGCCCTGCGGGTGCACGGGGTGCGATCGGCCGGTGGTGTGCTCTCGTCGGTGAGCACCGAGCCCATCCACGTCGTGGTCGCTCACGAACGCAGAGTGTGGGCTCCGGCGGGCGTGCTGCTCACCCGACGCCGGCGCTTCGACGACCAGGTGCAGCTGCGCCTCTCACCACCGCGGCTGCGCATTGACGAGGCGCTGCTCGACGTGGCCGCGGGCTGCCGTGACGAGCCGAGCGCCGTGGCGGTGCTCGCCGACGCGTGCCAGGAGGGCCGCACCACGCCGGCTCGACTGCGAGCAACGCTGCGCTCCCGCGGCAGGTTGCGGCACCGGAGGACACTGCTCACGGTGCTGGACGACGTGGCCGACGGTGCTCTGTCGGCTTTCGAACGGCGCTATCTCACCCAGGTCGAGCGCCGGCACGGGCTGCCGACGGCTCGACGCCAGATGCGGGTCGCGACGCGCGGCGGCATCACGTACCGCGATGTCGAGTACACCGACTTCGCCACCGTCGTGGAACTTGACGGCCGGCTGGCCCACGCCGGGTCGCGACGTCGGTGGGACGACTTCGACCGTGACATCGAGTCGGCGATCTCGGGCCAGGTCACGGTTCGCCTCGGGTGGGGGCACGTGCTCGAACCGTGCCGCACTGCGGGGCAGGTCGTTCGGTTGCTTCGGTCACGCGGCTGGGCCGGTTCGCCTGTATCGTGCCGCCCCGGCTGCCCGCTGGAGGTGTCCGAACGGGCGGCTGGCTGAGTGGCCACGAGGTTTGGCGCGGTCGGGGAGGTTCCTCGGCGTCAGGCGCCGACAGGCCTCCCCGACGGCGCCAGCCTTTCGTCCAGACCGGTCAGGGTGTGCCGGCGTACTGGGCGAAGCCGCGGCGGAAGGCCGACTCGAGCCAGTCGGGCCGGTACGGCAGGCGGGCGTCGGGTTCGACGAGGGCCTGCTCGAGCGGCATCCCCGCAGTGATGCGCTCACGGATGACCGTCGCCACGACCGAGATCTCGTCACGCTGCCGCTCCACGAACTCGACGTCGACGCACTGCCCGTGCCCGGGCACGACCACGCTGGCAGGCCCGAGCCAGTTCAAGTGCGAGCCAAGGGTGTCGGCCCAGTCGAGGGGCCAGCAGTCGCCTCCGAAGGAGGGCGGGGCGCTCTGCTCGATGAGGTCGCCGAGGAACATCACGTCGGTGTCGGGCACGTGCACAGCGATGTCGCCGTCGGTGTGCCCCCGCCCGGCGTAGGCGAGCGTGACGACCCGGTCGCCGAGGTCGATCGTCGCGCCCTTGCCGAAGGTGCAGTCGGGGCCACGCAGCGCGGTTGCGAGCACGTCTGCGGCATCCGACGCCGTATAGCCGTACTCGGGGCCGTCGCCCGGGTCGGCGCGGAACTCGGCCTTGATGCGCTCGGCGTCGCTGACGAACGTTCGGCCCACGTTGTCGTGCGCATGCACCGTCGCCGACCCGAAGGCGGAGTTGCCGAAGGTGTGGTCGAAGTGCACATGGGTGCTGACCACGTGGCGAACGACGATGTCGCGGGCGAGCGCCCGGATGTCGCCCCGAACCTCGTCGCCCTGCCGGCTGCTGGCCCGGGTGTCGATGACGACGGCGCCGTCACGACCGAGCACGAGGCCCACGTTGACGTCCCACTGCGGGTAGCGGGCCACGAGCACGCGGTCTGCCACCTCGACGAACCCGGTCGGCACGGCCATGCGCCCAACCGTAGTGGCAGTGGCAGAGAGGGTGGCAGGCTGTGGGGATGCCGTGCACCTTCTGTTCCGTGGTCGCGGGCGACCTGCCGGCCGACATCGTGCTCGACGAGCCCGACCTGCTGGGCTTCCTCGACCGCCGCCCCGTGTTCAAGGGGCACGTGCTGCTGGTGCCCCGCGAGCACGTCGACACCCTGCTCGAGCTGCCGCCGCGTCTGCACGCACCGCTGCTCGAGGCGACTCAGCGGCTGGCCCGGGCCGTCGTGGCCGGACTGGGCGCGCAGGGCAGCTTCGTGGCGATGAACAACGTCGTGAGCCAGTCGGTGCCGCACCTGCACGTGCACGTGGTGCCGCGCACCAAGGGTGACGGCCTGCGCGGATTCTTCTGGCCGCGCACCACGTATGCCGACGAGGCCGAGTCGGCTGAGTATGCCGCTCGGCTGGCGGCCGTGCTCGTCGGCCCCGCAGACCCCAGCTGACCGGCATCCGGCCCAAGGTTGCCAGGGGTGATCGAGGACAAAGGCCGTCTGCGACCGTGAGCGCCCGGGGGGTTTGCACTCTCGGGGTGAGAGTGCCAATAATGTCGTTAGCACTCTCACTAGGGGAGTGACAGAAAGACCATGGGCCGTGTGCCGAGGTCTCGGCGCTCGCAGCGACGTGAACTGCGTGAGCCGGGTCCGTCCGTCGCGGGCGACACGCGTCCCACCACCAACGTTTCGTGTGGGAGGAACCACCCGAATGGCCAAGATGATTGCGTTTGACGAAGAGGCGCGCCGCGGGCTCGAGCGAGGCATGAACGTGCTCGCCGATGCCGTCCGTGTGACGCTCGGCCCGAAGGGCCGCAACGTCGTGCTGGAGAAGAAGTGGGGCGCCCCCACCATCACCAACGACGGCGTCTCGATCGCCAAGGAGATCGAGCTCGACGACCCGTACGAGAAGATCGGCGCCGAGCTCGTCAAGGAAGTTGCCAAGAAGACCGACGACGTCGCCGGTGACGGCACGACGACGGCCACCGTGCTCGCCCAGGCGATGGTCCGCGAGGGCCTGCGCAACGTGGCGGCCGGCGCCAACCCGATGGCGCTCAAGCGCGGCATCGAGAAGGCCGTCGACGCCGTGACGAAGACGCTGCTCGAGCACGCCGTGGAGGTCGACACCAAGGAGCAGATCGCCTCGACCGCCAGCATCTCGGCGGCCGACGAGGAGATCGGCAACCTCATCGCCGAGGCGATGGACAAGGTCGGCAAGGAAGGTGTCATCACCGTCGAGGACTCCAACACCATGGGCCTCGAGCTGGAGATGACCGAGGGCATGCGGTTCGACAAGGGCTACATCTCGGCCTACTTCGTGACCGACACCGAGCGCATGGAGGCCGTGCTCGACGACGCCTACGTGCTCGTGGCCAACTCCAAGATCGGCAGCATCAAGGACCTCGTCCCGCTGCTCGAGAAGGTCATGCAGTCGGGCAAGCCGTTGCTCATCATCGCCGAGGACATCGAGGGTGAGGCTCTCGCGACCCTGGTCGTGAACAAGATCAAGGGCACCTTCAAGTCCGTTGCCGTCAAGGCCCCCGGCTTCGGTGACCGCCGCAAGGCCATGCTCGGCGACATCGCCATCCTCACCGGTGGCCAGGTCATCTCCGAGGAGGTCGGTCTCAAGCTCGAGAACGCCACCCTCGACCTGCTCGGCAAGGCCCGCAAGGTCGTCGTCACCAAGGACGAGACGACCATCGTCGAAGACCAGGAGGACCGGTCGGCGATCGAGGGCCGGATCTCCCAGATCAAGGCCGAGATCGAGAACTCCGACAGCGACTACGACCGTGAGAAGCTGCAGGAGCGCCTCGCCAAGCTCGCGGGCGGCGTGGCCGTCATCAAGGCGGGCGCGGCCACCGAGGTCGAGCTCAAGGAGCGCAAGCACCGCATCGAGGACGCCGTTCGCAACGCGAAGGCCGCCGTCGAGGAGGGCATCGTCGCCGGTGGTGGCGTCGCTCTCATCCAGGCCGCCGCGGCCGCCTTCGAGACCCTGCACCTCGAGGGTGACGAGGCGACCGGTGCGAACATCGTGCGCGTCGCGGTCGAGGCCCCGCTCAAGCAGATCGCGGTCAACGCCGGTCTCGAAGGCGGAGTCGTGGCCGAGAAGGTGCGCGGGCTCGAGGCCGGCCACGGTCTCAACGCCGCCACGGGTGAGTACGGCGACCTGCTGGCTGCCGGCATCATCGACCCGGTCAAGGTGACGCGTTCGGCGCTGCAGAACGCAGCCTCGATCGCGGCGCTGTTCCTCACGACCGAGGCCGTCATCGCCGACAAGCCCGAGAAGGCCGCTCCGGCCATGGGCGGCGGCGACGACATGGGTGGCATGGGCGGTATGGGCGGCATGGGCTTCTGAGAGCCCACCCGCAACGCTGCGACGCACCACCAGCACGACCAGCACGGACTGACGGGCGGTTCCTCCTTCGGGAGGGGCCGCCCGTCGGCGTTCCACCTGATGCGGCCCGGGCTGTGAGCACCCCGGCACCCCGGCAACAGGGGAGGTCCTTCTTGAATCCTTCCGATTTGTCCACCTATGGTCGCCGGAACGGGCTCGGCACGGTGCCGGGTTCCGAGACGGAGGAGCACCTGATGAAGACCACCTCAACGGCATCCGCGACCTCATCGCCGTCCACCTTGTTGCGTCGAACGGTGCTGCTTGGAGCCGGCGGCCTGGCCATCGTCGGCGCGCAAATGCCGAGCTTCGCCCAGGCCGCCACCGCCGCTCCTGGGCTCACCGGGGCCGACCTTGAGGTGCTGCGGGCTCGCTGGGTCGACTCGCTGACCGGCCGGAACCTCATCCCCGATTCACCGTCGACCTTCGCCGACGCCATCGCCACCCTCGACCGAGGAGTCACCGCCCGCCTCGCGATGGTGAGCCCGAGCGACACCCAGTTCTTCTCCGACCACAACTGGGGCGGTCCCCAGGGGACGGCGCAGTCGAACGCCATGCGCCTGAACTATGTCGACCTGCAGACGATGGCGGTGGCTTGGGCCACGCCGGGCTCGGCGCACGAGGGCTCGGCCGCGGTGCTCGACACCGTCAAGGCCGGGCTTGAGCACCTGCACACCACGATCTACAACGAGAACACCGACTGGTGGGGCAACTGGTGGTCGTGGATCATCGGCGCCTCCCGCCCGCTCGCCGACATCATGGCGATCCTGCACGCCGAGCTCGACCAGTCGGCCATCGACGCGTACTGCGCCTCCATCGACCACTTCCTGCCGAACCGCGACCCCCGGTTGCAGATTCACCCGAGCGGGGTCATCGAGTCTGACGGGGCGAACCGGGTCGACATCTGCCAGGCGATCATCGTGCGCTCCGTCGTCCAGCCCGACACGGCCCTGCTCCATGCTGCAGTCGCTGCCCTCAGCCCGACCTGGCAGTACGTCACCGAGGGCAACGGGTTCTTCAAGGACGGGTCGTTCATCCAGCACTCGACCATCGGCTACACAGGCACCTACGGCCTCGTGCTGCTCGGCGGGCTCTCCAAGCTGTTCGCCCTGCTCGCCGGCACGACCTTCGACATCACCGACCCGACCAGAGCCAACCTGACGTCGGCGGTGGAGGGCTCGTTCGCACCGCTGATGTACAACGGCCAGATGATGGATGCCGTTCGCGGGCGGGCCGTCTCACGGTTCGCCGAGCGCAGCATCGACGACGGCAACCAGCTCATCGAGTACACCCTGCGGCTGGCGCAGGCCGCCGACGCGGCGACGGCTCGTCACTGGCGGGGCCTGTGCAAGCAGTGGATCGTCAGCAACGCCGCGGCCACCATCACCGACACCACGAACATCGTGCGCCTGGCTTTGGTCACCGACCTGATGAGCTCGTCGGTGGCGGCCGCGGCTGACGAGACCGGCCCGGTGATGTTCCCCGCCATGGACCGGCTCGTCTACCGAGGCAAGCGCGACTCCTGGGCGTTGTGCGTGGCGATGTGCTCGCGACGGATCGCGTGGCACGAGGGCACCCCCGCCGAGAACTTCGAGGGGGTCAAGACGAGTCAGGGCATGACCTACCTCTACCTGGCGGGTGACGACGACCACTTCGACGACGACTACTGGGCCACCTTCGACCTGACGGCACCACCTGGTACCACGGTCGACCTGACGCCACTGCCCCCCAACCCCGAGGGGCAGTGGGGCGCGACCACCCCACAGAACGAGTGGACCGGTGGCGTCACCTTCGATGGCCTGGCCCTGGCCGGCATGCACCTCGTCGCCCCGGGAGGCACCGGCTTGGTGGCTCGCAAGTCATGGTTCACCCTGCCCAACATGGTCGTGGCCCTGGGCAGCGACATCTCCACGCAGAGCGACGCCGAGGTGCGTACCGTCGTCGAGCACCGCAACCTCGGTGACCGTCCACGCGAGCTTCTGGTGAGCCTCGGCGCCACCGACCGCACGGTCCGGGCCGACGCCACGAAGAGCGCGGCATCCGAGATCGCCCGCGCCTCCGCCCTGGGCGGCGCCCGGTGGGCTCACCTCGAGGGCGTGGGCGGCTACGTCTTTCTCGACGGGGCACCCGGTCTCACCGCGAGCGTCGCGCCGCGGGAGGGAACGTGGCAGCGCAACAACACGAACACCGCGGCGGGCACGGGTGATCTGCGCACGCGGCAGTACGCCACCCTGGCGTACTCCCACGGGTCGGGCGCCGACGTCGCCGGGGCCACGTACGCCTACGTGGTGCTCCCCGGCGCGGGGGTCGGCCGAACGAAAGCCCAGGCCCGCCGCGGCGCCGTCACCGTGCTTCGCAACGACTCGACCGCGCAGGGCGTCGGCTACCGGGGCGGCATCGTCGCCGCGAACTTCTGGAAGCCGGGAACAGTCGGTGACTTCACCGCGAACGCCAGTCTGTGCCTGATCGCGCGCACGAGCGGAGGCATCGCCCGGATCAGCGTCAGTGACCCGACGCAGGCACAGTCGACGGTGACTCTGGTGGTCGCGAACTCACGTGCCCGCCGGGTCAGGGGAGCCGACGCGAGCCGCGTCTCGCTGACGCGATCGGGCAGCCTCGTCACTCTGACGATCGACGTGAGCGGGTCGGGCGGCCGAACCCTGGAGTTCGCGCTGTACCGCTGAGCCGGCTCGAGCCGAGCCATCGACTGCGGAGCCGGATGCCGTTGCGTTGATCGCCGCGACGGCAAGCCTGCTGGGCCGCAGGGGGGCAGAGCCGGAGCGGGTCAGCCCGACGCCTTCATTCGAAAGTCGAGAGCGCGCGGCATCGGCTGTCGGTCGCGGCTCGGCGAGAGCGCGTCCTGGTAGGTGTCCCAGAAGGTCGTCAGCGACGTCTCGCCCTCACGGATGTCGGCGATCTCGAGGCTGCTTTCGAGGATCGCCGCCACCCCCGCCAGGTCGCCGGTCGCGAGCATCGCCCGCGCCTGGGCGAACCGCATCCGCCCGTGACCCCGCTGCGCCTCCGGCGCGCCGGCGATCAGCGACAGGGCCTCGTTCGGTTGGCCAGACTCCAGTAGCGCCTCGAGCAGCTCCAGGGTGAGCGGCAGCAGGTCGGGACTGAGTTGATGCGCGGCGCGGTAGTGCTCCAGGGCGAGGTCGAGATCTCCGCGGGAGCGGGCGAGGGCGCCGAGGTTGCGTCGGGCCCAGGCGTTCGGCTGGTCCTTGGCGGATGCCGCCCACTCGGCTTCGGCGGCATCGAGGTCTCCGTGGGCGGCGCGGGCCACCCCTCGGTGCAGAGCGGCTTGCCAGCCCGTGGCGCGGCCCAGCAGCCCGACCCAGCGGTCGTCGACCTGGTAGGAGAGGGGCGGGTCGGACGGGTCGCCCGGGAGGGTAGCGGCGCCGTCGAGAAGAGCGAGCCAGGTCTGCTGCTCGGGGCCGATCGTGCTGTCGGGGAAAGGAGTTGCCGGCATCCGCAGGGAGTCGTCACCCGAGCGTGCGCGGGCTGTGCGTTCGAGCGCTCCCCAGCCCGAACCGGCCGAGAGCACCTCAAGGGGTTCGTCGTCGACCCAGGTCTTCGCGTCGGCCAAGGCCCGCTCGAGCGTGGCTTTCGGGACGAGCTCGTCGACACCTCGCGCCACCGCGTCACGGGCGAGCGACCAGGTGGAGCTGTGCACCTCGTCGGCCGGCCCGGAGACCATCCCGTAGGCCTCGACCCACGACCACTGCGCCCGGGGCGGCAGCGGGAGGTGCTCGAGCTGCGTGCGGGCCAGCCCCGCCTGGAGCTCGAGGTAATGCTGGCCAGGGCCGTTCAGCCACTCCTGCCAGTGGTGACCACCGTCGCTCTCGCCCCAGAGGAAGAGCTTGCGACCACGCAGGCGGTCGGTCGAGACCTGGGCCAGGCCGCTGCCCTCGGCGTCGACGGCTGCGATCCACCGCCGCTCGGTCGCGGGAAGGTCGAAGAAGTAGTCGGCGGCCTCGACGCTGCGCGTCGGGTAGGTGCGGTCGATGCCGCTCGTGACCGGCATCTGCACTCGCCGGATGGTCGCGTCGTAGCCGAACTGCCAGGCGGCGTCGGCGGGCGCCACGACGCGCACGTCGGCGGTCTGGGCCACGGCGATGTTCGACCACCAGTAGATAGGCACCGTCTCGTCGCCCGGGTTGACGATGCGCGCGTGCACGAAGAGCACCGGGGATCCTTCCGGTAGCCAGGCGTCGATCTGGAAGACGACGCCGCGCAGCCGCTCGTACTCGTACATCCGCAGCACGGGGGAGCCGTCGGCGTGCTGGGCTCGAACCGCGTGCAGTGGCTCGCAGGTGAGGGGGCTGTGCCCGATCGTGCCGATGTTCCACTCGACACCGCCACTGACCCAGGCGTCGCGCAGGGCGAGGTTCGCCGGCTGGAAGGCCGGGTTGCGAAAGAGCAGCTCGCGGTCGCCCGGCCGGTGCACGAGCGAGACCAGTCGTCCGCCGGCGTCGAGCAGGAAGGTGGCCCGCAGGGTGTCGTTCTCGAGCACCGCCACCTCGTGCTCGGTCTCGGTCAGCGTGCGGTCGTAGCCGTCCTGGAGCAGGTAGGGAAGCACGCTGGCCACCCGTCCGTAGCCGACCCCTTGCATCATCTCCTCGTCGGCGTCACCGGCATCGGTCACTTGATGGGCGTCGCGCGGCCCGAAGAGCGGCGGCAGCGGGTTGATGGGCCCGACCGCGGCGGTCGGCAGCGACAGTCGGCTCAGGTGCAGGGTGCTCGTCATCGAGAAGGTCCTTCCAGAAAGAGGATCGGGCGGTCAACGGGGGCCGGCAGGGTCTCTCGTCGTGGCAGCGCGGATGTCGTAGACAGCCCGGGTCAGCGCAGCCGGCGAACCGAGCGTGTCACAGTGTCGAACACGCCTGTGTCGACGGGGAGCCCGGCGTTGCGCAGCGCGAGAACCGCGGCCCCCACGAGGCCGTCGGGCACGATCACGAGTGGCCGCCCGGCTCGGGCCTCCCCGGCCGGCGCAGGCGGGGAGTGAGGCTGGACGCCCCCGACGATGTCGCGAACAGCCTGCCGGTTCACCAGCACGCTGCCACCCACGACGAGCGGGCCGTCGAGGCCCGGGATCACCACGGCCGCAAGGGTGTCGGCGAGAGCCTGCCCAGCCCGGTTGACGATGTTCTCGGCCACGGCGTCGTGGGCAGACATGGCCTCGAAGGCGAGCGGTGCGTACTGTGCGAGCTGCACCGGCCGTAGGGCGTAGACGTGTTTCACGATCTCACGCAGCAGCGGGTTCTGATCGCTCGACGGGTGTTGTGGTTCAACGGAACCGGGGTCGAGACTGACCTCGGTCTTCTGGCCGGTGGCGGAGGCCGTGGCCGCGAGGAGTAGCGGGGTGAGTGCGGTGGCCGGCCCCCGTCCGTCGAGGTCGGCTGCGACGGCACGGGCCATCTCGCGGCCGATCCAGAAGCCGGAGCCGTCGTCGCCGAGCAGCCAGCCCAGCCCGTCACAGACTGCCTCCACCTCGCCACCACGCACCCGTACGGCGGCGGCTCCGGTCCCCGATACGAGGGCGTACCCGTCGGGTTGGGGCGTTCCCGAGAAGTAGAGGGCGAGCAGGTCCTTCTCGATCGACACGCCGGCCGTCACGCCGGTGGACACCAGGGCGTCGCGGATGCTGTCGGCCACGTCGGGGTCGTCGGTCACGCTGCTACCCCCGGCCATCGCCACGGCGGTCGTGCTGATGACCGAGCCCCTCAGGCCGGCGCCGGCGAGGGCCTGCGCGGTGGCGGCTCGCAGTGACGTCGCGGCGACGGCCGGACCCGCCGAGATGGGGTTGCCGCTGCCGGACCGCCCGTAGCCCAGGGCGCGCCCGTGTGAGTCGAGCACGACGGCGCGGGTGGAGGTGCCGCCCGCGTCGACGCCGAGGTGGTGGGTCATCGTTACCGACTTGTCATCGACCATTCGTTGACCTCACGCTCAGGATGGGAAAGATTTTCAGTGAACATTCCCTTCGAGTGAGACGAATTTTCACCATGGTGTCGACGTCCAAGCTGGCGAACCGAGTAGGCCCTGCCGACTCGCGCCTCGGCGTCGCCCACCGGATCGCGGCCAGGCGGCCGCAGATGTCGGCGGCCATGGACAAGATAGCGGGACTGCTGCTCGAGCACCCGACGGCGCCGCTCAACCTGTCGATCACCGAGCTGGCCGAGCAGGCCGGAACGTCGGCCGCGACCGTGACCCGGTTCTGCCGAGCCATCGGCTACGCCGGCTACGTGCCGTTGCGGGTGGGGGTCGCGGCCGACGTCGGACGGGGCGACACCAGCGAGTCGTGGCATACCGACATCGGCCGGGCGTTCGATCCCGACGACAGCGCCGGTGAGGTGCTCCGCGCGCTGCTCGACACGCACTCCCGCTCGTTGGAGGCGACTGCGGAGTCGATCGACCTTGATCAGCTCACCCGTATCGCGGCCCGGATATCGAAGTGCGAGCATGTCGACATCTACGGCATCGGCGGCAGTGGCGGCATGGCGAACGAGATGGCGATGCGCCTCTACCGCATCGGCATCAACGTGCACGCGTGGACAGAGGTTCACCTCGGCCTCACCAGCGCCGCGATCCAGGACGGGCGCAGCGTGGCGATCGGCATCTCGAACACGGGTCGCACCCACGAGACGGTCCAGATGCTCTCGCAGGCGAAGTCGACCGGCGCCCTCACGGTGGCCCTGACCAACCGCTCCGACTCGCCCCTGGCCGGGCTCGCCGACGAGCACCTGCGCACGGCAGCCCCCGACGAGTACCTCCAGCCCGACGAGCTGTCGGCCAAGCACTCGCAGCTCTTCGTGCTCGACCTGCTGTACGTGCTGGTCGCGCAGCAGAACTTCGCCCGCACCACGACCAAGCTGGCGGCCTCCGCCATGGCCGTCTCGCCCCACCGCCGGCTGCTGCGACGACCGCCCGCGAGCGCCACCAGCAACCCGACGACCCTTCCCCCCGCCCCGGGACGTAAGCCCCGAAAGGACCCCGCGCATGCCTGACCTCATGAGACAGATGACCGAGCAGACCACGAGCCGCATCGAGCGGATCGCTGCGATGGCGGCCGAGGGTGGCCTTGACCCGGCCATCACCATGATCGTCGACTCGATCACCGACAACGGCATCCTCCAGGCGTTCGGGACCGGGCACTCGCAGGCCTTCGCGATGGAGATCGCCGGGCGTGCTGGAGGGCTCATCCCGACGGCCCGCATCGCCCTCAGCGATGTCGTCGTGCTGGGGGGTCAGGACCGGTCGGTGCTCGCATCGGCCTCCACCCTCGAACGGGAGCCGACGATCGTCGACGACCTCTGGGCGCTGACCGACCCCGCCCCTGCCGACGTCTTCCTCATCGCGAGCAACTCGGGGGTCAACGGCTCCATCGTCGGCTTCGCTCTCAAGGCCAAGGAGAACGGTCACGGCGTGATCGCCGTGACGAGCCTCGAGCACACCGCACGGGTGACGCCCAAGCACCCGAGCGGCCGGCGCCTCAGCGAGATCGCCGACGCCGTCATCGACAACCTCGCGCCGTACGGCGACGCGACCCTGACCTTGGGCGACGGGGATGCCGACGGCGATGGCATCGGCGTCGGTGCGGTCTCGTCGATGACCGCCGCCTTCATCGCCCAGCTGCTCACCATCGGCGCCGCCGAGCGGATCGCGGCAGCCGGCCACACCCCACCGGTCTACCTGTCGGCCAATATTCCCGGCGGTGACGAACACAACCACGGCCTCGAAGACCGCTATGGCGACCGACTCCGTCGGCACGCCTGAATTACCCACCCATGGAAGGGATGAACACCAGAATGGACATCGAAAAGAAGGCAATCGACCGCCGCATCTTCATGCGAGGGGCCCTAGCGGCAGCATTCGCCGTGCCGCTGGCCGGCACCCTGGCCTCGTGCGCGGGCAGCAGCAGCAACACGCCGGCTGCCGCCGGCCCGACCGGCAAGGTGTCGAAGGACAACCCCTTCGGCCTGGCCGACAACGCCACCGTCGACGCCGTCATCTTCAAGGGTGGCTACGGCATCGACTACGTCGACTTCGCAGCGAACATCATGCAGAAGAACCACCCCGGCAGCACCGTCAAGGTCTCGCCGTCAACACAGATCGCCCAGGAGCTGCAGCCGCGTTTCGTCTCGGGCAACCCGCCCGACCTCATCGACAACTCGGGCGCCGGGTCGATCGGCTTCAACACCATCCTCGACCAGCTCGAGGACATGACCAGCGTCATCGAGGCGCCGAACCTCGAGGGCACCCCGATCAAGGACACCCTCTTCGGCGGCGTCGTGCGGCCGGGTACCTTCGGCGACAAGTTCGTTGCGCTCAACTACGTCTTGACCGTCTACGCCCTCTGGTACTCCAAGTCCCTCTTCGACAAGAACGGCTGGACGCCGCCGAAGACGTGGGATGACGCGATGAAGCTCGGCGCCGACGCGAAGAAGCAGGGCAAGTACCTCTTCGTCTGGGGCAAGGAAGCCGCGACGTACTACCAGACGTTGGCCATTGCTTCCGCGATCAAGCAGGGCGGCGACGAGATCCGACTGTCGCTGGAGAACCTCGAGCCCGACTGCTGGTCGAAGCCGGCCGTGCAGGCCGTCTTCAAGGCGATGGGCGATGTCGTCAAGGCGGGCTACTTCAAGCCCGGCGGATCGGGAACCCAGTTCACCCAGGCGCAGGCCCAGTGGAGCAACGACGAGGCGGCGCTGCTCTACCCCTCGGGTTCGTGGATCGAGAACGAGATGAAGGACCAGACCAAGAAGGGCTTCGTCATGACGGGCGCCCCGGAGCCCACCGTCGACTCGAGCTCGGACAAGCCATACACGGCGATGCACAGTGCGGCCGGCGAGCCGTTCATCATCCCCACCAAGGGCAAGGACGTCGCCGGCGGCAAGGAGCTGCTGCGCACCATGCTCTCGAAGGAGGCGGCCACCAACTTCTCCAAGACCCGGTTGTCACCGACCATCGTCAAGGGCATCGTGCCGGCCGATGGCTTCGGCTCATCGGCGCTCGTCTCCCAGACGAAGATGCTCGAGGCCGCCGGTGACGACATCTTCAGCTGGAACTTCGTCGACCTTTACGGCATGAACAAGGACCAGCTCGTGGTGTGGAACAGCTTCCTCGCCGGCAGCACCAACGTCGCCGGCCTCACCAAGGGGCTGCAGCAGATCACCGACAAGGTCCGCAACGACGACTCGGTCAAGAAGGTCAAGGTCTCATGACCCCCCAGGCCGTGGTCGAACCCCCCGGCGGACCTCCTTTGACCGGGGCCTCCGTCGATGTCGACCCGGCGGAGGCTCGAGGCAAGCCAAGCAGGCGCAGGTTGACGTTCGACCGGGTCAGCTTCATGGTCGTGTTCCTCGGGCTGCCGCTACTGATCTTCGTGCTGTTCGTGATCTGGCCGTTCATCCAGGCGTTCTACTACTCGCTGACCAACTGGTCGGGGTTCACCGCGAAGATGGACTTCATCGGGATCTCGAACTACAAGAAGCTCTTCAGCGACGACATCTTCATGACCGCGCTGTGGAACAACGTCCTGCTCGCGATCGTCGTGCCCATCGTCACCATCGTGCTCAGCCTCGCGCTGGCCACGATGGTGACGGTCGGCGGCCCCAGTGGCGGGCGGGTGCGCGGCCTGCGCAACTCGAGCTTCTACCGCGTCGTGTCGTTCTTTCCCTACACGATCCCCGCGATCATCATCGGGATCCTCTGGCAGCGGATGTACGACCCGTCCACCGGGTTGGTCAACGGCATCCTCACCGGCATCGGGTTGGAGCAGTTCGCATCCTTCCCGTGGCTCGGGGACACCCGTACAGCGATGCCGGCGATCATGTTCGTCATCATCTGGAGCTTCGTCGGGTTCTACATGGTGCTCTTCGTGGCGGCCATCAAGGGGATCCCGGCGGAGATGTACGACGCTGCCCGCATTGACGGCGCGGGTCGGTTGCGCACCGCGCTCTCGGTCACGCTCCCGCTCATCCGTGAGAACGTGCAGACGGCCTACATCTACCTCGGCATCCTCGCCCTCGACGCCTTCGTGTATATGCAGGCGATGAACCCCGGGGGCGGGCCCGAGAACTCGACGCTGGTGATGTCTCAGGACCTGTTCACCACGGCGTTCACCAAGGGCCAGTTCGGCCAGGCCAGCGCGATGGGTGTTGTGCTGGCCGCGACGACTCTCGTCTTCGCCGGCCTGGTGTTCCTGGTCAACCGGCTGACCGGTGGCGGGCAGTCAGGGGAGGCGCGATGAGCACGGCATCCGCAAACGTGCGCACCGCTCCACCGGCCCAGGTGCACAAGGCGAGCGGTGACCGCGCGGTGAGCCTGACGTCGCACACGGTGCTCAGCCTCTGGGCTGTCATCGTCATCGTGCCGTTGCTGTGGACGGTGATGACCTCGTTCAAGACGACGAGCGAGATCTTCGCCTCGCCGTTCGCGCTACCGAAGCAGTGGAACTTCGACAACTACGTCAACGCATGGACGACCGCCGGCATCGGGACGTACTTCTTCAACACGGTGATCGTCGTCGGGTTCGGGCTCGTCATCGTGATGACGCTCGGCGCGATGTGCGCGTACGTGCTCGCCCGGTACCAGTTCTTCGGGTCACGGGTGATCTACTACCTGATGCTCGCCGGGCTGACGTTCCCGATCTTCCTGGCGATCGTGCCGCTCTTCTTCGTGCTGCAGGGCATCGGGCTGCTCAACACGTTGCCGGGGTTGATCCTGACCTACGTGGCGTTCGCGCTGCCGTTCACCGTGTTCTTCCTCTACCCGTTCTTCAAGGACCTGCCCACCGAGATCGCCGAGGCGGCCGAGGTGGACGGCGCGGGGGAGTGGCGCAAGTTCTTCCAGGTCATGCTGCCGATGGCCAAGCCGGGCATGGCCTCGGTGGCGATCTTCAACTTCATCGGCCTGTGGAACCAGTTCCTGCTGCCGGTGGCGCTCAACACCAACCGCGACAACTACGTGCTGTCGCAGGGCATGGCGGCGTTCGCGTCTCAGGCCGGGTACGCCGTTGACTTCGGCGCGTTGTTCGCGGCGGTCGTCATCACGGTCGTTCCGGTGTTCGTCGTGTATGTCATCTTCCAGCGCCAGCTGCAGGGGTCGGTGACCGGCGGCACGATGAAGTAGCCGCCATCCGCTCCAACAACGTCGAGAGGGCAGTTAGTGGGGAACCCACAGGCCCCGCGGCCGGGGGGTAACCACCCCCCGGGGGGGGGGCGGGGGGGGAACCCCCCGGGGGGGGGGGG